>NZ_NEJJ01000017.1:0-180214 GCF_002113045.1 Pseudomonas sp. B26(2017) | reverse complement strand
CCGAATTTCTTGACGACCATAGAGCGTTGGAACCACCTGATCCCATCCCGAACTCAGAAGTGAAACGATGCATCGCCGATGGTAGTGTGGGGTTTCCCCATGTGAGAGTAGGTCATCGTCAAGATTAAATTCCGAAACCCCAATTGCGAAAGCAGTTGGGGTTTTGTTTTGCCTGCAGGAAAGTGCTCGACCGTCGTAACAGCAACCATTGGGGAAATCCCTCTGAAATGACTGCCCGGTTTTTGGTATGGTGCAGCTCGTTTTTTAACGGACTGATGTCACGCCCAAGGATCGGCGCTCATTTTTGTCAAAGAGTGGCTGCAGAAATGCCCGAACCCATCCCGATCAAGGATCACGAAAAAGAGACACGACTGGTCAACAAACGCCTGATCGCCTGTGCCTTGTTCGTCTTCGCCGTCAGTTGCGCCCTGGTTGTGCGCCTGTACATCCTGCAAGTCGTCGAGTTCGACTATCACTCGACCATCTCCGAAAACAACCGCGTCCATGTCCTGCCGATCCCGCCGACACGTGGCCTGATCTACGATCGCAATGGCGTGTTGCTGGCCGATAACCGTCCCAGCTATAACCTGACGATCACAAGAGAACGTGCGACTGACGTCAACCAGGAGCTGGACGAGGTCATTAGCCTCCTGCACCTGCCACCCGAAGACCGAACAGTCTTCGACAAGGCCATGAAGCAGTCGCGCCATCCGTTTACACCCGTAACGCTGTTCTATGAACTGACCGAAGAACAAATCGCCGTGCTGGCAGTCAACGAGTTCCGTCTGCCAGGCCTGGATGTCGAGCCGCAATTCGTTCGTAACTATCCACTGGGCGCACACTTCGCACACTCGATTGGCTACGTCGGCCGCATCAACGAGAAAGAATCCAAGACCCTCGATTCCGTCGAATACCGTGGCACCCAATCGATCGGCAAGACCGGTGTCGAACGCTTCTACGAGCCACAACTGCACGGCCACGTCGGTTACGAGGAAGTGGAGACCAATGCTCAAGGCCGCGTTCTGCGGGTCCTGAAACACACCGACCCGATACCCGGCAAAAACATCGTCCTCAGCCTTGATATCAAGCTCCAAGAAGCCGCCGAAGCCGCATTGGGCGACCGTCGGGGCTCAGTGGTTGCGCTGGACCCGTCGACCGGCGAAGTGCTGGCCATGGTCAGCAACCCGAGCTTCGACCCCAATCTGTTCGTGACCGGTATCAGCTCCAAGGAATATTCCGCGCTGCGTGACTCCATCGACCGTCCGCTGTTCAACCGCGTGCTGCGAGGCCTGTACGCGCCCGGTTCGACGATCAAGCCGGAGGTGGCCATCGCTGGCCTCGACGCCGGTGTCGTCACGCCACAAACCCGGGTCTTCGATCCTGGCTATTACCAACTGCCGGACTTCGATCATAAGTACCGCAACTGGAACCACAGTGGCGATGGCTGGGTGGACATGGACGCAGCGATCATGCGCTCCAACGACACTTACTTCTACGACCTGGCGCACAAGCTCGGCATCGACCGCCTGCATGACTACATGGCGATGTTCGGCCTCGGCGAGAAAGTCTCGCTCGACATGTTCGAGGAGTCGCCCGGTCTGATGCCGTCCCAGGCCTGGAAGCGCGCCACGCGTCGGCAAGCCTGGTTCCCCGGCGAAACCGTGATCCTCGGCATCGGCCAGGGCTACATGCAAGTCACGCCGCTGCAACTGGCTCAAGCCACTGCGCTGATTGCCAACAAGGGCATCTGGAACCGTCCGCACCTGGCCAAGACCGTCGACGGTGTGGCGCCGGTGGACGAACACCCGATGCCGAACATCCTGCTCAAGGATCCGCGTGACTGGGACCAGGTCAACCACGGTATGCAGATGGTGATGCACGACGCCCGAGGTATCGCACGTGCGGCGGCGGCCGGCGCGCAATACCGCATCGCCGGCAAGAGTGGTACGGCGCAAGTAGTGGCGATCAAGCAGGGCGAGCGCTACAACCGCGAGAAAACCCTTGAGCGCCATCGTGACAACGCCTTGTTCGTCGGTTTTGCCCCGGCCGAGCATCCGAAAATCGCGATTTCGGTGATGATCGAAAACGGCGAGGCCGGTGGTCGAGTCGCAGGTCCCGTGGTGCGGCAGATCATGGACGCCTGGCTACTCGATCAGGACGGCCACCTCAAACCTCAATACGCTGCGCCGACCAAGGCGCCGGGCGATCCACACGTGTAATCCATCGCAGCTTCACAGCACAGGCTCACGCAAGCTGAGCATGTGCTGGAAGCTGTCGAGGAACACCGTTTCCGCCTGCGTCATCTTCTGTTCGCGATTCCACAGCAGCTGGATATCGAAATCCACCACTCCGTCTTCCGGCGGCAAGCGCCATAGTAAACCTTGTTCGACATCCCTTCGTACCAGGTGGGTCGGCAGACAGCCAATCCCGAACCCTGCGCAGATCAAACGATAAATCTCTTCGAAACTGGTGGAGGAAGCGACGATCTTGCCGGTAAATCCTTGCTGGTCACGAAACAGCGTCAACGGCGAAAGATTGCCGCCGAGCTGATCGCTGGTGAAGCTGACAAAGTTCTCCGCCGCCAATTGCTCCAGCGTCAGATTCTGCTGCCCGAACAGTCGATGGCGCTGCCCGCAAAAGTACGCATAGCGCTCACGAAACAAAACCCGTTGTTCCAGCCTCGGCTGCGGTAAACGACACAATCCCACTCCCACCGTAGCGGTCTTCTGCAGCAGCGAACTGATGATGTTCGAACTGCCCATCACCTCGACTTCCAGCTCGATTTTTGGATGAGTCTCGTGGAAGTCCGCAAGAAACTCATCGTAATGCCGCGCCTGGACACCACTGACGGTGAGGATACGGATCTTGCCCACCACGTCGTCATGGCGGTTCTCGACCACGGTGCCCAAACGGGAGATGTCACCGTAGATATCCGTCGCAATTCGCAGGACTTCTTCCCCGGTTTCCGTCAGATCAAAGCGCCGTCCGCTGCGCGCAATCAGCACACAATCCAGTTGTTCTTCGAGACGTTTCAATGCCTGACTGACCGCCGATTGGGTGATGTGCAATCGGGCGGCAGCGCGGCTCATGCTGCCTTCTTGCCCGATCACCAGATAGGTGCGAAGCAGGTTCCAGTCCAGCCGATCATTGAGAAAACGCCGTCCGACCCAGGGATTAGCGGAAGAAGTCATGTAGTAGCCACGCTAATAGTAAAGATAAGTTTTTGAAAATTGACTAATCCTGTCACGGAAGCGATAAAGCCCACAAGCGCCACAGAGCGCGACTGTCACCCGCCTCGACACCTGCCTAAAACTATAAATACACAGGGTTCTTGCATGCACACCACCGCTCAGCCGCGTCGCGCCGCGGCCGCTGCCTTCATTGGCACGACCATCGAATTCTACGATTTCTATATCTACGCCACCGCCGCCGCGCTGGTGCTCGGGCAAGTGTTCTTTCCCAGCAGCGACCCGGTGACCAGCACGCTCGCCGCGTTCGGCAGTTTCGCCGTTGGCTTCATCGCCCGGCCGATGGCCGGTATGGTGTTCGGTCATTTGGGCGATAGTCTGGGCCGCAAGAAAATGCTGCTGGTCACGATGGCGCTGATGGGGCTGGCCACCGCCGGAATCGGTCTGTTGCCGAGCTACGCCAGCGTTGGCATCTGGGCGCCCATCGGTCTGATTGTTCTTCGTCTGATTCAGGGCATCTCCGTCGGCGGCGAGTGGGGCGGAGCGGTGTTGATGGCCAGTGAGCACGCTCCGGCCAAACGCAAAACCTTCTATGCCTCGTTCGCCCAGCTCGGCAGCCCGGCAGGTTTACTGCTGGCGTTGATCGCGTTCCGACTGGTGACGTCGCTGTCTCCGGAAGACTTTCTTGCCTGGGGCTGGCGTCTGCCGTTTCTGGCCAGCGGCGTGCTGATGATGGTCGGTCTGATGATCCGTTCCGGGGTGCATGAATCGCCGGAATTCGCCAAGGCCAGGGACAACAACGAAACCGCCAAATACCCGGTGAAAGACGTGATCCGCCAGTGCTGGCGGCAGATCCTGTTCGCGGCCGCCGCCGTCACCATCGGCTCGGCAGGATTCTTCTTCACCAACACCTTCATGATCACCTACGTCACCCAATATCAGGGCATTCCGCGCTCGACCATTCTCGACTGCCTGTTCCTGGTGACGATCATTCAATTGCTCTCGCAACCGTTGTCGGCGCTGCTCGCCGAGCGCATCGGCGAAGGGCGATTCCTGATGTTGGTGGCGCTGCTGTGCATGGTCACGCCGTACCCGATGTTCCTGCTGGTCGGCACTCAGAACACCCTGTTGATGACCCTCGGCATTGCCGTCGCGGTGGTGATCCTCTCGGCCCTGTACGCGGTGATCGCCGGGTACATGACCCAGGCCTTCCCGGTGCACCTGCGCTATTCGGGCATCTCCATCGCTTATCAACTGAGCTGCGCGGTCGCTGGCGGTACCACGCCGCTGATCGGCACGCTGTTGGCCAGCAAGTTTTCCGGGCAGTGGCTGCCATTGGCGGTGTTCTTCACGCTGCTGTCGGCCTTGTCGCTGATCGGTGTCTGTGGCCTCGCTCGTCTGCGGGCCAACCCGGTCGTCCTTCATACCAACAAAGAGGTGTATTCGTGAGTAAACCCGCCCACATTGACCCGATCGAATGGCAAGCCCGTTGCGAGCTCGCTGCGCTGTACCGCTTGATTGCGCACTTTCGCATGACCGACCTGATCGACACGCACATCACCCTGCGGATTCCGGGGCCGGAGCATCATTTCCTGATCAACCGCTACGGCGTGATCTTTGACCGCATGCGCGCTTCCGATCTGGTGCGCATCGATCAGGACGGGCGCATCGTCGACCCTGAATACGCCGGGCATCGGGTCAACGCCGCCGGGTTCGTGATCCACTCGGCGATCCACATGGCGCGCCCGGATCTGAACTGCGTGATCCATACCCATACCGCCGCCGGCATGGCCGTCGCTGCGCAGAAACAAGGCCTGCTGCCGATCAGTCAGCATGCATTGAAGTTCTACGGAAAACTGGCGTATCACACCTACGAAGGCATCGCGCTGTCGCTGGATGAACGTGAGCGGTTGATCGCTGACCTCGGCCCACATCGCGCGATGATCCTGCGCAATCACGGCTTGCTGGTCGGCGGATCCGGCGTAGCCCAGGCATTTCAGGAAATCCACTTTCTGGAGCGTGCCTGCCAGGCGCAAGTACAGGCGCTTGCCGGCGGTTGCGAGCTGCATTTCCCGTCGCCGGAAGTCTGTGCCCACACCGCCGAACAGTTCGACCGCGATGAACAGGACAACATCATCGACCTGGCCTGGGAGGCCGCCTTGACCCTGATCGAATCCCAGCGCGAGTCCTATCTGTCATGAACACCGTTGCACTGATGTCCCGCGACTCGCTGTTGCTCAAGCAATTGCAGGAAGCCTTTGCCCGCCGTGCGCCGCAGCTCTCGGCGGTGCTGGCCGATGATCCCCGCGCGGTGAATGCGCAGATCGCGGCGTGCTGGTTTCCACTGCCGGGCAGTCTTGCCGCGTTACCCAACCTGCAAGTGATTCACTCAGTTGCAGCCGGTATCGATCACCTGGAGCACGATCCCTCGTGCCCCGATCTGCCGGTATGCCGGGTGGTCGATCCTGGTCACCGCCAGGGCATGACCGAGTACGTGCGCTGGGCGGTGATTCACTATCATCGCGGCTTCGATCAAGTCCTTGAGCAGCAGCACCAACAGCATTGGGAACGACCGCTGCAACGCCCGGCCCATCAGTTCCGAATCGGCGTGATGGGGCTCGGTTCGCTCGGCAGCGCGATTGCCCAAGACCTGGCCAGCGCCGGTTACGAGGTGCGTGGCTGGGCGCGCAGCAAAAAGGATTTATCGGGCGTGCAGACCTTCGACGGCACTGAAGCTTTCAATTCATTTCTCGACGGCGTGGAGTTGCTGATCAACCTGTTGCCACTCACCCACGAGACGCGCGGCATTCTCAATCGCCAGACCTTCGAGCGTCTGGCCAACGGCGCGGCACTGATCAACGTCGGGCGCGGCGGGCACCTGAACATCGACGATCTGCAACAGATGCTGGCCCGTGTAAAACTGCGCGGTGCGCTGCTCGATGTCTTCGAACAGGAACCACTGCCCGCTGACCATCCATTGTGGAAAACCCCGGGCGTGACCATCACCCCGCATATGGCTTCGGCGGCGTCTCATGACTGCATCGCCGAACAGATCGCCGAGAACTTCCGCCGTCTGAATGCCGGTGAACCGCTGCTCAACCGCGTGGATCGGCTGCTCGGTTACTGATCCGCCAGACAGGCCTGCAATCGTTCGATGAACAGCGTCTCGGCGCGGCTCATGCGCTGGTCGCGGTTCCACAACAGATGAATGTCGACATCGGCAATCCCCTCGTGGGGCGGCAGGCGCCAGAGCAATCCGGCCTCGACGTCTGCCGCTACCACGTGCTCCGGCAAACAACCGATTCCGAACCCGGCGATCACCAGTCGCCGCACTTCTTCCAGGCTCGGCGATGAAGCAACGATGCGTCCGCTGAAGCCCTGTTGATCGCGGAAAATCGTCAGCGGCGAAAGCATCCCGCCAATTTGGTCACTGGTGAAACTGACGAAATTTTCCCGCTGCAAATCGCCTTCACCGATGTCCTTTCGGCCGAACAGCGCGTGGTGTTTGCCGCAGAAAAATGCATAACGCTGACGCAGGAACAGACGCTGTTCCAGTCGCGGTTGCGGGCGGCGATTAAGGCTCAGGCCGAGGGTCGCGGTTTTCTCCTGAAGGGCACTGACGATGTCCGAACTGCGCATCACATCCACCTCCAGATCTACCCGTGGATACTGCCGGTGAAAGTCAGCGAGGAAGTCATCGAAGCGCTCGGAAAAGATCCGGCTGATGATCAGCAGTCGAACCCTGCCGATCACTTCATCGGCCGGTTGTTCCAGCAGGCTGCTGACCTGGGACATCTGCCCGTAGATCTCGCCGGCCAGTTCGAAGATCTGCTCGCCGACTTCAGTGAGGGCAAATCGCGGGCCGCGCCGGGCGATCAACTGGCGGCCCAGTTGCTCCTCCAGGCGCTTGAGCGCCTGGCTCACCGCCGGTTGGGTCAAGTGCAGGCGCGCGGCGGCGCGGCTGATGCTCAGCTCCTGGCCGATCACCCGGAAGGTGCGCAAAAGATTCCAGTCCAAGCGGTCGTTAAGCAGGCGTTGTACGTCGCGTTCGGCCATGGCGGTTCTCGATTATAAGGTGAGGTAATAATCGGAATAATAAATAGAAAATTGACTAATCATAGCCCCGGGACGATAAATCACCCCACGACAGGCACCGCCAGAGTGCCCTGGAATCAGCGTTTTCCTCCTGCCAAAAAAACAATCAAAGGAGCCCGACCCCATGAAGCCCCACGCTTCGAACCAGCCGCGCCGTGCGGCGGCCGCAGCCTTCATCGGCACCATGATCGAGTGGTACGACTTTTACATCTACGCCACCGCCGCCGCACTGGTGTTCGGCGCGCTGTTCTTTCCCTCCGACGATCCGCTGTTCAGCACCATGGCCGCGTTCGGGACCTTCGCCGTGGGCTTCTTTGCCCGGCCATTGGGCGGGATCATTTTCGGCCATATCGGCGACCGCATCGGCCGCAAGAAATCGCTGATCATCACGCTGCTGATGATGGGCGTGGTCACGGTGTGCATCGGTCTGTTGCCGACTTACGCGCAGATTGGCGCGACGGCGCCGGTGCTGCTGATTCTGCTGCGCATCGTCCAGGGCATCGCCGTCGGCGGCGAGTGGGGCGGGGCGGTGTTGATGGCCGGCGAGCATGCGCCGAAGGGCCGGCGCAACTTCTTCGCGTCGTTCGCGCAACTGGGCAGCCCGGCGGGTTTGATTCTGTCGCTGTTGGCCTTCAGCGCGGTGACCCGCTTGCCCGAAGCAGACCTGATGAGCTGGGGCTGGCGTCTGCCGTTCCTCGCCAGTGCGCTGTTGCTGCTGGTAGGCCTGGCGATTCGCCTGGGCGTGAACGAGTCGCCGGAATTCCTCGCCAGCCGCGAGCAGGCCACGAAACAGATCAAGAAAGAACAGGCCCCCGTGATGGAAGTCTTGCGCACCGCGTGGCGTCCGCTGTTGCTGTGCATCGGCGCCAACACGCTGGGCATCGCCGGGGTGTATTTCACCAATACCTTTATGATCGCCTACACCACTCAGCAACTGGCGCTGCCACGTTCGCTGATTCTCGAATGCCTGTTCTTCGTCGCGATCATCCAGTTCTGCATTCAGCCGCTGGCCGCATGGACGGCGCAGAAGATCGGCGCGACGCGTTTCCTGTGCCTGGTTTCGCTGCTGGCGATGGCCTCGCCGTATCCGATGTTCGTGCTCGTCAGTTCGGCCCAGGCGCCGCTGATCATCTTCGGCATCGCGCTGGCGGTGGTGTGCATGGCGTCGTTCTACGCGGTGATCGCCGGGTACGTCAGCGGCATGTTCGAGACCCGCGTGCGCTACACCGCAATCTCGCTGGCCTATCAGATCTGCGGCGCGGTGGCCGGTGGTCTGACGCCGCTGATCGGCACGATGCTCGCGCACAAGTTCATCGGGCAATGGTGGCCGATGGCGGTGTTCTACAGCCTGATCGCCGGTATTTCGCTGGTCTGCGTGCTGTCTCTCGCCCGTCGTCACGCCAGTGCCCATCGCGCGGAAATGGCCCGTGCCTGACCCGGAATTTCAGGAGAACCTTATGTTGAAAATCAATGGCGAACGCCTGTGGGCGAGCCTGATGGCCATGGCCGAAATCGGTGCGACAGCCCGAGGCGGCAGCTGCCGTCTGGCGTTGAGCGATGAAGACAAGGCCGGCCGCGAACTGTTCGCCCACTGGTGCCGCGAAGCCGGCATGACCTTGAGTGTGGATGCCATCGGCAACTTGTTCGCCCGACGCGCCGGCACCGATCCGGACGCCGCGCCGGTGATGATGGGCAGCCACCTCGACACCCAGCCCGAAGGCGGACGTTTCGATGGCGTCTACGGCGTGCTCGCCGGGCTGGAAGTGGTGCGTTGCCTCAACGACCTGAATATCCAGACCCGCAAACCGCTGGAAGTGGCGGTGTGGACCAACGAAGAAGGTGCGCGTTTCACCCCGGCCATGTTCGGCTCGGCAGTGTTCACCGGGATCATGGATCTGAACGCTGCGCTGGCGGTGCGCGACATCGATGGCATCAGCGTTGCCGAGGCTTTGCAGCGTACCGGTTACGCCGGTGAGCGTCCGTTGGGCGGCGCGGTGGATGCGTATTTTGAGGCGCACATCGAGCAAGGTCCGATCCTTGAAGACAACGCCAAAAGCATCGGCGTGGTCACGGGCGGTCAGGCGATCCGCTGGCTCGATGTGCGCGTGGAGGGCATGGCCGCCCACGCCGGCACCACGCCGATGCCGTTGCGCAAAGATGCGTTGTACGGTGTTGCGCGGATGATCCAGGCAATCGAAGGTCTGGCCACGGATTTTGCGCCGGAGGGCCTGACCACGGTCGGCGAGTTGAGCATCAACAAGTCCTCGCGCAACACCATTCCGGGGCTTGTGAATTTCACCGTCGATCTGCGTCATCACCGTGACGAAGCGATTGCTGCCATGGAGCAACAAGTGCGCGCCCGCTTGCAGGCGATTGCCGATGGCCGAGGCTTGAACCTGACGATTACCCCGCATTGGATCAGCCCGGCCACGCCATTCGACGCCGAATGCGTCGCGGCGGTGCAAGAGGCGGTGGATGCGCTGGGCTACGCTCAGCAGTCGATTGTCAGCGGCGCCGGGCATGACGCGATTCACCTGGCGCGTTACTGCCCGACGGCAATGGTGTTCATCCCGTGCGTGGGTGGCCTGAGCCACAACGAAGCCGAAGATGTGTTGCCCGAAGACGTGAAGCAGGGCACTGATGTATTGCTCAACGCCGTGCTGGCCCGCGCCGGACGAATCGAACAGGGAGCCTGAACCATGCGCAGTTTTTTCCATCCCGAACAATTGCTCCACCATCCACGCAGCTATTACTCGCGCGGGCAGATGCGCACGCCACAGGAAGTCCCCGAGCGCGCGCAGCGTCTGGTGCAGGCGGCCCACGGTCTGGGCTTCAGTGTCGAGCAGCCCGCCGATGCCGGCCTCGCGCCGTTGCTGGCGGTGCATGGCGCGCCTTATCTGACGTTCCTTCAGGAAGCCCATGCACGCTGGAAGGAAATCCCCGAAGACTGGGGCGACGAGGTGATGTCGAACATTTTCGTCCGTGAGCCCAACGCCCTGCGCGGCATCCTCGCCCAAGCGGCGCGCTATCTGGCGGACGGCAGTTGCCCGGTCGGCGAACAGACCTGGCGCTCGGCCTACTGGTCGGCGCAAAGCGCAGTGGCGGGGGCTCAGGCATTGATCGATGGCGAGCCGGCGGCTTATGCGCTGTGCCGTCCACCGGGGCATCACGCCCGGGCCGAAGCAGCGGGCGGTTTTTGCTACGTGAACAACGCGGCGGTGGCGGCGCAGGTGTTGCGCGACAAGTTCGATAAAGTCGCCGTGCTCGACACCGACATGCACCACGGCCAAGGCATCCAGGAAATTTTCTACGACCGCGATGACGTCCTTTACGTCTCGGTGCATGGCGATCCGACCAACTTCTATCCGGGCGTCGCCGGGTTCGCCGACGAACGCGGCAGCGGCGCAGGAGCGGGTTTTAACCTCAACCTGCCGATGGCTCATGGATCAAGCGAAGCGGATTTCCTCGGGCAACTGGACGTCGCATTGAACGCGGTACGTGAGTTCGGCGCCGAGGTGCTGGTGCTGTCGCTGGGTTTTGATATCTATGAGCTGGATCCGCAAAGCAAAGTCGCCGTCACCCGCGAAGGCTTTGCAGCACTGGGTGAGCGGATTCGCAGCCTGGGACTGCCATGTCTGATCGTGCAGGAGGGCGGCTATCACCTGGAAAGTCTCGAAGACAATGCCCGGGCATTTTTCGTGAATGCCGAGGTCTGGCAACCCTGATAGTCGAGTTGATTGATCAATCGCTTTCGCGAGCAAGTTCGCTCCCACAGATGACCGATTTGAATTCAGTATTTGTGTTCAATGCCAGTCCCTGTCGGAGCGAGCTTGCTCGCGAAGAATGTTGAGCCGGTCCGCCTGCTGGAACACTAGCGCCCTACGGTGCTTGCCATCTCCCTGACGTTAACGTAAACATTGGCGTCAGGGCGCTGAAGTAAAGAAGCGCAAAGCGGACCGCTCCGGAGCGCTTGATGACTCTTATAAAAACAACCGATCCCAAGTCTCACCACGAAGCCCGGCTGGCCCGGGAAAAACTCCATCTCGAAGGGCAAGTCCCGGATGGCGTGTTGCGTGCGGAGATCGATGCTTCGTGGCGGCGCAGCCTGAGCCACGGCGTGCATTTCAATGGCAAGCATGAGCTGGCGCTGGAATCGAGCGCCAGTCTCGATGTATTGCTGGCGAGCAATCGCCTGCTGATCGATGCGGCGATACCGGCCATCGATTACCTGGCCGAACGTCAGGGCAAGGAAGGCCTGATCATCCTCGCCAATTCCGACGCCACTATCCTCGCCGTCGAGGGACGGGCCGACCGGCTCAAGGGCAGCGGTCTGCAGGACATCACCCTCGGCGCCTGCTGGAGCGAAGCCGCTCGTGGCACCAACGCCCTCGGCACGGCGCTGGTCGAGGCGCGCCCCACCCTGATCGATTGCGGCGAACATTACCTCGACCGTCTCACCGATTTTTCCTGCACCTCGGTGCCGATCCATTGCCCTCAGGGCGAAATTCTTGGCGTCCTCGACCTGACCCGCGAAGGCCCCCTCGGCCGCGTTCACGACAGCACCGCGCTGCTGAGCATGGCGGTCAGCCAGATCGAGAGCCGGGTGTTCAACAACAGCTTTCCCGATCAGATCGTCCTCGCCTTTCACAGTCGCCGGCAGTATTTGGAATCGCCGTGGCAAGGCCTGCTCGCAGTCAGTCTCGGCGGGCAGATTCTGGCGGTCAGCGCCCAGGCCTGCCAGTTGCTGCGGGCCGAGCGTTCGGCACTGGTCGGCAAGCGCTGCGAGGAATTTCTCGGGGTCGATGGCGTGCAGTTGCTGACCCGTCTGCAACAGGGCGGTGTCGGCAGTGTGCAGACCGCCAAGGGCGAATTTTTCTACAAGACCCTGCGAGCCCCGGCGCGTTCGGTCAACCTCGGCGGCCCGCCGCGCAGCGTGGCGAAAACCGCCAAGGCGCAACCGGATCTGGAAGCACTGGCCGGCAACAACGTCCGCTATGCCCGTGCCCTGCGCATGGCCCGCCAAGGTCTGGCCAATGAGTTGCCGGTGTTGTTGCTTGGCGAGACCGGCACCGGTAAGGAAGTGATCGCCCGCGCCCTGCACCTGGCCGGCAGCCGCAGCGACAAACCGTTTGTGGCCGTGAACTGCGCAGCAATTCCCGAAGGCCTGATCGAGTCGGAACTGTTCGGCTATCGCGAAGGTGCCTTCACCGGATCGCGTCGGGGCGGCATGATCGGACGTCTGCAACAGGCCCATGGCGGCACGCTATTTCTCGATGAAATCGGCGACATGCCGCTGGCCCTGCAAGCGCGGCTGCTGCGCGTTTTGCAGGATCGTAAAGTCGCGCCGCTGGGGGCCGGGGAAGAGCAGGATATCGACGTCGCGCTGATCTGCGCCACCCACCGCGACCTCAAGCGTCAGGTCGAGGACAAACAGTTTCGCGAAGACCTGTTCTACCGGGTCAACGGCATCAGCGTGATGCTTCCGGCCCTGCGCGAGCGCGATGACTTCAGCGCGCTGGTCACTCGGCTGCTGAGCAAACTCGACGCACCGAACGCCGTGCTGCACGACGACCTCAATCGCCTGCTCGGCGCGTATCACTGGCCGGGCAACATCCGCCAACTGGAAATGGTGCTGCGTACCGCGCTGGCGATGCGCGAGCCGGGGGAAACGCTGCTGACCCTCGATCACCTGCCCGACAGCATGCTCGACGAACTCTGCGCCACCGAGAAACCCCAGACCGGCAGCATTCGCGAGAACGAACTGGAGATGATCCGCCAGTCCCTCGACACCCATCAGGGCAATGTCTCGGCTGCGGCCAATGCTCTGGGCATCAGCCGCGCGACCCTGTACCGCAAACTCAAACAGTTGCGCTCGTGATGCAGCGCCTGTTCGTGCGGCTGATCGACAGCCAGAACCCCGCCGCGCTGCAAGCGGCGTTGCGTTGGTTGTATGGGTTTGTGCGGCCGCAGCGGCTTGCGATTGTCGGCCTGCTCGGTCTGTCGGTGTGCGCGTCGCTGCTGGTGCTGGTGCAGCCGTGGCTGGTCAAGCTGCTGATCGACGACGGGCTGCTGGCACGCAACTTCCCGATGCTGGTCATGATCGCGGTGCTGATGATCATCGCCGGCCTGCTCGGCACGGCGTTATCAGGGATCAACCGCTATCTGCACACGCGGCTGTCCGGGCGGATTCTGTTTGCCCTGCGCGATGACCTTTACCGGCATTTGCAGAAGCTGTCACCGAGCTTCTACGGCCAGCGGCGGATCGGTGATTTGATGTCGCGGCTCGACGGCGATGTGGCGGAGATTCAACGCTTCGCCGTGGACTCGTTGTTCTCGGCGGTATCCAGTGTGATCGGCCTGGTGGTGGCGATCGCGATGCTGTTCACCCTGTCGTGGAAACTGTCGCTGCTGGCGCTGGTGCTGATTCCGCTCGACGTGCTGTGGCTGCGCTGGATGCGGCGCAAGGTCGAGCGTGATGTGCGGCAGTTGCGTGAGCGTTCGGCAGACATGTCGTCATTTATGGTCGAGACCCTGCCGGTGATGAAATTCATCCAGTCCGCCGGCCAGCAGCAGCGTGAAGCGCGGCGCCTGGAAAACCTCGGGCAGGGCTATATGAATCAGTTGCTGCGCCTGCAAGTCACCGAATTTTTCACCCAGGCCGTGCCCGGCACGTTGACCTCGCTGTCCCGTGCCTGCGCGTTTTTGATCGGTGGTTATTGGGTGGTGCAGGGTACTTGGCAACTCGGCGCGCTGATCGCGTTTTCCACCTATCTGGGAATGGCGGTCGGGCCGGTGCAGAGCCTGTTGGGGTTGTATGTGGCGATCCAGCGCATGACCGTCAGCCTCGGTCGGGTCATGGAGTTGCGCGGCGAAGAACCCACGGTGGTTTCACCGGTCACGCCGAAACCGTTTCCGACTTCGGGGGAGCTGCGTTTCGAAGCGGTGCACTTCAGCCATCCGGGCCGTCCAACCACGTTGAGTGGCATCGAGGCGACGATTCCCTACGGTTTGAAAGTCGCCTTGAGTGGCGCCTCCGGCGTCGGCAAATCGACGCTGATCGATCTGCTGCAACGGCATCACGATCCGCAATCCGGACGAGTGCTGCTCGGCGAAGTGGATCTGCGTGAACTGGAGTTGTTCGAACTGCGTCGACGCATCGCCGTGGTCAGTCAGGACATCGTGCTGTTTCGTGGAAGCCTCGCCGACAACCTGGCTTACGCGGTGCCGGACGCCAGCCGCGAAGCCATCGCCGAAGTCGCACGGCTGGCGCAACTCGACAGCCTGATCGCGTCATTGCCCGAAGGCCTCGACAGCCCGTTGGGCGAGCGCGGTCAGCAGTTGTCCGGCGGGCAGAAACAGCGCATCGCGATTGCCCGGGCGCTGTTGCAGGATCCGCTGATTCTGGTGCTGGACGAAGCCACCTCGGCAGTCGACGAAACCACTGAACGCGAGGTGATCGAAGCCATCGACCGCTTGTTTGCCGGGCGCACGCGGATTCTGATCAGCCATCGTCCGTCGACCCTGGCCGATGCCGACCTGCGCTTTGAATTGCTCGACGGTGTGCTCATTTCGAAAACGGTGCTGCATGAAGCCTGAGTTGCGAATCGGTGTGGTCGATAGCGGGCACTCGGCAGCGCAACGGGTTCAGGTGATTGCCGGGCGGCGATTCTCATTGCTGGAGGACGGACTGGCGGAGTCGGAGTTGCGCGATGATCCACTCGGACATGGCAGCGCGGTGATCGAGGCGATCAGCCGTCGGGCACCGGCGGCGCGAATTTGTGTGGCTCAGGTGTTCGATCAGCGCGGCGTCACCAGTGCCTTGCAGATTTCTGCGGCCATCGATTGGCTGGTGACGCAGAACGTGCGGCAGATCAATCTGAGCCTGGGTTTACGCCAGGATCGCAGCCTGTTGCGCGAGGCCTGCGCAGCGGCGGTGGCCCGCGGTGTGTTGCTGTGTGCGTCGAGCCCGGCGCAGGGGGCGGCGGTGTTTCCGGCGAGTTATCCGCAGGTGCTCCGGGTAACTGGCGACGCGCGTTGCACGGATGAGCAATGGTCATGGCTCGACAGTGCGCAGGCGGATTTTGCGGCGTGTGTACGCGGCACTTATCCGGGACAGTCGGGGGCCAGTCTGGGGTGTGCAGCGTTGAGCGGGCATATTGCTGGCTATCTGCTGGAGCATCCGCAGGCGAGCAATGCCGAAGTAATCGACTGGCTGAAACGGCACGCTGGTTATCGCGGCCCTGAACGGCGTTTCGGTCCATGACTGCGATCCTGATTCTCGGTGCCGGGCCGGCCGGTGCGGCGGTGGCGTTGGGGCTGCGACGGCTGGGTTACGCCGTGACGCTGATCAGCGAATGGCGCCGGTTTGCGGCGCTCGAAGGTGTGTCGCAACGGGTGCTGGAGGCGTTGCGCGGTGCCGGGTTGAATCACGCGCTGGCGGATGCCACGTTGCCGTCCCAGCGACAGGTTTCATGGAACGGCCAACAGCATGCGCAGAACATCGAGTTTTTGTTGGATCGCCCGACCTTTGATCGCGGTTTGCGGGAAAGCTTGCGGATGGCCGGGGTCGAGGTGATTGAAGGGCGAGTCCTGAATGTTCAGCCTTCGGCGGACGGTCATCGGGTTGAACTTGATGGCGGTCGGACGCTAACGGCGGATTTTCTGGTAGAAGCCCGGGGCCGACAGGCGCCGGCGTCTGGCAAGGGGCTGCGCGGGCCGGAGACGGTCAGCCTGCTCAATCGCTGGCAAGGCGCGCCGGGGGTGACGGCCAGTGCCGTGGAAAGCCTTGAAGACGGTTGGGCGTGGATGGCGCGGCAGGACGACGGCCAGTGTTATTGGCAATGGACCGTGGACGTCGCCAGTGCCGCGTTGCCGAGCAAGGCGCAGTTGCTCGATCACTGCCGCGCGCGACGGCAGGCCTCGGATTTTGCTCAAGCGTTCTTTGCCGGCGGGCAGGAATCGGCGTTGCAACTGCATGCCCGCAGCAGCACGGCGATTCTGGCGGCGCAGGTTTGTGGCGATAACTGGATTCGCGTTGGCGATGCCGCGATGGCGGTGGACCCGCTGTCAGGCAATGGGATTTTTCAGTCTCTGTCCTCGGCGTTGCAGGCGCCGGTGGTGATCAACACGTTGTTGCGCAAACCTGAACGGACGGCACTGGCCCAGCGTTTTCACCGTCAGCGAGTCGAGCAATTGTTCTTGCGATTTGCGCGAATTGGCCGGGACTTTTATGCCGATGAACAGCGCTGGCTGGATCGACCGTTCTGGCAGGCGCGGCGGCAATGGCCCGACGCCGAAGTGACCCATGCTGCGGTGGATTTTTCCGCGTTGCGGATCGAGCGGATGCCGGTGCTGCGTGACGGGTTTGTCGATGAGGCCGAGGTGGTGATTACGGCGGATCAGCCGCTGGGGATCTGGCATGTGCAAGGCGTAGAGCTGGCTCCGCTGGTGCGGCGCTTGCGCGATGAGCCGGCGGATCAGGTGCTGGCGGGGTTGACGCTCGAGCAGGGGCGAGCCGTTCGCGGGTGGCTGTTGGCTCAGGGTTTCAGACCCTGAGCCATGAGCCCAGTCATTACAACTTGATCAACACCGACTTCAACTCGGTGTAATGCTCGATCGCCGCATACCCCATCTCGCGCCCGACGCCGGACATCTTGTAGCCGCCAAACGGCAGCGCCGGATCCAGCGCGCTGTGGCAGTTGACCCACACCGACCCTGACTTGATCCGCGGAATCATCCGGTGCACCGCCGCCAGATCGTTCGACCAGATGCTGGCACCCAAACCGTAAGGGCTGTCATTGGCCATGCGCAGCGCATCGGCTTCGTCATCGAACGGAATCGCCACCAGCACTGGCCCGAAGATCTCTTCCTGCACCAGCGAATGCTGTTGATCGAGATCGACAATCACCGTCGGCTTGACGAAGAATCCCGGCCCGAACTGCTCGCCGCCGCAGGCGATGGTCGCGCCGCTTTCGCGGCCCATTTCGATGTAGTTGTAGACCCGCTCCTGCTGGCGCGCGGAAATCAGCGGGCCCATATCGATGCTCGGGTCGAGTCCGTTGCCGAGTTTCATCGCGTTGGCGATATCGCTGATGTCGGCCACCACATTGTCGAAATGCTTGCGCTGCACGTACAGGCGCGAACCGGCGCAGCACACCTGGCCCTGGTTGAAGAAAATCGCACTGGCCGCACCCGCCGCAGCGGTTTTCAGGTCGGCGTCGGCCATGACGATGGTCGGGGATTTGCCGCCCAGTTCCAGGGTGACCCGGGTCATCGAATCCATCGCGATCTTGCCGATCTGCTTGCCGACAGCGGTGGAGCCGGTGAAGGTCAGCTTGTCGACCAGCGGGTTGTGGGTCAGGGCGGAGCCAGCCGTGATCCCGGTGCCGGTGACCACGTTGAAGACGCCTTCCGGATAACCCGCCTCCAGCACCAGCTCCGCCAGTTTCAGCGCGGTCAGCGGGGTCTCGTCGGCGGGCTTGAGTACCACGGTGCAACCGGTGGCCAGCGCCGGGCCGAGCTTCCAGCAGGCCAGCAGCAGCGGGAAGTTCCAGGCGACGATGGCGCCGACCACCCCCACCGCTTCGCGACGGATGAAACTGTGGAACTGATCGCCGGGCATCAGCGGCAACGAGACATCCACGCTGGAACCTTCAATCTTGGTCGCCCAACCGGCCATATAACGCAGGAAGTCGATGGCCAGTTGTACGTCCATCACTTGCGCCACCGCCGCGCTCTTGCCGTTGTTCAGGCATTCCAGTTGCGCCAGCAGTTCGGCGTCGCGCTGCATCAGGTCGGCGAGTTTCCACAACAGATTCTGCCGCTCGCGCGGGCGGGTGCGGCTCCAGGTTGAATCATCGAAAGCTTGTCGGGCGGCGAGCACCGCGCGGTCGACATCTTCCGGCGTGGCGCGTGGCACTACGCACAGTACTTCTCCGGTGGCCGGGTTGTGCAGCGGCATGGTCTGGCCGTCGGCGGCTTCGACCCAGTCGCCGCCGATCAGCATGCGCGGCGGACGCTGGATAAAGGCCGAGGTGGCAGGAAGCAGGTAGGGCAGGGGCATGGCGAAACCTCTTGTTGTTCGATGGGGATCGAGAGGGGCTTTCGCAATGGTCGTGCCAAATGCTGGAGGGTGGCGTACAGCCCGGTTGCACGGGGGGAAGGAGGAAGAGTTTCAGTGGAAGTGAGGGTGAATTTGTCTCAAAACGCGACACCCATTGAGAAGCAAGATACGCGTCCTACAAAGCCAATGCCGCTGCGACGGGGCCTGAGCAAAATCGGGCCTTTTCTGGAGTAGGAAAAGTCGCGCGTCTGACAGTTTCTACCGACTGGTGGAGGCATGAGGTACGAGCTAAGTTGCTTGGTGTATAGGGTTTTCCTGCCATGGATTTGGCGGGTCAGTGTCTTCACAGGGATGTCGATGAACAACTTAACCATTCGATGGCTAACCAATTTCATGATAGGCGTGGGGACTGGATTTCTGGTGACAGGGTTTGCGGCGCTGTTGATCGGCGATCTGACCGATGTTGATACGATTCGGGCAGGTGCCTTGATGGCTACAAGCAGTATTTTCTTGATCGCCACCTCTTTCGCAGTTGCCATGCTCGAGGATAAATCATGACGGCTTTAATTCTGTGTTTTTGGTCATTGGGCTTTAGTTTGCTGATCACGTATGCGTTTTACCGCGAGCGTCGAATTCAAGCTGCCCTGCGTGATTCCGGGTCATTGGCAGCCAAGGCCGACACGCAAGCTGAATGTTCGACGGTTTGCGAGTTTTGTGGGCGTTACAAGGTTCACCCGGACAATTCCGTTCGCTAGGATCATGTCAACGATCCAATACAGGGCCCCGTCATGTGCGGGGCTTGTTTATCAGTCACCTGGAGATTTCATCGCAGGTGATGCTGTCGGTTCCGGACGAACTGTCGCGCGACGCAATGTCGCCGACGCCGTAACAACTATGCTTGTCTCAGACTGCAACAGCTGTCGCGAAATGGGACGCCGGCCAGCACCGCCGGCACCGCCACTTCGCCTTGATCTTCACGTAACTGCTTGATTGAAAAGCTTATCGGCAAGCTGGCACGCTCCGTGTATTGCTCACAGCAGACGTTTCGCTTGCCTCCGTTCGTGCAGCGCCACGAACGGCAGAAACCATAAAAACGATAAGCCACAACAATAAGAAAGCACCGTGCGAGGTTCGACGTTGATGAAGAGAAGACTCCGATCAGGCATGAGCGCCAGCCTGCTGGCCGTGGCCGCTTGCGTGGCCCTGCATTCGCCGTACAGCCTGGCAGCCCGCGATGCCCAGACCATCCTCAAGGAAACCTGCCAGGGCTGTCACACCCCTGAAGCCGGCGACCAGTTGAGCCGTATCAGCCACCAGCGCAAGACCCCCGAAGGCTGGCTGATGAGCATTGCCCGGATGCAGACCATGCACGGTCTGCAGATCAGCGATGACGATCGACGCACACTGGTCAAATACCTCGCCGACACCCAGGGCCTGGCGCCCAGCGAAACCGATGGCGTGCGTTACGCGCTGGAACGGCGGTTGAACACCGTTGAGCAGTTCGACGAGAAAACCGCGCAGATGTGTGGTCGCTGCCATTCCGGTGCCAGGGTCGCTCTGCAACGGCGTCCGGCCCAGGAGTGGGAACGTCTGGTGAATTTCCACCTCGGCCAATGGCCGTCGCTGGAGTATCAGGCGCTGGCCCGTGATCGTGACTGGTTCGATATCGCCCGCAAGGAAATGGTCCCCCTGCTGGCCAAACGTTATCCGCTGGATAATCCGGCGTGGCAGACGTGGGTCAAAACCGCACCGAAAGCCGAGGCGCTGGTGGGCGACTGGAGTTTCAGCGGTCACCTGCCGGGCAAAGGAGAACTGGCCGGCACCATGAGCGTCACCGCCGATGGCAGTGACACCTTCAAGGTTGCCGTCAAAGGTCAATACGCCGATGGCAGCCCGTTCAACGGCGATGGCAGTGCGATCCTCTACAGCGGCTACGAATGGCGCGGCAACGTGACCGTTGACGGCGTGACCATGCGTCAGGTGTTCGCCGCGCAAGGCAACGCCATGCAGGGCCGGATGTTTGAGGCCGAGCACGATGAGCGCGGTCTGGATTTCGTTGCGGCCAAACAGGGTTCCCAGCGCCTGCTGGCGGTACAGCCTGGTTATGTGAAGGCCGGCAGCGAAACTGAAGTGACCCTGATCGGCAGCGGTCTGAGCGGCAAGCCGAATTTCGGCAAAGGCGTGGACGTGGTCGAAGTGGTCGAGCAGAGCGCCGATCGGATCAAGGTCAAAGTCAAAGCGGCAGCCAATGCCCGACCGGGGCTGCGCGCAGTCAGCGTCGGCAGCCTGAAAGGCCCGAGCCTGTCGGTGTACAGCAAGATTGCCTCGGTCAAAGTGGTGCCCGAGTTCTCGGTGGCACGGATCGGCGAGGGCGGTGGTTCGACGCCGAAAGTCCAGGGCCGCTTCGACGCCGAAGCGTGGGGTAAGGGTGCCGACGGCAAGCCATATCGCATCGGCGTGTTCCCGGCGCAATGGAAAGTCGAAGCCTTCGACGAGCGCGCCAAAGAGGACGAGGACGTCAAGTTCGCCGGCACCATGCAGGCCGACGCGGGCGTGTTCACACCGGGCGATGCCGGGCCGAATCCGGCTCGCAAGATGTCCACCAACAATGCCGGCAACCTCAAGGTGATTGCCGCCGTCGACGACGCAGGGAAATCCCTGACCGGCGAAGGCCACCTGATAGTCACCGTGCAACGCTGGAACAATCCACCCATTCCCTGATGTTGAAACGTGAGTTGAGCTGAGCGACAGCGATTCAGACACTTTTCGGAATGACCGCAAGTCCCGCCAGGCGGGGGGCTTGCACAGGAGGTTTGCAATGGGCGCTATCTTGAATCTGGTCGAACGTAATCTGCACGAAGTGCACGTCGACGCCGACCGCATGCTGTTTCATATCCCCAGCAGTTCGCTGTTCGCCAGCGATGAACTGACCGGCACCATCATTGATGCACTGCGCGGCCCTGGGTGCTCCTCAGAGGATCTGGTCCAGCGCCTCGGCGCGCGGTTCAATGGCGAGGAAATCAACGAGACACTGCGCGAGCTGATCTCGCTGGAACTGGTCAGCGACGGCTCGCCGCTGACGCCGGACATCGCCGTAAAACGCGTCGAACGCACGGCGATCAACACCGTGGTGCTCAACGTCAACACCGGCTGCAACCTGAGCTGCACCTACTGCTACAAGGAAGACCTCGACAAGCCGTCCGCCGGCAAAAAGATGGACGTCGAAACTGCCATCGCCTCGGTCGAAATGCTGCTACGCGAATCCCCCGACGAAGAGCGCTTCACCGTGGTGTTTTTCGGCGGCGAACCGCTGAGCAACCGCAAGCTGATCGAGTACATGGTCGATTACTGCGAGAAGCGGTTTGCCGAGGCCGGCAAGTTCGTCGAGTTCGTGATGACCACCAACGCCACGCTGCTCACCGAAGAAACCGTGGACTACCTGAATGCCCACCGTTTTGGCTTGTCAGTGAGCATCGACGGGCCGAAAACCGTGCACGACCGCAACCGCATCACCGTGGGCGGGCAGGGCACTTATGACGTGGTGCGGCGCAAGGCCGAAATGTTGCTCTCTCGCTACAACAGCCGTCCGGTCGGCGCGCGGGTGACCCTGACCACCGGCGTCACCGACGTTGAAACCATCTGGGATCACCTGTTTAACGAACTGGGTTTTGCCGAGGTTGGATTTGCGCCGGTAACGTCCGGCGATATCAGCAGCTTCAATCTGACCAACGACGAGTTGATCGAAGTGTTCGCCAGCATGAAACGTCTCGGTCGGCGTTATCTGGAGGCTGCGCTGGAACACCGCAATATCGGGTTCTCCAACCTGCATCAGTTGATCACCGACATTCATGAAGGCCACAAAAAGGCCCTGCCGTGCGGCGCCGGGCTGAAGATGCTGGCGGTCGATCACAAAGGCGAACTGAACCTGTGCCATCGCTTCACCGGCTCCTCGCTGCCGACCTTCGGCAACGTCCACAGCGGCGTCAAGCAGGTCGAGTTGAATGACTTCCTGTCCCAGCGCCTGGATCGCACCAACACCGGTTGCCATGACTGTCAGATTCGCAACCTGTGCTCCGGCGGTTGCTACCACGAGAGCTATGCCCGCTACGGTGACCCGGCCCACCCGACGTATCACTACTGCGAATTGATGCGTGACTGGGTCGACTTCGGCATTGAGGTCTACACCCGGATCATGGCCGCCAACCCTGCGTTCATCAGCAGCTACATCACTCCGCGCAAGGCTCACTGATATGAAACATCTCAAGGCAATCAATAACAAAGCGTTGAAGCTGGATCAGGCCGCGGACGATAACCGCATCGAAGAAGTGGTGGCGATGAGCTCCGTCGCGGGTTGCGCCTCGACCACCGACCCGGGCTGGGAAATCGATGCGTTCGGCGGGGTGTCGTCGCTTTGTCAGCCGATGGAAGCCGACCTGTATGGCTGCTCCGACCCGTGCTGGTGGCCAGCCCAGGTGCCGGACATGATGAGCACCTACCCGGACTGGAACAAGGATGCCCAGGCGTCCAACGACAACTGGCGCAACCTCGGCACTGTCTTCCCGAAAGACAAGTAACTGCCCGGACAAGAAGAAGGATTCCAACATGCCTAGCCTCAACAAAGCCTGCGGCCTTGCCGCACTCGCGGTTCTGAGCGCCTGTTCGCTCCCGGTTCTGGCCGATGAAAACGCCGCGCTGCAAGACGGTCACGAGTACATGTTGACCACCAATTACCCGAACAACCTGCACGTCATCGACCTGGCGACCGACAGCCTGTACAAGACCTGCAAGATGCCCGATGCCTTTGGCCCCGGCACCGTACAGCTTTCGCCGGATCGCAAGACCGCGTACGTATTGAACAACCATTACGCCGATGTCTACGGTGTCGAGCTGGACAGCTGCAAGCAGGTGTTCCATGCCAGCATCACCCGGCAGCCTGGGGAGAAGGCGCGGTCGATGTTCGCCTTTACCGTCAGCCATGACGGCAAGGAGCTGTACACCATCGCCAACCCGACCCAGATGCTCAACGATCGCTACGAGGTCAAGCAGCCGCGGCTGGACGTCTACGCCACCGACGCCGGAATGGACGCCAGACCGGTGCGCAGCTTTCCGGCTCCACGGCAGTTGACGATCATGCAGAGCGGCGATGACGGTACGCTCTATGTGGCCGGCGCCGATGTGTACAAGGTCGATGTAAAGAGCGGCAAATTCGACGTTCTGATCCCCAGCCGCCACTGGAAACGCCCGAACTACAGCGCGCCGGACGTGCTTTACGTATGGAACCAGCAAACCTATCGCCACGATTTCTCGCTGCTGTACACGGCGGCGAAGTTCAAGGACAAAAAACAGGACCCGGCCACCGCCGAATACCTTTATGGCTTGTTCAGCGTCGATCTGAAAACGGGCAAGACCGAGACCACTGACTTCGGCCCGTTGACCGAGATCTACTTCAGCGGCATGCGCTCGCCGAAGGATCCGAACCTGATGTTCGGTGTACTCAATCGTCTGGCCAAGTACGACATCAAGCAGAAAAAGCTGATTCAGGCGGCGACACTGGATCATTCCTACTACTGCATTTCGTTCAACAAGGACGGGAGCAAGATCTACCTGGCCGGGACCTTCAACGATGTGGCGATCTTTGATGCCGAAACCATGAAGCAGACCGGCAGCATCAAACTGCCGGGTGGGGATATGGCGATTACTACGGCACAGATCTTCGTCCGGTAATTAGCGACGTCAGCGATGACGCCTTCGCGAGCAAGCCCGCTCCCCCATTTGAAATGCGGTTCAAATGGGGGAGCGGGCTTGCTCGCGAAGAGGCTCTCCAAATCCCTGAAAAGTCAGGCCCCCGGCACCGGGCAGCTCATGTCACCTTCCTCACATTTCAAATACTGTTTGAGCGCCTCGGTTCGCGACTTGGTTACTGAGGCGATGCAATTGTTGTAGATCAGCGGATAAACACTCCCGCCTGCCACTCCGGATGCCGAAAACTTGCACTCGGCATCGCGAAAGCCGATCCACGCCCGTTGCGCGCTGACCAGCAGTTTCTTGCCATCAGGGTTGTTCTTCAACCGGGCGGTGATCTGTTGATAAACCGTATTCAACTCCTTGTCCGCCGCCTTGTTCTCTTGTGCGGCGCACTGATTCATCGTCGCTTGATCGCTGGCATTGGCGCAGTCCACGGCAGCGTGAGCAACAGAAGTGAAAAGAAAGGGTGTCAGGGCCAGAAGCAGGCGTGGGGACATGAGTCATCTCGCTTTGATGAATGAACCTGCCGGGCAGTTTAGCGACTTCGTGGCGCTAACAAGGTGCACGGTGTCTGGAGGCGTTGAGCAACCGCTCCGCTGTCGCGGCAATTTCCTCTCCGTCATGCAGCTTTTCCAGCCACCCGAACGGGATTCCCTGCACGCCGTAGTGGGCGCCGGCCAACTGGCCGACGATGGCAGCCGTGGTGTCCGCGTCATCGCCCAGATTCGCCGCTTGCAGGACGGCGGCGGCAAAACTGTCGGTGTTCTGGAAGCACCATAACGCCGCTTCCAGGGATTCGACGCAGTAGCCACTGCCGCGAATGTCGCGCTCGGTCTTGTGCAGGTACTCGCCCCGGGCAATCGCCGCCACCTTGGGCTGGCTGAAGATTGTTTGCGGCTGAGTGCGCAGTTGCGCTTTCGACTCGCCTTCCAGAGCCCTGCAGAGCAGTTCGGCAAACAGCTGGCAGCATTCGATGGCTTCGGGCGCCGAATGCGTAGTGCGTGAACTGTCGGCGGCGAATCGCCTGATTTGCCGGGCATCCGGGAAGTAGAACAGTACAACGGGCACCAGACGCATCAGCGACCCGTTCCCGGCGCTGTGGGGATCGGTGGAGCCGGCAAACGGCTCACCGGTTTGTTGAAAACGATCCAGCGCCTGACTCACGGTCATGCCGATATCGAAACATTCGCCGGTCGAACTCAAATAACCCCATTGCCACCAGTTCAGATAGCGGCCCATCTGGTCAGCGGCATCGAAGCCGTTTTTGTTCAGCAGACTTTCCGCCAGGCACAACGCCATCGAGGTGTCGTCGGTCCATTGGCCGGGCTTCAAGTGAAACGGCCCGCCACCCATCATCTCGGTCAGGGGCTGGAAGCTGCCGCGAGGCTGGAATTCGACGGTGGTTCCCATGGCATCGCCACAGGCCAGACCGAGCAGGGCTCCACGGTAACGTTCGGGGAGGGAGGGCTGCATGATGACGTCCTTGTGTCGTTCAATTCGTTGCGAACGTTATCAGTTTCACGGTGCTGATCCGTCCGCATTCTGACGAACCGGTGCCCCAAAATACTGCCGGATATTTCAATCAGCCCGACCGTTGCACCGGATTGATACAACTTCGGATTGGACATGTGGTCATACAAGCCTACTGTTCAAAACAGGAGGTGACGTATGAAACCAGTACCCAACAGCTTTGAACGTAAAATCATGCTCAAGTCGCCGCGCTCGCATGTCTGGCGTGCCCTGGTCGATGCCGAGGCGTTCGGCCAGTGGTTCGGCGTTGCGCTGGAAGGCCGGCGGTTTATACCGGGCGAATGGACGCAAGGGCAGGTCACATACCGCGGTTATGAACATGTGCTCTGGAATGTGTTGGTGGAGCGGGTCGAGCCGCAACAGCTGTTCTCCTTCCGCTGGCACCCGTACGCGGTGAACCCGAAAATCGACTACTCCCAGGAACCGACCACGCTGGTCAAATTCGAACTGCAGGACTACGAGAACGGCACGTTGCTGAAGGTCTCCGAATCAGGTTTTGCGCACATTCCCGACGTGCGCCAGAAAGAGGCCTACTACATGGACAGTCGGGGCTGGGAGGAGCAGTTGAGTCGACTTGAGCACTTCCTCACGGAAAGCGACCGTTCTCGCGAGCGTGAAGGTAGCTGATCTCGACCTGTTCACGCCGTGGCTGGGACGCTGTGCGCTGGTATTCGCCGGACTGTCTGTCGCGTGGTTCATGGAGGATGACGAGCAAAAAGCCGCCGCCGGACAGCTGAAATTCGCCGGATTGGCGGCTTCTGCACTCGATGTCTGACACGCCTAAGGGTTTTCGGAAGGCCTGCTATGGCGAATGTCTTACACGCTATGGTAGCTATTTCGACTATTGCCGATTGGATCCAGAGCGTAACCTAGCCTCATCAACTGAAACACAGGGAGTGTTTCAGGATCACGGATGATCGACCATTAGCAAGGATCGCTGCCGACAGGGAGTCGATAATGGTCTTGGGAAAAACCCGCTTCGGCGGGTTTTTTTTCGCCCGCAGAAAAGTGCGCTGCCCACACAGAAACACCGCCGATCTGGCGGTGTTTCTGCATCTGCAGGTTTTACGAGGCGATCAACTGCCGCAACACGTAATGCAGGATCCCGCCGGACTTGAAGTACTCCACCTCGTTCAAGGTGTCGATGCGGCACAGCACTTCGATTTTTTCCTGACGTCCGTCTTCACGGGTGATAACCAGCGCCAGGTTCATCCGTGGTGTCAGCTCGACGCCGTTCAGGCCCTGAATATCCAGGGTTTCCTTGCCGGTGAGGTTCAGGCTCTTGCGGTTCTGATCCAGTTTGAACTGCAACGGCAGCACGCCCATGCCCACCAGATTGGAACGGTGGATCCGCTCGAAGCTTTCGGCGATCACCGCTTTTACCCCCAGCAGGTTGGTGCCCTTGGCGGCCCAGTCACGGCTGGAACCGGTGCCGTATTCTTGCCCGGCAATCACCACCAGCGGCGTGCCCGAGGCCTGATAACGCATGGCCGCGTCGTAGATCGCCAGTTTCTCGCCGGTCGGAATGTAGATCGTGTTGCCACCTTCTTCGCCGCCAAGCATTTCGTTGCGGATACGGATGTTGGCAAACGTGCCGCGCATCATCACTTCGTGGTTACCCCGGCGTGAGCCGTAGGAGTTGAAGTCCCGTGGCTCGACGCCTTGCTCGCGCAGATAGCGCCCGGCCGGGCTGTCGGCCTTGATGTTGCCGGCGGGGGAGATGTGGTCGGTGGTCACCGAATCGCCCAATAGCGCGAGCACTCGCGCGCCTTTCACATCGGCGATCACCGGCAAAGGCCCGGCAATGTCGTCGAAAAACGGCGGGTGCTGGATGTAGGTCGAATCCGCCTGCCAGACATACGTCGCAGCTTGCGGTACTTCGATGGCTTGCCACTGTTCGTCGCCGGCAAACACTTCGGCGTACTCCTTGTGGAACATCGCCGTGTTGACCTGATTTACAGCGTCAGCGATTTCCTTGCTGCTCGGCCAGATGTCGCGCAGGTACACCGGATTGCCCTGCTGGTCATTGCCCAGCGGTTCGCTGCTGATGTCGGTGCGCACACTGCCGGTCAGGGCATAGGCCACCACCAGCGGTGGCGAGGCCAGCCAGTTGGTTTTTACCAGCGGATGCACCCGGCCTTCGAAGTTGCGGTTGCCGGACAGCACCGACGCCACGGTCAAATCGGCTTTCTGGATGGCTTTCTCGATCGGTTCCGGCAGCGGGCCGGAGTTGCCGATACAAGTGGTGCAGCCGTATCCGACCAGCGAAAAACCGAGCTGATCGAGGTATTGCGTCAGTCCGGCGGCTTTGTAGTAATCAGTGACCACTTTTGAACCCGGTGCCAGCGAACTTTTCACCCACGGCTTGCGGGTCAGGCCTTTTTCCACGGCTTTTTTCGCCAGCAGGCCGGCAGCCATCATCACGCTGGGGTTGGAGGTGTTGGTGCAGGAAGTGATCGCGGCAATCACCACCGCGCCGTTT
This sequence comes from Pseudomonas sp. B26(2017), assembly GCF_002113045.1. Lineage (NCBI taxonomy): Bacteria > Pseudomonadati > Pseudomonadota > Gammaproteobacteria > Pseudomonadales > Pseudomonadaceae > Pseudomonas > Pseudomonas sp. B26(2017). Next base: position 152,112 of record NZ_NEJJ01000017.1, on the reverse strand, counting down.
TTCAGGCGATAGGTGTGGCCGTCGTACTCGTAATCGGTTTCGCCGACCAGATCGGCATTACCCACAGCGACACCGCCGCCGCCTTCGCTTTCGAGGCGTCCTTCTTCCTTGCTGGTGGGTTTGAATTGCAAGTCGAGGAAGTCGCTGAACGCCTGACCGACATTCGGCAGAGACACCCGGTCCTGCGGACGTTTCGGCCCGGCGAGGCTGGCTTCGACGCTGCCCATGTCCAGCGCCAGACTGTCGGTGAACACCGGCTCCTGACCGGGCAGGCGCCACAGCCCTTGAGCTTTGGTGTAGGCCTCGACCAGTTTGACCACTTCTGGCGGACGACCGGACAGGCGCAGGTATTCCAGCGTCACGTCATCGACCGGGAAGAAGCCGCAGGTCGCGCCATATTCCGGAGCCATGTTGGCGATGGTGGCGCGGTCGGCCAGCGGCAGGTCGGCGAGGCCGTCACCGTAGAACTCGACGAATTTGCCGACCACGCCTTTCTTGCGCAGCATCTGGGTCACGGTCAGCACCAGATCGGTGGCCGTGATGCCTTCCTTGAGCTTGCCGGTGAGTTTGAAGCCGATCACTTCCGGAATCAGCATCGACACCGGTTGCCCGAGCATCGCCGCTTCCGCCTCGATCCCGCCGACGCCCCAGCCGAGTACACCGAGGCCGTTGATCATGGTGGTGTGGGAGTCGGTGCCGACCAGCGTGTCGGGGAAGGCGTAGGTGCGGCCGTCTTCATCCTTGGTCCAAACGGTGCGGCCAAGGTATTCGAGGTTGACCTGGTGGCAGATCCCGGTGCCCGGCGGCACCACGCTGAAATTGTCGAAGGCGCTCTGGCCCCAGCGCAGGAAGGCGTAGCGTTCGCCGTTGCGCTGCATTTCGATGTCGACGTTCTGTTCGAAGGCGCTGGCGCTGGCGAACTTGTCGACCATCACCGAGTGGTCGATCACCAGATCCACTGGCGACAGCGGGTTGATTCGCTGCGGATCACCGCCGGCCCTGGCCATGGCGGCGCGCATCGCGGCCAGATCGACCACGGCAGGAACGCCGGTAAAGTCCTGCATCAGCACACGGGCAGGGCGGTACTGGATTTCTCGGTCGGAGCGGCGCTCTTTGAGCCACGCGGCAATCGCCTTGAGGTCGGCGCCGGTAACGGTTTTTTCATCTTCCCAGCGCAGCAGGTTTTCCAGCAGGACTTTCAGCGACATCGGCAGCCTGGCGAGATCGCCCAAGGACTTGGCGGCATCCGGCAGGCTGAAATAGTGGTAAGTCTTGTCATCGACTTTCAGGGTCTTAAGGGTGTGCAGGCTATCGAGGGACGGCATTACGATCACTCCTTTGAATCCGCACGGCTACGGATTGAGGGGACGAATAGAGCTTAAAACTTAGCCCTGTTTTAGGTAGCTGGCTAATAACTGGACTCTATGACAGGAACCAAGGTTCCGACATCGGCTATCATGCGCCGGTTTTCGTGACAGGCTTTGCTTCAACGCAGGGTCTGGGCATCGCGCAGGGGATGAATGATCGCCCTCTGCCCAGGAGTAAGAATGAACACCCTATTCATGCATTGCCGGCCAGGCTTCGAAGGCGAAGTCTGCTCGGAAATTTCCGACCTCGCCGCCCAACTGAATGTGGCCGGCTACGCCAAGGCCAAACCGGCCACCGCTTGTGCCGAGTTTGTCTGCACCGAAGAAGACGGCGCCGAGCGCCTGATGCGCGGTCAGCGTTTCGCCGAGCTGATTTTCCCGCGCCAGTGGGCGCGCGGGTTTTTCATCGATCTGCCGGAAAACGACCGCATCAGCGTGATCCTCGCGCACATGGCTGAATTCCCGGTCTGTGGCAGCTTGTGGCTGGAAGTCGTCGACACCAACGACGGCAAGGAACTGTCGAATTTCTGCAAAAAGTTCGAAGGCCCGCTGCGCAAGGCCCTGACCGGCGCCGGCAAGTTGGTGGAGGACGCCGGCAAGCCGCGCCTGCTGCTGACCTTCAAAAGCGGTCGTGAGGTGTTCCTCGGTCTGGCCGATGCCGGTAACTCGGCGATGTGGCCGATGGGTATTCCGCGTTTGAAGTTCCCGCGCGAGGCGCCAAGCCGTTCGACCCTGAAGCTGGAGGAGGCCTGGCACCATTTCATCCCCCGCGATCAGTGGGAAGATCGCCTGCACAGCGACATGACCGGCGTCGATCTCGGCGCGGCGCCGGGCGGCTGGACCTGGCAACTGGTCAATCGCGGCATGCTGGTGACCGCCATCGACAACGGCCCGATGGCCGAAAGTCTGATGGACACCGGTCTGGTGCAGCACTTGATGGCCGATGGTTTCACCTTCAAACCGAAGCAACCGGTGGACTGGATGGTCTGCGACATCGTCGAGAAGCCGGCACGCAACGCCGCGATGCTCGAAGAGTGGATCGGCGAGGGGCATTGCCGGGAAGCGGTGGTCAACCTCAAGTTGCCGATGAAGCAGCGTTACGCGGAGGTGAAGCGCTTGCTCGAGCGCATCGCCGACGGGTTCAAGGCCCGCGGGATCAAGGTCGACATCGGCTGCAAGCAGCTGTATCACGACCGCGAGGAAGTGACCTGCCATTTGCGCCGCCATGATGTGAAGAAAGCCAAAGCCCGCTGAGCGCGCGACAGGTGACCGAACACCCGGCCTTGGGCGACAATGCCGGCCAGTTTCAGGAGTGAATCATGAGTGAAATGATCAATATGCCGGTCGACGGCACCCTCGACGCTACGGGCCTCAACTGCCCGGAGCCGGTGATGATGCTGCACCAGCACATCCGTGACCTGGTGCCCGGTGGCCTGCTCAAGGTGATCGCCACCGACCCGTCGACCCGCCGCGACATCCCCAAGTTCTGCGTGTTTCTTGACCATGAACTGGTGGGGCAGCACGAAGAGGCCGGGACCTTTCTGTACTGGATCCGCAAGAAGTCTGGTTGATCGGAAAGCAAAAAAAAGACCTGCATGTGCAGGTCTTTTTTTATGCCCGGTCAGCCCATCGAGCGGCTGATGCGAATGCGTGTGCGTGCACTGCGCGTCAGGCGGATCGATAGCATCAGCGCCGCGCAGCTGAGGCCGACGATCAGGCCTTCCCACAAGCCGCTCGGGCCGCGTGGTTCGCCGAGCCAGTCGGTCAGGCCGAGGGCGTAACCCACCGGCAGGCCGATGCCCCAGTAGGCGAACAGGGTCAGGATCATCGTCACCCGGGTGTCCTGATACCCACGCAGTGCGCCGGCGGCGGTGACCTGGATCGCGTCGGAAAACTGGAACAGCGCCGAGTACACGATCAGCATCGCGGCGATGTGAATCACCATCGGATCCGATGTGTAGATTGCCGCAATGTGTTCGCGCATCAGCAGCATCATGCTCGCCGACAGGCAAGCGTAAGCCAGCGCGGTGCCCATGCCGACACCCGCCGCGAAACGCGCTTCGCGGGGCTCTTCACGGCCCAGAGCCTGACCGACCCGCACGGTCACGGCCATGCCCAGCGAGTACGGAATCATGAACACCAGCGAGCTGACGTTCAGCGCTATCTGGTGCCCGGCCACCACCGTGGCGCCGAGGCTGCCGATCAACAACGCAATCACCGCAAAGATGCTCGACTCGGCAAACACCGCGACGCCGATCGGCAGACCGATGGCCAGCAAGCGCTTGATCACCGCCCATTGCGGCCAGTCGAAACGGCTGAACAGTTCGCTCGACTTGTAGGCCGGCGCCCAGCGCTCGTAACCGGCCAGACCCAGTGCCATCACCCACATCACGATCGCCGTGGCCCAGCCGCAACCGACGCCGCCCATGGCCGGTACGCCGAGGTGACCGTAAATGAACACGTAGTTCAGCGGAATATTCAGAGCCAGACCGCACAGGCCCAGCACCATCGCCGGGCGGGTGCGACCGAGACCGTCACTGGTGCAGCGCAGCACATGGTAGATGGCCACGGCCGGCAGACCGCTGGCGATGCCGTGCAGGTACTGCATGCACGGGCCGATCAGTTCCGGATCGACTTTCATCAGGTGCAGGATCGGTTCGGCGCTGAACAGCATCGTGGTCGCCATCAGGCCCACCACCAGTGCCAGCCACAAGGCCTGACGCACGATCGGGCCGATTTCGCTGTGGGTGCCGGCGCCGAAGCGCTGGGCGACTTTCGGTGTGGTGGCCAGCAGAGTGCCGGTCATCAGCAGGAACACCGGCACCCAGATCGAGTTGCCCAACGCCACGGCCGCCAGATCCTTGGGCCCGACGCGCCCGGCCATCACCGCATCGACGAAGCCCATGGCGGTGGTCGCCAGTTGCGCGATCATGATTGGCAGGGCCAGGCCGAGCAGATTTTTCAGCTCCAGGCGAACCCGGGCAGGGCGGTTGAGGGAAACGGCAGCGGGGCGGTCAGTCACGGAATTCACAGGCAAAGCGTCCACAGGGGTTGATGCGCAAGGCCGGGCATTCTACGCCGTTGACGTTATGGTCAGGAAAAATCCTCTGTTGCGGATTTGTAATCGCCCCGCCTCATCAAGAAGTCAAAGCCTGCTGGCTCATCGCAGCCCCAGCGCCTACACTGCCGATCCGCCCAAGGAGCCCCGCCATGCTGATTGTTGCCGACGAAAATATCCCGCTGCTCGATGCCTTTTTTGCCGGTTTCGGCGAGATCCGCCGGGTGCCGGGCCGCTCCATCGACCGGGCCACGGTCGAACAGGCCGATGTATTGCTGGTGCGCTCGGTGACCAACGTCAACCGCGCACTGCTGGAAGGCAGCAAGGTGCGTTTTGTCGGCACCTGCACCATCGGCACCGATCACCTGGATCTCGATTACTTCAACGAGGCCGGCATCACCTGGTCCAGCGCGCCCGGCTGCAATGCCCGGGGCGTGGTCGATTACGTGCTCGGCAGCCTGATGACCCTGGCCGAAATCGAAGGCGTCGAATTGAGTGAGCGCACTTACGGCGTGGTCGGTGCCGGTGAAGTCGGCGGGCGCCTGATCAAGGTGCTCAAAGGCCTGGGCTGGAACGTGAAAGTCTGCGACCCGCCGCGTCAGGCGGCGGAGGGCGGCGATTATGTCAGCCTGGAGCAGATCATCGCGCAGTGCGACGTGATCAGCCTGCACACCCCGCTGACCCGCAGCGGTGATGGCGCGACCTGGCATTTGTTCGACGAGCAGCGTTTGCAGCAGCTCAAGCCCGGCGCCTGGCTGATCAACGCGGCTCGCGGTCCGGTGGTGGATAACACCGCGTTGCGCGAAGTGCTGCTGGAGCGTGAGGACCTGCAAGCAGTGCTTGATGTCTGGGAAGCCGAACCGCAAGTCGATGTGGCGCTGGCAGAACTTTGCGTACTGGCGACGCCGCACATCGCCGGTTACAGCCTCGATGGCAAACAGCGCGGCACGGCGCAGATCTATCAGGCGTACTGCGAATTTATCGGTGAGCCCGCCAGCATTCAGCTCGGTGATCTGCTTCCAGCACCTTGGCTTTCGGAAGTTTCCCTGCATGCCGACAGCGATCCGGCCTGGGCGCTGGCGATGTTGTGCCGTGGCGTGTACGACCCGCGCCGGGACGACGCGGATTTCCGTCGCACCCTGCTGGGCAGTGTCGGTGAGCAACGCGCCGCGTTCGATGTGTTGCGCAAACAGTATCCGGTAAGGCGCGAGATCGAAGGCTTGAAGGTGCGAATCGAAGGAGACTCGCCGACCTTGCGCCAGATCGTGACGGCGCTGGGTGCTGTGGTCGTATAAAAAACGGGCAGAAAAAACCCGGCCTGCAGGGGCCGGGTCAGGAAGACGGTGGCGATATCACTTTTGTTCGGCAGGCTTGACCAATCGCTGTTCCAGTTCGCGGCATGCGTCCTGGATCATGTCTTCAGTGATCTCAATTTCACGCCCGTTTTCGTCGATGATCGAGCAACCCAGAGGTTGGCCGGGCTTGGTGCGGATCACTTCAATCTTGTCATCGCTGCTGTTTTGCAAGGACATGGCCTGTCTCCTCATCAGGTTGTGCGCCTAAGTTAAATCCGTCAGGTGACCAGGCTGTGACAACTCCCTGCGGTCGGTCCGGAACGGCATCTCCACTCAAACAGAAATGACCGTCCGTCTCAACCCGGACCTTAGACCAATAGCCTCTAGGGGGTAGTCTTGCCGGTCATAATTAACCTGACTCATTGTGATTTGCAGAGTTCCACCCCATTTGACTCTGTAGGCCGGCCCTATCCATCAGCACACGACGTGAACCTGAATGATCCCGATGCTCTCCTCGCGCCACCGCCGGGCCCTGCGCCTGACCATTCATTTCCTTACGCCCTATCGCTGGCCGGCATTCGGCGCACTGCTCGCACTGATCGTCACGGCGGGCATCACCCTGTCGATGGGGCAGGGCATCAAGTTGCTGGTCGATCAGGGTTTCATGACCCAGTCGCCGCACTTGCTCAACCAATCCATCGGCCTGTTCATGCTGCTGGTTTTCGGCCTGGCGCTCGGCACCTTTGCGCGGTTTTATCTGGTGTCCTGGATCGGTGAGCGCGTGGTGGCGGACATCCGTCGGCAGGTGTTCAACCATCTGGTGTACCTGCATCCCGGGTTTTACGAGGACAACCGCAGCTCGGAAATCCAGTCGCGGCTGACCGCTGACACCACGTTGCTGCAATCGGTGATCGGCTCGTCGCTGTCACTGTTCCTGCGTAATTTGCTGATGGTCATTGGCGGTGTGGTGCTGCTGTTTATCACCAACGCCAAACTCACTAGCATCGTGGTGATCGCGCTGCCGCTGGTGATTGCGCCGATCCTGATCTTCGGCCGCCGCGTGCGTAACCTCTCCCGGCTGAGTCAGGACCGGATCGCTGACATTGGCAGCTACGTTTCTGAGACCCTCGGCCAGATCAAGACCGTGCAGGCCTACAACCATCAGGTGCAGGACGAACAGCGTTTCGCCAGCACCGTCGAGCAGGCGTTCGAAACCGCACGCAAACGGATTTTCCAGCGAGCCTGGCTGATCACTCTGGTCATCGTGCTGGTCCTCGGCGCCGTTGCGGTAATGTTGTGGGTCGGCGGTATGGACGTGATTGCCGGGCGGATTTCTGCGGGTGAACTGGCAGCGTTCGTTTTCTACAGCCTGATCGTCGGTAGTGCTTTTGGTACTTTGAGCGAAGTGATTGGCGAGTTGCAGCGAGCGGCCGGCGCTGCCGAGCGCATCGCCGAATTGCTGCGCTCGGAGAACATCATCCAGCCACCGACCACGGGATTGGTGACGCTGCCGGAGCGGGTCAAAGGTGAGCTGGAACTGCAGGATGTGCGTTTTTCCTACCCTTCGCGTCCCGAAAACCTTGCCGTCGATGGCTTGAGTCTGACGATCAACGCCGGCGAAACCCTCGCCCTCGTGGGCCCGTCCGGCGCGGGCAAGTCCACGGTGTATGACTTGCTGCTGCGTTTCTACGATCCCCGGGAAGGACGGATCCTGATTGACGGCGTGCCGCTGACGAGCCTTGATCCGCTGGACCTGCGTCGCTGCTTCGCGCTGGTCTCGCAAACCCCGGCGCTGTTCTTCGGCAGTGTTGAAGAGAACATCCGTTACGGCTGCCCGACCGCCACGCTGGAGCAGGTCCAAGAAGCTGCGAAAATCGCTTATGCCCACGACTTCATCGAACAAATGCCCGACGGTTACCAGACCCATCTGGGTGACGGCGGCCTCGGCCTGTCAGGCGGACAACGCCAGCGTCTGGCCATCGCCCGGGCGCTGCTGGTCGACGCGCCGATCCTGCTGCTCGACGAAGCCACCAGCGCCCTCGATGCCCAGAGCGAACATCTGATCCAGCAAGCGCTGCCGAGCCTGATGCAAAACCGCACCACACTGGTCATCGCCCACCGGTTGGCCACAGTGAAAAACGCCGATCGGATCGCGGTGATGGATCAGGGAAAACTGGTGGCGATCGGCACGCATCAGGAGTTGATTGCCAGTAATCCGCTGTATGCGCGGTTGGCGGCGTTGCAGTTCAGTGATGGTCAGAAAACACATTGAATAAGGCTGCCAAGCTCGATGGCATCGGGCACTATGGCGACCATTGAGATGCCTTCGGAAGGGATATGAGCCGCTACCAGCCCCCATTGACCCTGACGCCTCGAATGCTCGGACTGATCGCGGAGATCAGTGAGCAGATCGGTCGGCTTTCGGCTGCCGACAGCGGGCGACAGACACCCCAGTTGCGTCGTGGGAATCGTATTCGAACGATCCAGGCTTCTCTGGCAATTGAAAACAACACGCTCAGCGTCGAGCAGGTGACTGCTGTATTGGCCGGGCAACGGGTGCTGGGTTTGCCTCGAGAAATTCAGGAAGTGCGCAATGCTTTTGCCACTTATGAATGCCTGATTGACTGGAAACCCGGTAATCGATCGGATTTGCTGCGCGCTCACGAGCTTTTGATGCAGGGGCTGATTGACGAGAGTGGGCGCTTTCGGCGAGCAGGTGTCGGTATCTATCGAGGTGAGCAACTGGTCCACATGGCGCCGCCGCCGAGCCGGATTGCCCAATTGGTGGACGACTTGCTGGCGTGGCTCGATGCTTCGGACTGGCATCCGTTGATTACCAGTTGTGTTTTCCACTATGAGTTCGAGTTCATCCATCCTTTCGCTGATGGCAACGGGCGAATGGGACGGCTCTGGCAAACGTTGATCCTCAGCCAGTGGCGGCCGGTGTTGGCGTATTTGCCCGTTGAGGCGGTGATTCGTGAGCAGCAGGATGATTACTATGCGGCGTTGTCGGCCGCTGACCGACTGGCAGAGTCAACACCGTTCGTGGAGTACATGTTGAATGCGTTGAATCTGGCGTTGCGTGAGGCTATCGAAAGCGAGCCTTCTACCGACCTAGTAAGCGACCCAGTAAGCGACCCAGTAGCGAAGCTCTTGCGTGTTCTTCGAGGTCGGTCACTGAGAATCAGCGAGTTGATGGCTGAAATGGACTTGTTGCACAAGGCAACCTTCCGGGCCAACTACCTTAATCCTGCGCTGGCCGATGGAATGATTGAAATGACAGTTCCCGAAACGCCAAACAGTCCGACACAAAAGTATCGATTGACCGATCTTGGCAGCGCGGCAGTTGCAAAGTTGATGTGACGGAAGGTTCAAAGGCGCAATAAGAATGCCCGCATCTCTCGATGCGGGCATTTTTGTTTACTTCGATCTATCGGTGATACGAGCTTCAATCACTGATCGTCGAAATACCGCTCATGCCAATCCACCAGCGGTTGCGGCGAGTTGAGTTTCTGGCCGTATATCACCGAGTAGGACAGCACGTTCTGCACGTACTGGCGGGTTTCGTCGAACGGGATGCTTTCCACCCACACATCGAAGCTCAGGTGGTCGGCACCGCGCAGCCACTGACGCACGCGGCCGGGGCCGGCGTTGTAGGCGGCGGAAGCGAGCACGCGGTTGCCGTTGAACTGGCTGTGCACCTGGCTCAGGTAAGCGGCGCCGAGCTGGATGTTTTTATCCGGATCGAGCACCTGCTGCGGCGAGGCCAATGGAATGCTGAACTTGCGCGCGGTTTCCTTGGCGGTGCCGGGCATCAGTTGCATCAGGCCGCTGGCGCCGACGCTGGAACGGGCATCGTCCATGAACGCACTTTCCTGACGGGTGATGGCGAATACCCAGCTGGAATGCAGGCCGCGCACCTTGGCTTCGCGTACCAGGGTGTCGCGGTGGGCCATCGGGAAACGGATGTCCAGGTCGTCCCAGTACTGCGCCTGACTGATGGTGCGGATGGCCGGGAAGTACCATTTCAGGTCGTAGGCCAGTTTGGCCTGGGCGACCATTTCGTCACGGTTGAAATGCCGGCTGACGTGGTACCACTCGCGACGTCCGTCGACGATCTGCCCACGGGCGTGGAACTCCAGTGCGCGGCGCACGCCGGGGGTGTTGCGCACCTTGTTGATCAGCGCCTGACTGAGCACCAGCGGTTTGTTGTTCAGCGAATACGGCGATTGCGAGCGGTCGGCGGCGAGGAAGCCGTAGAAATCACGCTCCCGCGACAGATTCTTGTACAGCGTCTGCGCTTCCGGGTTTTTCGGTTGCGCCAGTTCCAGACTGCGGGCCTGCCAGTAACGCCAGCGGTTGGTGGTGGCCAGATCCTGCGGTAGACGGCGGGTCAGTTGATAGGCGTCGTCCCAGCGCGCCAGACGCAGCAGCAGGCGCAGGCGCCATTCGGACACGGTGTTGTCGCGCAGTTCCGGGTCGTACTTGGTCATCACATCCAGCGCGCGGCTGTCGAAGCGGCGGGCCAGAGTCAGACCGATTTCCCGTGCGATCGCGACTTTTTCATCGCGGGAGAAATGCATGCTGCTGGCATATCCGTCGAGCAGGGCCATGGCCTTGTCCGGGTCCTGGCGCGCGAGGCGGCGCAGGCCGAGGCTGACCACGTCCGACATCGGCTCATCGGCTGGCGTGAATCTCGACGGCTGGTTGAGCAGTTCCGGTTTTTGCGCCACATCCACCAGCAGGCGGCCACGCGGGGCGAGGGTGGTCAGGCCGTTGACCAGGCTGTTGGCCAGCGGATAGTTGCGGTGCTGGGCGGCGAGTTTGGCGCGTTCCCAGCGTTTCTGCTCGGTCAGCTGACCTTCGGCGGCCCACATGCCAAACAACGCATCGCAGGCGGCGGGTTGGGATTTGCCGGTCAGCCACAGCTTCTCGGCGTTGGCATAGCCCTCGGCCTTCTTGTCGTGGCTGATCTGGTACTGCGCGTTCAGGCAGTCCAGTTCGGTGAAATTCAGTTTGGGGTCGTAATACTTGACGAACGTCGCCCAGTCGCCGCGATCGGCCAGCCACCGCAGCCAGCGCAACTTCATCCAGTTGGCTTGGGGCAGGTCACCGTGTTCGGCCAGGAATTTTTCGATCTCCGCGTTGCTGGCAGTTTTCAGCCGGGCGGTCAGCTCGTCATAAGCCAGGTATGGCTCCAGCGGATAGTCGGCCAGAGCCTGGCTGTAACGGAAATACGGGCCGCTGTCGCCCTTGGCGAGGGCGCGCTTGGCTTCATCGTAATACTGGCGTTGGGTGGACAGGTCCACCGCCTGGGCGGATTGAACGGCAGCGGCGGAAAGCAGCAAACATGACAAAACACTGAAGAGGCGACTGCGCATGAGACATCCGGGCAGAGAAATCATGACAAGTGCCGGCCCTAAACCTGCACTGAATTGCCTGTAGCTTAGCCTTTTGCCAGCAAGGGGCGAAAGCTTTGCCGGCCTTGCAGCACAAGTTCGCAACAATTGTTGTGCAGAGTGCGTCAGCGGCGAAATTGCCGGCCTGCTCGGGTCCCGATTCAGGTAGAATGCGCGCCCGGTTTTTGGAGAAGCTCATGACCCTGCTCAAATTCAGCGATGTGTCCCTTGCATTCGGCGCGATGCCGTTGTTGGACAAGGTGTCCTGGCAGATCGCCCGTGGTGAGCGGGTGTGCATCATCGGCCGCAACGGCACTGGCAAATCCAGCATGATGAAACTGGTCAAGGGCGACCAGAAGCCCGATGACGGCTCGGTGTGGCGTGCCCCCGGTCTGAAAATCGGTGAATTGCCGCAGGAATTGCCGCTGGCCGACGAGCGGACCGTGTTCGATGTGGTGGCCGAAGGCCTCGACGGCGTGGGTGCACTGCTTGCCGAATACCATCACCTGAGCCAGAACATTGTCACCGACGCTGATCTGGAAAAACTGATGCACGTCCAGCACGATCTCGAAGCCCGTGACGGCTGGCGCCTGCAGACCCTGGTCGACAGCACCCTGAGCCGTTTGCAACTGCCGGCCGACAAGACCCTCGCCGAGTTGTCCGGCGGCTGGCGTCGTCGCGTGCTGCTGGCGCAGGCGCTGGTGTCCGAGCCGGATCTGCTGCTGCTCGACGAACCGACCAACCACCTGGACATCGGTGCGATCGCCTGGCTCGAAGAAGCGCTGAAGGATTTCCAGGGCGCCGTACTGTTCATCACGCACGACCGTTCCTTCCTGCAAAACCTTGCTACCCGCATCCTCGAACTGGATCGCGGTGGCCTGATCGACTGGAACGGCGACTACGCCAGTTTCCTGGTGCACAAAGAAGCCGAGCTGGCCGCTGAAGAAACCGCCAACGCGCTGTTCGACAAGCGTCTGGCTCAGGAAGAAGTATGGATTCGTCAGGGCATCAAGGCCCGTCGTACCCGTAACGAAGGCCGCGTGCGTGCGCTGAAGGCCCTGCGTGTCGAACGCAGCGAGCGACGTGAGCGCACCGGCAAGGCCAACATCCAGCTCGAAACAGCGGAGAAGTCCGGCAAGCAGGTGATGGTGCTGGATAACGTGAGCTTCGCCCACCCGGGCGGTCCGTTCCTGATCCGCGATTTCTCCATGGTGCTGCAGCGCGGCGATCGCATCGGCCTGCTCGGCGCCAACGGCACCGGCAAGACCACCCTGCTGAAACTGATGCTCAGCGGTCTGCAACCGACCAGCGGCAAAGTGGAGGAGGGCACCAAGATCGACGTGGCCTACTTCGACCAGTTGCGCCATCAGCTGGATCTGGAAAAAACCGTGGTCGACAACGTCGCCGAAGGTCGCGATTTCATCGATATCAATGGCCAGAGCCGCCACGTGCTGAGCTATCTCGGCGACTTCCTCTTCAGCCCGCAGCGTGCCCGCACGCCGGTGAAGGCGTTGTCCGGTGGCGAGCGTGCGCGTCTTTTGCTGGCCAAACTGTTCAGCAAGCCGGCGAACCTGCTGGTACTCGACGAACCGACCAACGACCTCGACGTGGAAACCCTCGAGTTGCTCGAAGAGGTGCTGCTGACTTTCAACGGCACCGTACTGATGGTCAGCCACGACCGGGCATTCCTCGACAACGTAGTGACCAGCACCCTGGTCTTCGAAGGCGAGGGCAAGGTTCGCGAATACGTCGGTGGCTATCAGGACTGGATCCGTCAGGGCGGTTCGCCGCGCCTGCTGGGCGTGACCGAAAGCAAATCCGGCAAGGCCGACCTGAACTCGGCGGTAGTCACTGCCGAACCGGCTCCGGTTGCCGCGCCGGTTGCTGCGGCTCCTGCTGCGAAGAAGAAGCTGAGCTACAAGCTTCAGCGCGAGCTGGAAGCCTTGCCGGGAGACATCGACGCCAAAGAGCAGCAGATTGCTGCTGTTGAGGCTGAAATGGCTGAAGCTGGCTTCTACCAGCGCCCGCCAGCCGAGACGGCCAAGGTGATTGCCTCCCTGGAGCAGATGCAGGCTGAGCTGGATGCGCTGGTGGAGCGTTGGGCCGAGCTGGACGCCTGATTGTTTCCAGGCATTAAAAAGCCCGGCGTCCAGTGATGGGCGCCGGGCTTTTTTGGTTTTTCATAAGTGAGTGGGATCAGCGTTTGACCAGATGCACCGCCAGCACGTCGCAAGGTGCGCCGTGCAGCACGTCATTGGCGGTCGAACCCAGCAGCAGTGCCAGACCGTGTCGGCCGTGGCTGCCGACCACGATCAGGTCGCAGCCCTGTTCCTTGGCGAAGTGGTGGATCTCCTGGCGCGGCTGGCCGTAGGTCAGGTGGCAGTTGGCGCCTTCGAGCTCGGTGTACTTGTGTTTCAGGCGTTCCAGGCGTTCCTTGGCTTGATCGAACTGCTGTTGTTGCAGTTGTGACAGATCCATCGGCACGTCGCCACCAAAGGCCATGGCCATCGGTTCGACGATATGCACCAGCGACAGCTTGGCGCCATTGCTCACCGACAGCTCTCGGGCGCGGTGGATCACAGGGTCGCACTCTTCGGTCAGATCTACGGCGACCAGAATATGGTGGTAGGGCATGAGGTGCTCCTCGTGAGGGATCAATATTGTTAAGTATGGCTGGTTTCAAGCGCATTGGTTCCAAAGTGACGCAATGGGCTCGTTCAAATTCGGGAGTAGAGATATGACGGTCTGGCTGGTGGTGTCAATCCTGCTGGTGGTGTTGAGTCCGCTGGCGTGGTTGCGTCCGTCCCGTGCACAAAGTGGACGGATAGCCTTGCGCACGGAGGCCCGACGTATCGGGCTGGCCATGCAACTGGCGCCGCAGGAGTGGCCACATTGGCTGAGCCAGGAGCCGCCAAACCCGTGTGCGCAATACCATCGGCCACGGCGCGGCAAGCAGCCGGTGTGCTGGACCTATTGGCAGAAATCTCCGGGCGTGTGGGTCAATCAGTGGCAGGAAGTCTGTGAAGATCCGCTGCTGATGAATCATTTCGAAAAATTGCCGGGCAACGTTTTCAAGGTCGAAGCCGACAAGCAGATGATTGCGCTCTATTGGGGCGAGAAGGGTGACGCGTCGGTTTTGCTGGAAATCGATGCAACGCTCAAAGCGCTGGCATGACTCGCGGACTTTTCGCGCTGCAACGGTGCGAAACGTCTGGCAGACGCGCAATAAAAAGCCCGACATGATTCATCGGGCGGGGTTGGCCAGGCAGGCCGGAAATTCTTTTTGGCGTTGATCCGGTGTGATCCGGTCAGCAAACGTGCGCCTGTTTTCCTTCGTAGTCCAGCCAGCGTAGCCTGTTAAACAAGGCTTGCGGTGAATTAGGGCGAATTTTCTAACTATTAATCTTATGAATGCCCTCACATGCGAGCGTGTGTGGCCGGGCTGCGTCCTACGGAAATGACCGCAAAGTCGCATTTCAACCCGTATTTTGGGCGATTGACAATTGTCGGAAATTCCGTGAAGGTGGCGTACCCAAATCAAACGGGCGTATGAATTGAGCGTTTGTATTGCAGACTGCTCCTACAGAATCCCGACTATCGCGTTGGCGGGTGTGCCGGGTGGATGGGTGTCAGCATCGACGAGAAAACGTCCTGCCGAGCCATTTGCCTGCGTCCGACGTGTACTGTTCAGCTTCCATATCGTGGAGATCAGTTGATGATTTACGAAGGTAAAGCCATCACGGTTAAAGCTCTTGAAAGTGGCATCGTCGAATTGAAATTCGACCTCAAGGGTGAGTCCGTCAACAAGTTCAACCGTCTTACCCTGAACGAACTGCGTCAGGCCGTAGACACCATCAAGGCAGATGCTTCGATCAAGGGCGTGATCGTCAGCAGTGGCAAGGACGTGTTCATCGTCGGCGCCGACATCACCGAATTTGTCGACAACTTCAAGCTGCCGGATGCCGAGCTGGTTGCTGGCAATCTCGAAGCCAACAAGATCTTCAGCGATTTCGAAGACCTCAACGTTCCGACCGTAGCCGCGATCAACGGCATCGCCCTGGGTGGCGGTCTGGAAATGTGCCTGGCAGCGGACTACCGCGTCATGTCGACCAAGGCCAAGATCGGTCTGCCGGAAGTCAAGCTGGGCATCTACCCGGGCTTCGGTGGTACCGTTCGTCTGCCGCGCCTGATCGGTGCCGACAACGCCATCGAGTGGATTGCCGCCGGCAAGGAAAACCGTCCTGAGGACGCGCTGAAGGTCGGCGCCGTCGATGCCGTGGTTGCTCCTGAAAAACTGCACGATGCCGCCCTTGAGCTGATCAAGCGCGCCGTCTCCGGCGAGTTCGACTTTAAGGCCAAGCGCCAGCCTAAGCTGGAAAAGCTCAAGCTGAACGCCATTGAACAAATGATGGCCTTCGAAACTGCCAAAGGTTTCGTGGCTGGCCAGGCGGGTCCGAACTACCCGGCCCCGGTTGAAGCGATCAAGACCATCCAGAAAGCCGCGAACTTCGGCCGCGACAAGGCGCTGGAAGTCGAAGCAGCAGGTTTCGTGAAGCTGGCCAAGACCTCTGCCGCGCAGAGTTTGATCGGTCTGTTCCTGAACGATCAGGAGCTGAAGAAAAAGGCCAAGGCCTACGACGAAATCGCCAAGGACGTGAAGCAGGCTGCCGTACTGGGCGCCGGCATCATGGGTGGCGGTATCGCCTATCAGTCGGCTTCCAAAGGTACGCCGATCCTGATGAAGGACATCAACGAGCACGGCATCGAGCAAGGTCTGGCTGAAGCCGCCAAGCTGCTGGTTGGCCGCGTTGATAAAGGCCGCATGACCGCCGCGAAAATGGCTGAAGTGCTCAACGGCATTCGTCCGACCCTGTCCTACGGCGATTTCGGGCACGTCGACCTGGTTGTTGAAGCCGTGGTCGAGAATCCGAAGGTCAAGCAAGCCGTTCTGGCGGAAGTCGAAGAGAAGGTCAAAGAGGACACCATCCTCGCGTCCAACACCTCGACCATTTCCATCAGCCTGCTGGCCAAGGCGCTCAAGCGTCCGGAAAACTTCGTCGGCATGCACTTCTTCAACCCGGTGCACATGATGCCGCTGGTGGAAGTGATCCGCGGCGAGAAGTCCAGCGAGCAGGCGATTGCCACCACCGTTGCCTACGCCAAGAAAATGGGCAAGAACCCGATCGTCGTCAACGACTGCCCGGGCTTCCTGGTCAACCGCGTACTGTTCCCGTACTTTGGTGGTTTCGCCAAGCTGGTCAGCGCCGGTGTGGACTTCGTCCGTATCGACAAGATCATGGAAAAATTCGGCTGGCCGATGGGCCCGGCGTACCTGATGGACGTGGTCGGCATCGACACCGGTCACCATGGTCGTGACGTGATGGCCGAAGGCTTCCCGGATCGCATGAAGGACGACCGTCGCTCGGCCATCGACGTGCTTTACGAAGCCAAGCGTCTGGGCCAGAAGAACGGCAAGGGCTTCTATGCCTACGAGGCCGACAAGAAAGGCAAGCAGAAGAAAGTCGCCGATCCGTCGGTGCTGGAAGTGCTCAAGCCGATCATCTACGAGCAGCGAGAAGTCACTGACGAAGACATCATCAACTGGATGATGATCCCGCTGTGCCTGGAAACCGTGCGTTGCCTGGAAGACGGCATCGTCGAAACCGCCGCCGAAGCCGACATGGGTCTGGTTTACGGTATTGGTTTCCCTCCATTCCGTGGCGGTGCGCTGCGCTACATCGACTCGATCGGTGTTGCCGAGTTCGTTGCCCTGGCCGACCAGTACGCTGATTTGGGCGCGCTGTACCACCCGACCGCGAAGCTGCGCGAAATGGCCAAGAACGGCCAGAGCTTCTTCGGTTAAGCGCCCCCAACTAGAGTGAGAGTGAACTTATGAGCTTGAATCCTAGAGACGTCGTGATTGTCGACTTCGGTCGTACTCCGATGGGCCGCTCCAAGGGCGGCATGCACCGCAACACCCGCGCTGAAGACATGTCGGCGCACCTGATCAGCAAGCTGCTGGAACGCAACACCAAGGTCGATCCTGCAGAAGTCGAGGACGTGATCTGGGGCTGTGTGAACCAGACCCTGGAGCAGGGCTGGAACATCGCGCGCATGGCGTCGCTGATGACCCAGATCCCGCACACTTCGGCCGGCCAGACCGTCAGCCGTCTGTGTGGGTCGTCGATGAGCGCCCTGCACACCGCTGCGCAAGCGATCATGACCGGCAACGGTGACGTTTTCGTGGTTGGCGGCGTCGAGCATATGGGTCACGTGAGCATGATGCACGGTGTCGATCCGAACCCGCACATGTCCCTGTACGCGGCGAAAGCCTCGGGCATGATGGGCCTGACCGCCGAAATGCTGGGAAAAATGCACGGCATCACTCGCGAACAGCAGGACGCCTTTGGCGTGCGTTCCCATCAGTTGGCCCACAAGGCGACTGTGGAAGGCAAGTTCAAGGACGAAATCATCCCGATGCAGGGTTACGACGAGAACGGTTTCCTGAAAACCTTCGACTACGACGAAACCATTCGTCCGGAAACCACCCTGGAAAGTCTGGCGGCTCTCAAGCCGGCGTTCAATCCAAAGGGCGGCACCGTGACTGCTGGTACTTCATCGCAGATCACCGATGGTGCTTCGTGCATGATCGTGATGTCGGCACAGCGTGCACAGGACCTGGGCATCCAGCCTATGGCGGTGATTCGTTCGATGGCGGTAGCTGGTGTCGACCCGGCCATCATGGGTTATGGTCCGGTACCGGCAACTCAGAAAGCACTGAAACGTGCGGGCCTGGGTATCAACGATATCGACTTCTTCGAGCTCAACGAAGCGTTCGCCGCACAGGCCCTGCCAGTGCTGAAAGACCTGAAAGTGCTCGACAAGATGAATGAGAAGGTTAACCTGCACGGCGGCGCGATCGCCCTGGGTCATCCGTTCGGTTGCTCCGGTGCCCGTATTTCCGGCACCTTGCTGAATGTGATGAAGCAGAATGGCGGCACCTTCGGGGTGTCCACCATGTGCATTGGCCTCGGCCAGGGCATTTCCACCGTCTTCGAACGCGTTTAAGCGTCTCGTCGATGGAAGCCGGGGCCAAGTGCCCCGGTTTTTGTTTTTGCGGATTTATTTTTGTTTTTATTTTGAAAAAATTTGAGTGAGGGCCGAAGCATGCCGATACAACCTGGGCTCTACCAACATTACAAAGGTCCGCAGTACCGCGTATTCAGTGTCGCGCGGCATTCGGAGACCGAAGAAGAAGTGGTCTTTTACCAAGCCCTGTATGGCGATTACGGCTTCTGGGTACGTCCCTTGAGCATGTTCCTGGAGTCGGTCGAGGTTGACGGGGAGCAGGTCCCACGCTTTGCTTTGGTGCAAGCCGAACCGAGCCTTTTTTCGAAGCCGTAAGGCGAGTGCGCGCAAAACCCTGCGCTTGACCTCACCTTGTAGCCACTATATATAGCGGTGCCGCGTCAGGCGCCAACCGCCTTTCACTTCTAGAATTCAGGAATTTTCTGATCCATGGGCAAATCGCTGGTCATTGTGGAATCCCCGGCTAAGGCCAAGACCATCAACAAGTATCTGGGCAACCAATACGTGGTGAAGTCGAGTATCGGCCATATCCGAGACCTGCCCACCAGCGGTTCGGCTAGCGCCAGCAAGGAGCCAGCCGCCAAGCGCGGCAAGGCTGCTGCGGGCGAAGCGCCAGCGCTGTCGCCGAAAGAGAAGGCACGCAAGCAGCTGGTCTCGCGCATGGGCGTCGATCCCGAGCACGGCTGGAAAGCCAAGTACGAGATCCTCCCGGGCAAGGAAAAAGTCATCGAAGAGCTGCGCCGGCTCGCCAAGGATGCTGACACCATCTATCTCGCAACCGACTTGGATCGCGAGGGGGAAGCCATTGCCTGGCACCTGCGCGAAGCCATCGGTGGTGATGACAGCCGCTACAAGCGTGTGGTGTTCAACGAAATCACCAAGAAGGCGATTCAGGAAGCCTTCTCGGAGCCGGGCGAACTCGACATCGATCGAGTGAATGCACAGCAGGCTCGTCGCTTCCTCGACCGCGTCGTCGGCTACATGGTCTCGCCGCTGTTGTGGGCGAAGATCGCCCGTGGCCTGTCCGCCGGTCGCGTGCAATCGGTTGCCGTGAAACTGGTGGTCGAGCGTGAGCGTGAGATCCGCGCGTTCAACCCGGAAGAGTACTGGGAAGTGCATGCCGACCTTGGCACTGCCAAAGGTTCGACCGTGCGTTTCGAAGTCGCTCGCGAGAAAGGCGAAGCCTTCAAGCCGTTGAACGAAGCGCAGGCGACGGCCGCGCTGGAGAAGCTCAAGTCCTCTAGCTACAGCATCGTCAAGCGTGAAGACAAACCGACCAGCAGCAAGCCGTCGGCACCGTTCATTACTTCCACACTGCAGCAGGCCGCGAGCAATCGACTGGGCTTCGGTGTGAAGAAAACCATGATGATGGCCCAGCGTCTCTACGAAGCCGGCTACATCACCTATATGCGTACCGACTCGACCAACCTCTCGGCCGATGCCGTGGCGATGGCGCGCGATTACATCGAAACCGAGTTCGGCAAGAAATACCTGCCGGAGTCGCCGAACGTCTACAGCAGCAAGGAAGGCGCACAAGAGGCTCACGAAGCGATTCGTCCATCTGACGCCAACACCACGCCAGCCAAGCTGGCCGGCATGGAGCGCGACGCTGAGCGCCTTTACGAGCTGATCTGGCGCCAGTTCCTGGCTTGCCAGATGCTGCCGGCGCAATACCTGTCGACCACCGTCAGCGTCGCTGCCGGCGACTTCGAGCTGCGCGCCAAGGGCCGCATTCTGAAGTTCGATGGTTACACCCGCGTGCTGCCGCAAATCACCAAGCCTGGTGACGATGACGTTCTGCCGGACATGGCTCAGGGCGACGTGATGACGTTGATCAAGCTCGATCCGTCCCAGCACTTCACCAAGCCGCCGGCCCGTTATTCGGAAGCCAGCCTGGTGAAGGAAATGGAAAAGCGCGGCATCGGTCGTCCTTCGACTTACGCAGCGATCATCTCGACCATTCAGGATCGCGGCTATGTGACCCTGCACAACCGTCGTTTCTATTCGGAAAAGATGGGCGATATCGTTACCGAGCGTCTGTCTGAAAGCTTCTCGAACCTCATGGACTACGGTTTCACCGCCGGCATGGAAGAGAACCTCGATGACGTGGCGCAGGGCGAGCGCGATTGGAAGAACGTGCTGGACGAGTTCTACGGCGACTTCAAGAAAAAACTTGAAGTGGCGGAGAATCCGGAAGCCGGCATGCGTGCCAACCAGCCGGTGATGACCGATATTCCGTGCACCACCTGCGGCCGTCCGATGCAGATTCGTACTGCGTCGACTGGCGTGTTCCTCGGCTGCTCGGGTTACAGCCTGCCGCCGAAAGAGCGCTGCAAGGCCACCGTCAACCTGGTGCCGGGCGATGAAATCGCTGCGGATGACGAGGGTGAGTCGGAATCCTTGGTACTGCGCGGCAAGCATCGTTGCCCGATCTGCAGTACAGCAATGGACGCCTACCTGCTCGACGAGAAACGCAAGCTGCACATCTGCGGTAACAACCCGGATTGCGCCGGCTACGAAATCGAAGAAGGCAGCTATCGCATCAAGGGCTACGAAGGCCCGAGCCTGGAATGCGACAAGTGCGGCAGCGAGATGCAGCTCAAGACCGGCCGTTTCGGCAAGTTCTTCGGTTGTACCAACCCGACGTGCAAGAACACCCGCAAACTGCTGAAAAGCGGTGATGCGGCGCCGCCGAAGATGGATCCGGTGAAGATGCCCGAGCTGAAATGCGAGAAGGTCAATGACACCTACATTCTGCGCGACGGTGCGTCCGGCCTGTTCCTGGCGGCCAGCCAGTTCCCGAAAAACCGCGAGACCCGTGCTCCGCTGGTGATCGAGATTCTGCCGCACAAGGACGAAATCGATCCGAAGTACCACTTCCTGTGCGAAGCGCCGCAGAAGGATCCGGATGGCTTGCCAGCCGTGATCCGCTACAGCCGCAAGACCAAGGAACAATACGTTCAGACCGAAGTCGACGGCAAGCCAACAGGCTGGAAAGCGTTCTTCGATGGTGGCAAGTGGACGGTCGAAGACAAGCGTCCGGCAAAAGCCAAGGCTTGAGCAAACGCTGAACTGAAGGTGCGCTGATCGGGCATCTTCAATTCAAAAGGCCGCATGACAACCTTCGGGTTTTCATGCGGCCTTTTTGTTTAATGCTTGCGGTCGGATCGGCTGATCCATGACACTGTCCGGCCTGTGTGAAGCAATTATTTCGTTGTGGAGAGTGCCGACATGGCCCACGAACTCTATACCCGTACCAATCAGAAGATCTATTTCGCGGGTTTGTCGCTGGAAGCGCTGGCCAGGGCCGAAGAGGGGCGGGCGATGAATTCGCTGGCGCTGATTCAGGCCGGGCGCGAGTCCGCACTGTTTCATCTCTATGGTGCATTGTTGGGGTTGTGTCATGAAATCGCGGGCTTCTATCGTCTGCCGCAAGCCAATGCGTCGCGGGCGGAAGCCTTGTTGACCCGTGAAGTGCTGGAGTCGATTGCCATCCCTGAGCTGGCAGAGATGATTGAGCTGGCAAGCAATTCAGAGACCTGGCTGGCTAAATTGCTGGCTGCGCACTCGGCGCTGTTTCAGCCACCTCGGGTTCCACATAAACCGAAAGGTGATGTGACGCAGCCGTTGATTCAGGCGGTGAGTCTGGATGAGGAAGAGGCAGTTGAAGAGCTGAGCCGCGAAGAGCTCGAGAGCTGGCGGCAGAACCTCAAGGGGCTGGCGATCCGCTTCCGTGAAGGCTTGAACGAGTGCTGAGGGGCTCTGGACTGGCGGCGACGAGAGGCGTGCTGCTGGTCAAGATCCCGAGCGAAGCCTGAATGATGTCTATATAATCCCTGCCTTTCGTGGAGAACAGACCTATATGCCAACGTCCTTTCTAGAAATTGTCGAGCTACCAGACGGCCGAATCGAACTGCGCAGGGCTGAGGACGAGGGTTCTCTGGTGACTCTGGATTTCTCCGAGGATGCCAAGGCGTTTCTGCAGGGCCAGCACGTTGAAATTGCCAAGGCGATGTTGAGCGTCGGTGTGCAAATGGCGGGGCGTATGGTTGAAGGCGAATTCGACAAGGATGAGGGACCGCGCGTTCTTCACTGATCTGCTGTCTGTCAGTTACTGCTACAGATCGGCTTCTCTATCCTTGGAGAAGCCCTGCGCTTTACGTGGCGCGCGTTGTTGCTGAATCACCCCAAGCGAATATTCAGGCTTTGAGCGTCACCGGTGCGGGCGGCGCTGATCAACTGTTGCCGTGCGCCTGCGCTCAGTGGATTCAACCATGTGACGACCGTGTGGCTGCGACCCAGGCGTAATGCTTCACAGGCCAGCTGCTGAGCGCTTTGAGCGCCACGGGGTTGTAACAGCAGGATGCGTTCGCGATTCAATCCGGCATCCCGCAGCCAAGTCTGGGTCAGGCTGGCAGGCGGTGCAATCAGGGTCAGCCAGCGTGCGTCCTGATCGTCGCTCAGTTCGCGAAGAATCGGGGCCAGCAGGCTCAGGCAGTTCCCGGCCGCGCCGCGCAGTGAAAGCTCGCTGAAGGCTTCGGGTTCGGTATTCCACGGACGTTCGACGACATCCTTGAGGATGGGGGCGAGCGGTTGCCCCAGAAACGCTTCGAACAACGGCAGTTGTGTTTGCTGAGGTGCGTGTGGGAACTGCATAAAGCCTCCTTTAGCGGCGGATGACGCCGACACTCAAGCCTTCGATGACCAGTTCCTGGTCTTTCAGGTTGACTTCGATAGGGGCAAACTCGGGGTTTTCGGCAATCAGCCAGACTTTGCTGCCGTCACGCTTGAAGCGTTTGACGGTGACTTCGTCGCCGATCCGTGCAACCACGATCTGACCGTTGCGTGCCTCGCGGGTGGTGTGAACCGCCAGCAGGTCACCGTCGAAAATGCCGATGTCCTTCATGCTCATGCCATGGACGCGCAACAGATAGTCGGCGCGTGGATGAAAGAAGGCCGGATTGATGTTGCAGGATTCTTCGATGTGTTGCTGGGCAAGAATCGGCGCACCGGCAGCCACTCGGCCGATGATCGGCAGGGTGGATTCGTCGACCTTGGCTTCGAAGCCGGGGATGCGAATACCGCGAGAGGCGCCTGGTGTCATCTCGATCGCGCCTTTGCGGGCGAGCGCCTTGAGGTGCTCTTCTGCCGCGTTCGGCGATTTGAAACCCAGTTCCTGAGCGATTTCCGCGCGGGTCGGCGGGTAGCCGTTGTCTTCGAGGCAGCGTTTGATAAAGGCCAGAATCTCGGCTTGGCGTGGCGTCAGCTTAAGCATATTGATCGCTCTGTCTTTTTATACAGTGACTGGGATTATATACAGTGAAGCGGGCTTGGCAATGATCGTTTTTTGCCATGCCGCCGGACGGTCAGTGACGACGCTGATTAATGTGGCGTCCTTGTTGTGGTTAAATATCTGACCGACCATTCCCAAAACGAACTGGCAGGCTTGACAAGGCATAGGCTGAAACGTATGTTTCAAACAAGTGTTTGTCAGGCGGAGTAGCCATGGCCCAGTCGGAAACCGTTGAACGCATTCTTGATGCTGCAGAACAGCTGTTCGCGGAAAAAGGTTTCGCTGAAACCTCATTGCGTCTGATCACCAGCAAGGCAGGGGTCAACCTCGCTGCGGTGAACTATCACTTTGGGTCGAAGAAGGCGCTGATTCAGGCGGTTTTCTCGCGCTTCCTCGGTCCGTTCTGCATCAGCCTCGACAAAGAGCTGGAACGCCGCCAGGCCAAGCCAGAGAACAAGCCTTCGCTCGAAGAGCTGCTGGAAATCCTCGTCGAGCAAGCACTGGTGGTACAGCCACGCAGCGGCAACGATCTGTCGATTTTCATGCGTTTGCTGGGGCTTGCATTCAGTCAGAGTCAAGGCCACTTGCGTCGGTATCTGGAAGACATGTACGGAAAGGTTTTCCGTCGCTACATGTTGCTGGTAAACGAAGCTGCCCCGCGTATTCCTCCGATCGAACTGTTCTGGCGCGTGCACTTCATGCTCGGTGCCGCAGCATTCAGCATGTCGGGGATCAAGGCCTTGCGCGCGATTGCCGAGACCGATTTCGGTGTCAACACTTCCATCGAGCAGGTGATGCGTCTGATGGTGCCGTTCCTGGCAGCCGGCATGCGTGCCGAAACCGGCGTCACTGACACTGCAATGGCTACCGCGCAGTTGCGACCACGCAGCAAGTCTGCGCCGACACCTGCCAAGGTTTAACCGTCCATGGGTGGGCGCGGCAGCTGACATCCGCTAAGCTAGCCGCCCATGTCGACTCTCGTCCTGAACCCGTTTCTCATTGAAATCACCGATCCGCCGGGCCATGCCTCTGGCGGTGATTTCGTGGGAGACGGGTTTTTCGTTTTCAAGGAATTTCTATGACTGCTGGCCTGCAAGGCTCGTTGATGGTGGACGTCGCCGGTACCTGGCTGACGGCCGAAGATCGCCAATTGTTGCGCCAGCCCGAAGTGGGCGGCTTGATCATTTTTGCCCGCAATATCGAGCATCCGCGCCAGGTGCGCGAGCTGAGCGCCGCAATCCGTGCCATTCGTCCGGACTTGCTATTGGCGGTGGATCAGGAAGGCGGCCGCGTCCAGCGTCTGCGTCAGGGCTTCATACGCCTGCCGGCCATGCGCGCCATCGCTGACAATCCAAATGCCGAATACCTGGCCGAGCAATGCGGCTGGATCATGGCTACTGAGGTTCTGGCCGTTGGCCTCGACTTGAGCTTCGCGCCGGTGCTGGATCTGGATTACCAGCGCAGTGCCGTTGTCGGTACCCGTTCGTTCGAAGGCGATCCGGAGCGTGCCGCGCTGCTCGCCGGTGCGTTTATAAAAGGCATGAACAGCGCCGGCATGGCCGCCACCGGCAAGCATTTTCCCGGCCATGGCTGGGCGGAAGCCGATTCCCACGTCGCAATCCCCAACGACGAGCGTAGTCTTGAAGAGATCCGCGCCAACGACCTCGTGCCGTTCGCCAGGCTCAGCAAGCATTTGGCCGCCGTCATGCCGGCCCACGTTATTTACCCGCAAGTCGACGCACAGCCCGCCGGATTCTCCCGGCGCTGGTTGCAGGACATCCTGCGTGGCGAGTTGCAGTTCGACGGCGTGATCTTTAGCGATGATCTGTCGATGGCTGGCGCGCATGTGGTCGGCGATGCTGCCAGTCGTATCGAGGCGGCGCTGAGTGCCGGTTGCGACATGGGTCTGGTTTGCAATGACCGCGCGGCCGCCGAGCTGGCCCTTAGCGCCGCGCAGCGCATGAAGGTCAAGCCGTCGCCGCGTATCGCGCGCATGCGCGGTCAGGCGTTCGCCAGCACCGAATACCGTCAGGATCCGCGCTGGCTGACCGCTGTCGGCGCACTCAAAGACGCTCAACTGATCGATTAAGGATTTTTTCGCTATGACGGTTTACGCAATCATCGGCGGCACTGGCCTGACCCAGCTGGAAGGCCTGAGCATTCGTCAGTCGCTGGCGGTGGATACGCCTTATGGCGCGCCATCGGCCGGGGTTCAGATTGGTGAATACGCCGGCAAGGAAGTGCTGTTCCTCGCTCGCCACGGCCATCCGCATCGCTTTCCACCACACAAAGTCAATTACCGCGCCAACCTGTGGGCGTTGAAGCAGGCCGGGGCCGAGGCGATCATCGCGGTCAATGCCGTGGGCGGGATTCATCCTGCAATGGGCACCGGACATTTCTGCGTACCGCATCAGATCGTGGACTACACCAGTGGTCGTGAGCACACCTATTTCGCCGATGACCTGGAACATGTCACACACATCGACTTCAGCTTTCCCTACAGCGAACCGCTGCGTCAGCAACTGATTGCTGCATTGGCTGCCGAAGGTTGCGAGTACAGCGATCAAGGCGTTTACGCCTGCACTCAGGGCCCGCGTCTGGAAACCGTGGCCGAGATCGTACGACTGGAGCGTGACGGCTGCGACATCGTCGGCATGACCGGCATGCCGGAAGCGGCGCTGGCTCGCGAACTGGATCTGGATTACGCCTGCTTGTCGCTGGTGGTGAATCCGGCAGCGGGCAAGACCACTGAAGTGATTACCATGGCTGAAATCGAACAGGCGTTGCACGACGGCATGGGCAAGGTGAAGTCGACGTTGGCGCGGGTGCTCAAGGGCTGATTCGGGCTCAAAACCGAGTCGAGTCATTTGCGGGCAAGCCCGCTCCCACAGGTTGAGCGCTATCTCTGTGGGAGCGGGCTTGCCCGCGAATCGATCTGCAAGCCGACATGGATCTCAGCGCTTGTCGAACTTGTCCGGCAACGGCGCAAACAGCGCCTCGATATCATCACTCTGCAACTTCCAGTCCCCGGCCTTGCGCCCGTCCAGCACGCTAGCCGCCAAGTCGGATTTTTCCCGCTGCAGATGCTGAATTTTCTCCTCGACCGTGCCTCGGGCAATCATCTTGTAGACGAAAACCGGTTTCTCCTGGCCAATGCGATACGCGCGGTCAGTTGCCTGATTCTCGGTCGCCGGGTTCCACCACGGATCGTAATGAATCACCGTGTCCGCTTCCGTCAGGTTCAGACCC
Organism: Pseudomonas sp. B26(2017); assembly: GCF_002113045.1. Lineage (NCBI taxonomy): Bacteria > Pseudomonadati > Pseudomonadota > Gammaproteobacteria > Pseudomonadales > Pseudomonadaceae > Pseudomonas > Pseudomonas sp. B26(2017). Next base: position 125,362 of record NZ_NEJJ01000017.1, on the reverse strand, counting down.
ACACCGCCAGCCTTCAGGCTGATGAGAAAGATCTGACGCTTGCCGCTCTGGAATTCCTTCACTGGTGTGCGCCGATCCCGGGTCTGTCCCGTCAGCAGCGCATAGGAGATATTGCGTTTTTTCAGCTCGTCCTCAATCAGTGACAGCATCGAAGTGAACTGCGAAAACAGCAGAATCCGCCGGCCTTCCTCAAACAATTCCTCAAGCATTTCCATCAGACTGTCGAGCTTGCCCGAGGTGCTGCCGCGAGCGGGCAGGGTGGCGTCGTTGACCAGGCGCAAATCGCAGCAGACCTGCCGGAGTTTGAGCAGTGCTTCCAGAATGATGATCTGACTGCGCGCCACGCCTTTGCGGGTGATCTCGTCGCGTACCTTCTTGTCCATGGCCAGACGCATGGTTTCGTACACGTCGCGCTGAGCCTCGTTGAGCTCGACCCAATGGATGATCTCGGTTTTTGGCGGCAACTCGGTCGCGACCTGTTCCTTGGTGCGGCGCAACAGGAACGGTTTGATCCGACCGTTGAGGTGCTGAAGTCTGACTTCGCTCGCGCGCTTTTCGATCGGCACGCGGTAATCGGCGTTGAAGCTTTTGATGTCGCCGAGCCAGCCAGGCAGCAGAAAGTGAAACAGCGACCACAGTTCGCCCAGGTGATTTTCCAGCGGCGTCCCGCTCAGGCACAGACGCTGACGAGCGTTCAATTCTCGGGCTGCCTGCGCGGCTTTGCTGTTCGGGTTCTTGATGTACTGCGCTTCATCCAGCACCAGTACATGCAGCGGCTGTTGCGCCAGGCGTTCGACATCCTTGGGCAGCAATGCATAGGTCGTGAGGATCAGGTCGTATTCGGCCAGATGCTCGAAATGCTTTTTACGGCTGGCACCGTACAGGGCGACAACCTTGAGTTGCGGCGTGAAGTGCGCCGCTTCGTCCAGCCAGTTGGGAATCAGGCTGGTAGGCATCACCACCATGCACGGCCGATCCAGGCGCCCGGCGTTCTTCTCGCTGAGAATGTGCGCCAGAGTCTGTAGGGTTTTGCCCAGTCCCATGTCATCCGCGAGAATCCCGCCGACTTCCAGTTGCCGCAGCGACTGCATCCAGCTCAAGCCTTCGAGCTGATAAGGACGCAGTGTCGCATTCAGCCCCTTGGGTGGCTTGGCGCTGTAATCGCGGATGTCACGCAAACGCTGGGCGAAGCTGCGAATCTGCTCGCCACCCTCCCACAGCAGCGGAATGCCTTCCAGCGAATTCAGGCGCGTGGCGTCGGCCTTGCTCAGGCGCAGGGTGGTTTCGCCCGGTTCCTGCAAATAGAACTCGCCAAGGGTCGCCAGCACCGGCTTAAGCCGGCCGAGGGGCAGGGCGACTTGCAGCGGTCCATGCTCGCTGTTGCGTTGCGGGATGTTCACCAGAATCAGTTCATCGTCGCGACGGCGGGCGAGACGTTCCGGATTGAGGATTTCCGTATGCGAGCGCATCAGGTTGAGCAGGATCGGCAGCAGGCTCAGGCGCTCACCGTTGACGATGATTCCCAGCTCCAGATCGAACCAGTCCCGCTCCGGCGCCTGCTCGACGGTGGCGTACCAGTCGTCGACGGCGGTCAGGTCGAAGCCGAACTCATCGTCGACCAACAGCTCCCAGCCCTGGGTGCGCAGCTTCGGCAGATCATTGAGAGTGAACGTCAGCCAGGCGCTGTCGTTGACCATCTCATAAAGTTCGCCGGCGCTTTCCGGCAGAGCCTTGCTCTGCCGGGTGGCGATGCGAAAGCCGAGGATTCGCAGCTGCTCGCGGTAGCTTTGTTCAATGTCCGGATGGCGTTTCACCCGCAGGGTCTGGGCTTCCTGGCGAATCAGGATGTCGCTGTTCTTCTGGCCGCTGACGTATTCGTCGAGGTAACTAAAGGACAGCGCTGCGCGATGCTGGATGTAGCGCTGCATCTTGCCGTTGCGTGGTTCGAACGCGCTGAACTCGACACTCGCCAGCCACAGGCGTGGCACCGGTTGCACGTTATCCACCAGCACTTGCGGCGGTGCCTTCGGGCTGCGGTTTTCCAGCACGGCCTGAAGTTTTTCCAGCAGTTCGGCGTCTTTGGCGGCGGCGGGGTATTCGAGGGTTTCCTGCACTTGCAGCAACACCGCCGCGCAATGTTTGCAGTTGCTGTGTACCGGGCAGGTGCAGGTCGCGTCGACCATCAGCAGGGTGCCTTTGGCCGACTCACGCAGGTGAATCGTCTGACGGTAGACGTTACCGCCAGAGCCTTCGCAACTGGCGGTGATGGTCGCGTCGCCGACCTGCACGAATCGCACCCGGTTTTCCAGCGCGTAGCGGCGGCCACGCTCCAGGCTCTGTTCCTTGAATCGGCTGACCCAGGAGGAGGCCAGCGGTTTACTCAGGGGCGGGGGCATAAGGACTTCGATCAGTCCGGAACGACTTCAGGCGCTTCCCGAGGCGCGGGTGCCGTCAGTGAAGTGATTTTGATCAGCAGGGCCAGGTGGCCGTTGTCGAGGTAGTTGAGTTGGCCGTTCTTGGTGTGGCTGTTCTGTTTCAGGCGCTCGCTGGCGGTGACCATGCCGTTGGCGTCGATCTGGTTGACCCAGAAGTCGGCGTTCACGTCGGTAAAGCGCCCGAGCTTCATTTCTATGGTGCCTTCGATAGGGAATTGGCCGAACTGCTCCTGACCTTCGCTGACTGCGACCTTGGCTGGAGTCTCGCCCAGCGTCTGCTGCCAGGCTTTGTGCATCAGCACGCTGTACTCGCCGCTGGCGTTGAGTTTGCTCACAACATCGTTCAATGCCGGGGTGCGTTTGCTGTCATCGCCTAAACGTTGGGCGCCGGCTGCCCAGTCTTCCGGTGCGGCGCGGCTGACTATCGCCGGCACGGCGTTCTGGCGTACCAGAATCATTTCGACCTGATACAGGTCATCGGCAAACGCCGTCGGTGCTACAAGTGTCAGTAGCAAGGTCAATGAGCGAAACAGGCGCATGCGGCGTCCTTCAAGCAGTTTTCGGGATGAGGCGCTCAAACAGCGCCTCCACAGTATTAAAGCGCTCTTCCGGGCGCTCCATCGGCACCTGGAACTTGAACACGGTGGCGCCTTCGAATTTGTAGCGTTTTGGCTGGCTCTGGATCAGTTTGATCAGGGTCATCGGGTCGACCGGCGTCTGCGCCGCGAACTCGATGCGCCCACCTTGCGGGCCGCCATCGACTTTCTTGATGCCCAGCTGCTCGGCCTGCAATTTCAGCGCCGTGATGCGCATCAGATTCTTGGTCGGCTCCGGCAGCAGACCGAAGCGATCGATCATCTCGACTTGCAGATCCTTCAGGCCTTCCTCGTCGGTGGCCGAAGCGATGCGCTTGTACAGGATCAGGCGCGCGTGAACATCCGGCAGATAATCTTCCGGAATCAGCGCCGGCACCCGCAGGTTGACCTCAGGGCCGCCGCCGAGCGGTTGATCGAGGTTCGGCTGCTCGCCCTTGCGGATCGACTTCACTGCGCGCTCAAGCATTTCCATGTACAGCGTGAAGCCGACAGCCTGAATCTGCCCGCTCTGACCGTCGCCCAGCAATTCGCCGGCGCCACGGATTTCCAGATCGTTGGTGGCCAGCACGAAGCCGGCACCCAGATCCTGAGTATTGGCAATTGCCTCCAGACGTTTTTCCGCATCACCGGTAATTTGCTGGCGTGGCGGGGTCAGTAGGTAGGCGTAAGCCTGGTGGTGACTACGACCAACACGACCGCGCAACTGGTGCAACTGCGCCAGGCCGAACTTGTCGGCACGCTCGATGATGATGGTGTTGGCGCTCGGCACGTCGATGCCGGTCTCGATGATGGTCGAGGCGATCAGCACGTTGAAGCGCTTGTGGTAGAAGTCGCTCATCACCTGTTCGAGTTCGCGTTCGCGCATCTGCCCGTGGCCGATGCCGATCCGCGCTTCCGGCACCAGTTCGGCGAGTTCGGCGGCGCACTTCTCGATGGTCTTCACGTCGTTGTGCAGGTAGTAAACCTGGCCGCCACGCAGCAGCTCACGCAGCAAAGCCTCTTTGACTGTGCTCTTGTTCTGCTCCATGACGAACGTGCGCACCGACAGGCGTCGCGCCGGCGGCGTGGCGATGATCGACAGGTCGCGCATACCCGACACTGCCATGTTCAGCGTGCGCGGAATCGGCGTGGCCGTCAGCGTAAGAATGTCGACTTCGCTGCGCAGGGCCTTGAGCTGTTCCTTCTGACGGACACCGAAGCGGTGCTCTTCGTCGATGATCACCAGCCCGAGGTTTTTGATTTTGACGTCGTCCTGCAGCAACTTGTGGGTGCCGATGACGATGTCGATATTGCCTTCGGCCAGCTCGGCCACCGCAGCGTTCACTTCCTTGGCCGACTTGAAGCGGCTCATCACTTCCACGGTCACCGGCCAGTCGGCGAAGCGGTCGCGGAAGCTGTTGTAATGCTGCTGGGCGAGCAGGGTGGTCGGCACCAGGATCGCCACTTGTTTGCCGCCGTGTACAGCGATGAACGCGGCGCGCATGGCCACTTCGGTCTTGCCGAAACCGACGTCGCCGCAGACCAGGCGATCCATCGGTTTCGGCGCAAGCATGTCTTCACGCACGGCTTCGATGGTGGATTGCTGGTCCGGAGTCTCCTCGAACGGGAAGCCGGCGCTGAAAGTCGCGTAATCGGCCTTCGGGTCGGCAAAGGCATAACCTTCGCGGGCGGCGCGGCGGGCATAGATGTCAAGCAATTCGGCAGCGACGTCGCGCACTTGCTCGGCGGCCTTGCGCTTGGCTTTCTGCCAGGTCTCGGAGCCGAGGCGGTGCAGCGGGGCCAGCGCATCGTCGCTACCGGTGTAACGGGCGATCAGATGCAGGTTGGCCACCGGCACATAGAGCTTGGCGTTCTCGGCGTATTCGAGGGTCAGGAATTCGGCAGCCTGATTGTCGATTTCCAGAATCGTCAGGCCGAGATAGCGACCGACACCGTGGTCGATGTGCACCACCGGCGCGCCTTCGCGCAGCTCGGTGAGGTTCTTGATCACCGCATCGTTGTTGGCGTCGGCGCGTTTTTCGCGGCGACGACGCTGCATCACCCGTTGGCCGAACAGCGGGCTTTCCGCGACCAGTGCCAACGCCGGGTCATCCAGCATCAAGCCTTCGTCGAGCGGGGCGATGGTGATCGCCAGGCGATCCTTGCTTGCAACGAAGTCCGGCCAGCTGTCGACGGTTTTCGGGCGCAGCTTCAGGCGATCCAGCAACTCCAGCAACACTTCGCGACGGCCTGCGGATTCGGCGGTAAACAGCACGCGCCCCGGGAATTCGTCGAGGAATGCCGAAAGCGCGGCCAAAGGTTGCGTGGCCTTGGCTTCGATCGCCAGATTCGGCAATGCCTGCGCCGGGAAGCGCTCCCGGCCGGCACCGGTTTCCACATCCTGCTGACTGGCGACCACGCGCGGCCAGTTCTTCAGGCGGGCGAAACAGTCTTCCACCGGCAGGAAAAGTTCGGCCGGCGGCAATAAAGGACGCGATGGGTCGACGCGGCGCTCTTCATAACGATTGCGTACGTCGTTCCAGAAATTTTCCGCCGCTTGCTCGATGCCTGGCAGCGAGAACACTTGAGTGTCCTGCGGCAAGTAATCGAACAGGGTCGAGGTTTCTTCGAAGAACAGCGGCAGGTAGTACTCGATGCCGGCCGGCGTGATGCCGCTGCTCAGGTCCTGAAAGATCGGGCAGCGACGGAAGTCGACGTCGAAACGCTCGCGAAAGCGTGCCTTGAAGCGAGTGACCGCTTCTTTCTGCAGCGGGAATTCCTTGGCCGGCAGCAGCTTGACCGAATCGACCTTGTCGATGGAACGCTGGGTTTCCGGATCGAAGGTGCGCAGGGTTTCGATTTCATCGTCGAACAGATCGATGCGATACGGCAGTTTGCTGCCCATCGGGAAAAGGTCGATCAGCGCGCCACGCACCGTGAACTCGCCGTGTTCGTAAACTGTGTCGACATAGCGATAGCCGCTGGCTTCCAGGCGCGAGCGCATTTGCTCGACATCGAGCTTCTGCCCGACATCCAGCACCAGACTGCTGCCGAGCAGGAATTTGGTCGGCGCCAGACGATGCAGGGCGGTGGTGATCGGCACCACCAGCACGCCATGTTCCAGTTCAGGCAGTCTATAAAGGCTGGCAATGCGCTGGGAGATGATGTCCTGGTGTGGCGAGAACAGGTCGTAGGGCAGGGTTTCCCAGTCCGGGAAATGCAGCACTGGCAAATCCGGGGCGAAGAAGCTCAGCTCCTGCTCCAGCCGTTCGGCACTCTGGCTGTCGGCGGTCAAAAGCAGCGTGAAGCGCTTGGCAGCGCTGGCAGCCTCGGCAATTGCCAGGCTCAGGGCGGCACCGGGGAGGTTGCCCCAGTGCTGTTTACCTGCCGCGGCAGGGAGAAGCGGTAGACGCAGAACAGGCACGGAAGGTTGAGCTCCAGGCGTTGCGACAAAGTCGGTAATTGTAGCGGCGTCCGGTGCCGCCTGTCAGTTGCAGGATGCGTCTATCTGCGCTGTTTGGGAAAAATGTAGTGGTAACCATAAAAACCAGCGCTTTTTTTACGGTTATGTAGTGCCAAAAGTCGGAGGTGTTACGGAGGGTTACAGACATCGTCTAACAGTCGTCGAAAAACTGACTGCGCTGGAAGCCCCGGTTTTACTGGGCTGGCGCAGAGCGTTATTTTTTTGGACGGGATTTTGTTACCGATTGCGCGACAGGCGCGCATTGCTACGAGAGGTTCTCGGCGGCATAATGTAGCCCCTTTTTTCTGCCCCTACATGTGGAAGGTTACCGTGACTCAGAAGCCCGACCAGTGTCTTGGTGAATGGATCGACCGTGAAGCACTCGCAGAAGCGATGATTCCGCTTATCGGTCAGCTCTACCGCAACAACAACGTGGTGAGCTCGATCTATGGCCGCAGCCTGATCAACCAGTCTGTCATCGCGATTCTCAAAGCCCACCGCTTTGCTCGCCACCGCTCTTCCGACGACAGCGAACTCTCCGTCCACGAAACATTCCCTCTTCTCAAGGCCATGAGCGAGCTGAAGCTCGGCGCGGCTTCGGTGGATATGGGCAAGTTGGCGTTCAAGTTCCGCGCTGAAGGCAATGGCCGCACCGCTGAACAATTCGTTCGCGAAGAACTGGCCGATGTCGTTGGTCAGCAGAACGCTTCGGCGCGTAAAGGCACTGACGTCGTGCTGTACGGCTTCGGTCGTATCGGCCGTCTGCTGGCGCGCATCCTGATCGAAAAAACCGGTGGTGGCGACGGCTTGCGTCTGCGCGCCATCGTGGTACGCAAGGGCTCTGAAAACGACCTGGTCAAGCGTGCCAGCCTGCTGCGTCGTGATTCGGTTCACGGACCGTTCGATGGCACCATCACCATCGACGAAGAAAACAACACCATTACCGCCAACGGCAACCTGATTCAGGTGATCTACGCCAAGAGCCCGAGCGAAGTCGACTATACCCAGTACGGCATCGAAAACGCTCTGGTCGTGGACAACACGGGTGTATGGCGTGATGCCGATGGTCTGGGACAGCACCTGGCCTGCCCGGGCGCTGCCCGCGTGATTCTCACCGCTCCGGGTAAAGGCGCGTTGAAGAACATCGTTCACGGCATCAACCATGGCGACATCACGCCTGACGACAAGATCATCTCGGCGGCGTCCTGCACCACCAACGCCATCGTGCCGGTGCTCAAGGCTGTCAACGACCAGTACGGCATCGTCAACGGCCACGTTGAAACCGTTCACTCGTTCACCAACGACCAGAACCTGATCGACAACTTCCACAAGGGCAGCCGTCGTGGCCGCGCCGCGCCGCTGAACATGGTAATCACCGAGACCGGTGCTGCCACTGCAGCTGCCAAGGCGTTGCCAGTGCTCAAGGGCAAGCTGACCGGTAACGCGATTCGCGTTCCTACGCCAAACGTGTCGATGGCCATTCTGAATCTGAACCTGGAAAAGGCCACCACTCGCGAAGAAATCAACGAGTACCTGCGCCAGATGGCCATGCACTCGGATTTGCACAAGCAGATCGACTACGTCAGCTCGCAGGAAGTGGTTTCCACTGACTTCGTGGGCTCGCGTCACGCTGGTGTCGTGGATGCCGAGGCAACCATTACCCAGGACAACCGCGTTGTTCTGTATGTCTGGTACGACAACGAGTTCGGTTACAGCTGCCAGGTGGTTCGCGTGATGGAAGACATGGCCGGTGTAAATCCGCCAGCGTTCCCGCGCTAAGCCTTAGCCGCAAATGAAAACGCCCCGACTCTGGTCGGGGCGTTTTTGTTTGTGCGCGATTTGCCTTAGCGGGGGATAGCGGCTTGTGCCGTGCGCAATTCGTGCTTGTTGCCACGGAACAGCACCAGTGTGGCGATCAGGCCCAGTACCGCTGCACCACTGAGCCAGATCCCCGGTGCCGCCTTGTTGTCCAGCACATGGATCAGATAAGTGCAGGCCGCCGGCGTAAAACCACCAAAGGTTGCGGTGGCCAGGCTGTAGGCCAGCGAGAAACCGGTCGTACGAACTTCTACCGGCATGATCTCGGTGAGCGCCACCACCATTGCCCCGTTGTATGAGCCGTACAGAAACGACAGCCACAATTCGACAACCAGGAGATGGCTGAAGCTCGGGTTCGCCACCAGCCACGACAACGCCGGATAAGCGGTCAGGATCGCCAGAATCGTCGCCGCCAACAGTAGGGGTTTGCGCCCGACCTTGTCAGACACTGCGCCCATCACCGGCAGCCAGAAGAAGTTCGACAGACCGATGCACACGGTCACCAGCAACGCATCGAAGTCAGAGAGGTGCAATTCCGCCTTGCCGAACGTCGGCGTGTACGCCGTGATCAGGTAGAACGACACCGTCGTCATGACCACCAGCGCCATGCCGGCGATGACGATGCCAAAGTTCTGACCGATCGAACGGATGATTTCCTGCAGGGTAGGGCGATGTTTGCGCGCCTGGAACTCCGGGGTTTCCTCCAGCGAGCGACGGATGACGAAAATCACCGGGACGATCATGCAGCCGATCAGGAACGGCACGCGCCAGCCCCATTCGCCCATCTGTTCCGGGCTCAGCCAGTGGTTGAGGCCTACACCGAGCAGGCCGGCGAACACCACGGCGGCTTGCTGACTGGCGGACTGCCAACTGACGAAAAAGCCCTTGCGGCCCGGCGTGGCGATTTCCGCCAGGTACACCGACACGCCACCTAATTCGACGCCAGCCGAGAAGCCTTGCAGCAAGCGGCCGAACAGCACGATCAGCGGCGCGGCCACCCCAAGGGTGGCGTAGCCCGGCACGCAGGCAATCAGTACGGTGCCGGCCGCCATCAGGGCCAACGTGATGATCAGGCCCTGGCGCCGGCCATGCCGGTCGATGTAGGCGCCGAGAAAAATCGCCCCCAGCGGACGCATCAGGAAACCGGCACCAAAAGTGGCCAGGGAAAGCATCAAGGAAGCGAAGGCACTGTCGGTGGGAAAGAAGGTCTTGGCAATGGCCGTGGCATAGAAGCCGTAGACCATGAAGTCGAACATCTCGAGAAAGTTGCCGCTGACAACGCGAAAAATCGCCTTGCCTTTGCCGGTCGTGGAAGACATGGGTAGGTACTCGCTCTAAATCTTGTAAGAAAGCGTTGCGCTCGTAGCCCATAATGGCCGGCGCGGTTTTGCGGGGAGATGAAGAATTGTTAACTGGACGGTGGGGAATTCTCGTGCTGCTGGCCGGGGTTTTGTCCGGCTGCGGCAACGGCGATTCCCTCGAGACTATTGGTGGCCCGACGATGGGCAGCACTTACTCGATCAAGTACGTGCGCCACGCCAATCTGCCTGCCCCGCAGGAAGTGCGTGTCGAAGTGGAAAAAATCCTCGCGGATGTCGACCGGCAGATGTCGACTTATCGCGCGGACTCCGACATCTCGCGCTTCAATGAGTTGCCGGCTGATCGCTGTCAGGTCATGCCCGCGCCGATCCTGGAAATGGTCCGCATGGGCGAACAGCTGTCGCAGCAAAGCGAAGGCTCCTACGACCTCACGGTTGAGCCGCTGATGAATCTATGGGGTTTCGGCCCGCAGGGGCGCGAAGAAAAAGTCCCGGACGCGGCGGCACTGGCCGAGGTTCGCCAGCGGGTCGGTCATCAACATCTACGCATCGACGGCGATCGGTTATGCAAGGACGCGGCGGTCGAGGTGGATTTCAACAGCATCGCCGCCGGTTACGCGGTCGATGCCATTGCTGCGCGACTCGAAGCCCTGGGCATCCATGACTATCTCGCGCAAGCCACCGGCGAGCTCAAGGCGTCCGGCAAGAAACCCGACGGTTCGCCATGGCGTATCGCACTGGAAGAACCGCGAGATGATCAGCAGGTGGCAGAGCGCGTCATCAACATCGATGGCTATGGCCTGTCCACCTCCGGCGACTATCGCAACTATTTTCAGCAGGATGGCCGGCGCTATTCCCACACCTTCGATGCCAGGACCGGTGCGCCGGTCCTGCACGATCTGGCGTCGGTCACGGTCATTCATCCTTCAACGCTGATGGCCGATGGACTATCGACGCTGTTGCTGATTCTCGGGCCTGAAAGGGCCTGGGACTATGCCGAAAAACACGACATTGGTGCATTCTTTGTGATTCGTGCCGATACAGGTTTCGTCACACGCACCAGTCACGCTTTCGAACGGCTCAGTGACGCAAAAGTTGACTGAGAACAGTACGAAAGCTGGCGTTGTAGTGCAGGCAAAAGTAGCCTACGACGCGACCAAGGGTTAATGTGCGCGGCGTTGACGCTTCTATAGACTGTGTCCGGGTTTTCTACTGGCCCCCAATTGTTCCTTCGCGCCGTCGTTCGGCGTGATTTAGCCGCCGGTGCTGCTGGCACCGCGGCCTGTTCTGAGGAGTACGCATGGCTGTCTACAACTACGACGTGGTGGTGCTGGGTTCCGGCCCGGCGGGAGAAGGCGCGGCAATGAACGCCGCCAAAGCAGGGCGCAAGGTGGCGATGGTCGACAGCCGTCGCCAGGTCGGCGGCAACTGCACCCACCTGGGCACCATCCCGTCCAAGGCACTGCGTCACTCGGTGCGGCAGATCATGCAGTTCAACACCAACCCGATGTTCCGTGCGATCGGCGAGCCGCGCTGGTTCTCCTTCCCGGATGTGTTGAAAAGCGCCGAGAAAGTCATCTCCAAGCAAGTCGCTTCGCGTACCGGCTACTACGCCCGTAACCGCGTCGACGTGTTCTTCGGTACCGGCAGCTTCGCCGACGAGCAAACCATCGAAGTGGTCTGCGCCAACGGCGTGGTCGAGAAACTGGTGGCCAAGCACATCATCATCGCCACCGGTTCGCGTCCTTATCGCCCGGCGGACATCGATTTCCACCACCCGCGTATCTACGATAGCGACACCATCCTCAGCCTCGGCCACACCCCGCGCAAACTGATCGTTTACGGCGCCGGCGTGATCGGTTGCGAATACGCTTCGATCTTCAGCGGTCTGGGCGTGCTGGTCGAACTGGTGGACAACCGCGGTCAGCTTTTGAGCTTCCTCGACTCGGAAATCTCCCAGGCGTTGAGCTACCACTTCAGCAACAACAACATCACCGTGCGTCACAACGAAGAGTATGACCGCGTCGAAGGCGTGGACAACGGCGTGATCCTGCACCTGAAGTCCGGCAAGAAGATCAAGGCCGATGCCTTGCTCTGGTGCAACGGCCGTACCGGTAATACCGACCAGTTGGGTCTGGAAAACATCGGGGTCAAGGTCAACAGCCGTGGCCAGATCGAAGTCGACGAGAACTACCGCACCTGTGTGCAGAACATCTATGGCGCCGGTGACGTGATCGGCTGGCCGAGCCTGGCCAGTGCCGCCCACGACCAGGGCCGTTCGGCCGCTGGCAGCATCGTTGACAATGGCAGCTGGCGTTTCGTGAATGACGTGCCGACCGGCATCTACACCATTCCGGAGATCAGCTCGATCGGCAAGAACGAGCAGGAACTGACCCAGGCCAAAGTGCCGTACGAAGTGGGCAAGGCGTTCTTCAAGAGCATGGCGCGTGCACAGATCGCCGGCGAGCCGCAGGGCATGCTGAAGATCCTGTTCCACCGTGAAACCCTGGAAGTGCTGGGCGTTCACTGCTTCGGTTATCAGGCGTCGGAGATCGTGCACATCGGTCAGGCGATCATGAACCAGCCGGGCGAGCTGAATACCCTGAAGTACTTCGTCAACACGACGTTCAACTACCCGACCATGGCCGAAGCCTATCGGGTAGCGGCGTACGACGGCCTCAACCGGCTTTTTTGACGGGCTCCGGCCGGTGGCCTGAGCCGGCCGGGGAGACCGATTTCAGCAATTCCCGAGGGTGGCAGTGGCCAAACCGGGAAAGTCTGTAATCAGGCTGTCAACGCCGAAGTCGGCGAGTCTGCGCATCAGCGCAGGCTCGTTGACGGTCCACACCGACACATGCAGCCCTTGACGTTGCGCCTTTTGCAGGCGTTCCGGCGTACACAGCGTCCAGTTCAAGGCCAGAATCTCGCAGCCGTAGTTTGCGGCGACCTTCAGCGGGTCGAGCCAGGCGTATTCCGCCACCAGGCCCCGTGACACGTCCGGTACCAGATCCAGCGCCGCCTTCAACACTTCCCGAGAGCTCGAGGTGATCGTCACCTTGTCGAGCAGTCCGTGCCTGACCGCCATTTCACGAATGGCCAGAACGGTGGTGGCTGCGCGGGTGCGTGAAGCGCTTTTGACTTCGAGCTGCCAGTGATCGAAATCACATTTCTCGAACAATTCTTCCAGGGTCGGAATCGGGCACGGCTTGATCCAGCCGGGGCCGCCCTTGCGGGCGTCGTAGGTCACCAGATCGGCGGCGGTGTGCTCGGCCACCTTGCCGCGCCGGTCGGTGGTGCGCTTGAGGGTCGGGTCGTGGATGACCATCAGCTCGCCGTCCTTGGACAGGTGTAGATCCAGTTCGCAACGGCGTACGCCGTGCTTTAGACATTCCTGAAAACTGGTCAGGGTGTTTTCCGGTGCTTCGCCCTTGGCGCCGCGGTGGCCGTAGATGAGGGTCACGGTTCTTCCTTAATTAAATGCCTGAATCATTTTGTTCGCGGGCCAGACGTCGTTCCTGGGCCTGCTTCTGCAAGATATAGCGGGCAAGCAACTGGCGCTGGGCGTCGGTCAGGTGCTCGAACTCGGTGCCGACGTCGTAGCCGTCGCCCTTGCGGTCGCAATGGGTGACGCGGGCGCGCAGCAACAGGCCAAGCGCCTGGGGCATCAGCACCAGTTTCACCGACAGGTGAGCGCCGGTGGCGATCGGGGTCGGGTGCTGAAAGTCGACCCCGCCCTCGGAGATGATCACCGGTTGCGGCTCGCCGATATGGCCGAGCACGGTCAGGGCGACCACCTGGCTGAGCAGGTCGATGCGTTTGTTCTGGGATTTCAGGAACGCCGAGATGGCACGGTCGCGTTCACTGATCTGGCGCAGCAGGTGCTGCGACTCGAATTCGCTCAGGTGCAGTTCGCTGAGCAGGTTGAACAATGGGGAAGCATCCTGCAACACTTCCTGGCCTGCAGCTTCGGGAGCGGACAGGGGCCGAATTTCCAGTGCGATCATGTCCTCGATACGGTAGTATTCGCGGCGATCTTCTTCATCTAATGTCGACATGGCGAACCCATGGTAGCGGCGGTGGTCTGAGTGTAAAGCTGGTTATCGACCCCCGCCACAAGGACGTTCCTTTTCCCTCCGAACAAGCCCCGACATGTTCAGACCTCTCTTCGTATTTATCGGCACGCGTTATACCCGTGCAAAGCGTCGCAATCATTTTGTGTCATTCATTTCCCTGACTTCGATGATCGGGCTCGCCCTTGGCGTGGTCGTGATGATCGTGGTGCTTTCGGTGATGAACGGCTTCGATCATGAGATGCGCACCCGCGTGCTGGGCATGGTGCCCCACGCGACCATCGAGTCCGGTGAAGCCATCAACGACTGGCCGAGCCTGGCCGCCAAGGTCAAGCAGAGCCCGCAGGTGGCGGCCGTCGCGCCGTTCACCCAGATGCAGGGATTGCTGACCAACAACGGCCAGGTGTCCAAGGTGTTGCTCAATGCCATCGACCCGGCGCTGGAGCGCAACGTCTCGATCATCGACAACTTCATGAAACAGGGCAAACTTGACGACCTGACGCCGGGCAGCTTCGGCATCGTGATCGGCGACAAGGCCGCGACCAAGCTCGGCGTGGGCCTCGGTGACAAGGTCACCTTCGTCGCGCCGGAGGTCAGCGTGACCCCGGCCGGCATGTTCCCGCGCATGAAGCGCTTCACCGTAGTCGGCATCTTCCATGTCGGCGCCGGTGAGCTGGACGGTTACCTGGGCGTCACCAACCTGCAGGATCTGGCGAAAATGCACCGCTGGAAGCCCGATCAGGTGCAAGGCCTGCGCCTCAAGTTCGACGATCTGTTCCAGGCGCCGCGTGAGGCGTGGAACATTGCCCAGCGCCTCGGCGAAGACCGTTACTACGCCCGCGACTGGACCCGTACCCACGGCAACCTGTATCAGGCGATCCGCATGGAAAAAGCCATGATCGGTCTGCTGTTGCTGCTGATCGTCGCCGTGGCGGCATTCAACATCATTTCCACGCTGGTGATGGTGGTGAACGACAAGAAGGGCGACATCGCCATTCTGCGCACACTGGGCGCCACGCCGGGCACGATCATGCGCACATTCATGGTGCAGGGCACGGTGATCGGTGTGGTCGGCACGGCCATCGGCGCTGTGGTCGGGATCTTCGCCGCGCTCAACGTCAGCGCCGCGATTTCGGCCCTCGAAGGCGTGATCGGACACAAATTCCTCAACGCCGATGTGTATTTCATCGATTACCTGCCGTCGCAGGTGCAGAGCCAGGACGTGGTCATGGTCTGCGCCGCTGCGTTGGTCCTGAGTTTCCTCGCCACCCTGTATCCAGCCTGGCGTGCCGCGCGCACCCAGCCGGCGGAGGCGCTACGTTATGAGTGAGTCGGGCATGAGTGAAAAAGCAATCTTGAGCTGCCGCAACCTGGGCAAATCCTACGAGGAAGGCCCGGAGTCGGTGGAAGTGCTGGCCAACCTGCAACTGGAACTGCATCCGGGTGAGCGGGTGGCGATCGTCGGCAAATCCGGTTCGGGCAAAAGTACCTTGCTCAACCTGCTGGGCGGTCTCGACACGCCGACCAAGGGCAGTGTCTGGCTCGACGGTGAAGAACTGTCGGCGCTGAGCGAGAAGAAACGTGGTCTGCTGCGTAACCGCGCCCTCGGGTTCGTGTACCAGTTCCACCACCTGCTGCCGGAATTTACCGCGCTGGAAAACGTCTGCATGCCGCTGCTGATCGGCAAGACCGCGATACCGGAAGCCCGTCAGCGTGCCACGGCGTTGCTGGAGCGGGTCGGTCTGGGCCATCGCCTGGAACACAAACCGGCGGAACTGTCCGGTGGCGAACGTCAGCGTGTGGCCATTGCCCGGGCGCTGGTGAACAACCCTGGGCTGGTGATGCTCGACGAGCCGACCGGCAACCTCGATTCCCATACCGCCGAAGGCATTCAGGATCTGATGCTGGAACTCAGCACTTCGATGCGCACGGCGTTTCTGGTGGTGACTCACGACATGAACCTGGCTCGCCAGATGGACCGCGTCCTGCACCTCAATGAAGGCTGCCTGACGCCAATCTGACGCGTTGAAACCCGATGCCTGAAAAGGCGTCGGGTCTTTTATTTTTATACGGTGCCCCAGCGAATGTTCAGACCGTTATCGATCTTTATCGGCACGCGCTATACCCGCGCCAAGCGCCGCAATCGCTTTGTTTCGTTCATTTCGATGACCTCGATGATCGGCCTCGCCCTCGGCGTACTGGCGATGATCGTGGTGTTGTCGGTGATGAACGGCTTCCAGCGCGAAATGAGTTCGCGCATCCTCGGCATGGTGCCTCACGCGACCATTGTCGGCGTCAAGCCGATCGATGACTGGCAGCCAGTCGCCGCCGCTGCGATGAAAAACCCGGAAGTGACGGCTGCGGTGCCGTTCACCGAGATGGAGGGCATGCTGTCCTACAAGGGCATGATGCAGCCGATCCAGATCAGTGGCGTCGACCCGGCCCAGGAAGGCAAGGTGTCGATCGTTGCCCAGCACATCGTTCAGGGCCGTCTCGATGCCTTGAAACCGGGTGAGTTCGGCGTAGTGCTCGGCGAAATCACCGCCCGGCGTTTTCGCCTCAATGTCGGCGACAAGATCACCCTGATTGTCCCGGAAGTCAGCACCGCACCGGGCGGCATCACCCCGCGCATGCAGCGGCTGAACGTGGTCGGCGTGTTCAAGGTCGGTGCCGAACTCGACGGTTCCATGGGCCTGATCCACGTCTCCGACGCCGCGACCATGCAGCACTGGGAGCCGAATCAGGTGCAGAGCGTGCGTCTGGCGGTGAAGGATCTGTATGCCGCGCCGAAAGTTTCGTCGGACATTGCCAGCGGCCTCGGCGCCGACTTCAAGGCCGATGACTGGACCCACACCCAGGGCAGCCTGTTCAGCGCGATGAAGATGGAAAAAACCATGATTGGCCTGTTGCTGCTGATGATTGTCGCGGTGGCAGCCTTCAACATCATCGCGACCCTGATCATGGTGGTTAACGACAAGGGTGCCGACATCGCGATCCTGCGCACTATCGGCGCCACACCGCGCCAGATCATGGCGATCTTCATGGTGCAGGGCACGGTGATCGGCATCGTCGGCACCATTATCGGTGGCGTTCTGGGCGTGATTGCCGCGCTGAATGTCAGTGAGATGGTGGGCTGGGTCGAGCGAGTGACCGGGCAGCACATCTTCAGTTCGGACGTCTACTTCGTCAGCAACCTGCCATCGGAGTTGCAGGGCGGCGATGTCCTGCTGATCTGCTCGGCAGGCTTCATCCTCAGCTTCCTGGCCACCGTTTATCCAGCGTGGCGGGCGGCGAAGATCGAACCGGCGCACGCCTTGAGATATTCGTAAGCTTCAAGACCGCCTTCGCGAGCAAGCTCGCTCCCACAGTGTTATGGAGTGCTCACAAAATTGTGGTGCGACTCGGTACTTGTGGGAGCGAGCTTGCTCGCGAAGGGGCCAGCACTGCTGGACTCAATCCTTGGGCAACTCAATCACAAACCGCGTCCAGCCCTGATCCGATTCGCAATGAATCTGCCCGCCATGGGCCCGGATGATCGACTGAGTAATCGCCAACCCCAATCCCGCATGCTCGCTAGTGCCTTCCTGGCGCGCCGGATCCGCCCGGTAGAAGCGATCGAACAAGCGCGGCAACAACTCTGCAGAAATCCCTTCGCCACTGTTCTCCACCGTTACCCTCAAGGATTTCGCCTGCTCGGCCACCCTCACACGCACTTCGCCGGCGGCAGGGGTGAAGCGCAACGCGTTATCCAGCAGGTTCGACAGCGCCCGGCGCAACATCGCGCGATCACCCGCAAACCGCCCCGCACCGTCACGGCTCAGGCTGACCTGAGCGTCTTCGGCCAGCGGCGCAAAAAACTCCAGCAATGCATCGGCTTCTTCCGCCAGATCCAGCGGTTCACGTTTGGGCACCAGCAAACCGTGGTCAGCCTTGGCCAGATAAAGCATGTCGTTCACCAACTGCGCCATCCATTGCAGCTCTTCAAGGTTGCTGTGCAGTGCTTCGCGATAGTCTTCGAGGGGGCGAGGGCGGGTGAGAGTGACCTGGGTGTGGGTCAGCAGGTTCGACAGCGGTGTGCGCAGCTCATGGGCGATGTCGGCGGAGAACGCTGACAGCCGCTGAAAGGAGTCATCGAGACGTCCGAGCATGGCGTTGAAGCTGTGGGCCAATTCCGCAAGTTCTGCGGGCATCCGCGCTTCCGGCAGTCGGGCATTCAACGATTGCGCCGAAATCCCACGGGCCACCGCACTCATGCGGCGTAACGGGCGAAGACCGCTGCGGGCAGCCCAGGCGCCGAGCAGCGCGGTGGCCAGCGCCGAAAGGCCGACGGTCAGCCAGATCAGATGCTGCATGCGTTGCAGGAAGTGCTGGTGGTGGGTGATGTCCAGCAACAAGGTCAATTGCGGGGAATCAGGTTTTCCCGGTTCAAGCGCAGCGTTGAGCAGGCGATAGTCGGTGCCGTTGTCGTTGATGGTGGCCAGGCCGGGCTGTTGCGGCAGATTCGCCGGGGCATGCAACGAGCGGCCGAACCAGCGCTGCCCCTCAGGGCCACTGATGCGCAGCGTGACATCGCCTTGTTGGCTCAACTCATCAGTGATGTGCGCGGCGTCGCTACCACTCAACAGCGTCTGACGCACGCTGAGCAGTTTTCCTTCGAGCAGTTGCTGGTCGAGTTCGATGAAGTGACCTTCGCTGGCCCGATTGAAAACGACCCCGGCGACCAGCGAAACCACTGCGGTGCAGCCAGCGAACAACAGCGCCAGCCGGCCGCTCAAGGACAGTCGGCGCATCAGTCGGCACGCTCTTCCAGGACGTAACCCATACCGCGCACGGTGTGAATCAGCTTGTTCGGGAAGTCGTCATCGATTTTCAGGCGCAGTCGGCGAATCGCCACTTCGATCACATTGGTGTCGCTGTCGAAATTCATGTCCCAGACCTGTGAGGCGATCAGCGATTTGGGCAGCACTTCGCCCTGGCGGCGCAGGAGCATTTCCAGCAGGGCGAACTCCTTGGCGGTGAGGTCGATGCGTTGACCGCTGCGTTCGACCCGGCGGCGGATCAGGTCCAGGCTCAGATCGGCCAGGCGCAGGCTGGTTTCCTGAGGTGTGGAACTGCCGCGACGCAACAGGCTGCGCACCCGCGCCAGCAGTTCAGAGAAGGCGAACGGTTTGACCAGATAATCGTCGGCGCCCAGTTCCAGGCCGTGAACCCGGTCTTCCACGGTGTCCTTGGCGGTCAGAAACAGGATTGGCGTTTCCAGACCGGCGCTGCGTACCGCTTGCAGGATCTGCCAGCCATTGCGACCCGGCAGCATCACGTCGAGGATCAGCAACGCATAGTCGCCGCTCAACGCCAATTGCTGGCCGGTGGTGCCATCGGCCACCAGTTCGGTGTTGAAACCGGCTTCGGTCAGGCCCTGGCGCAGGTACTGGCCGGTTTTCGGTTGGTCTTCGACGATCAGCAGTTTCATGGGCGACTCGGGTAGCGGGAACGAGGACGTTATACCGTGGGCTCACGCTGTGAGCGCCAACCTGACAAAGTTGTAATCTGCCTGTCAGGTCGCTGCCAGCGCAGGCGGGCTAGAGTTTCCCACAGGCTGAACCTTGATTTGTTGGAGTACGACTATGTTTTTGCGCAACCGTCTGGCCCTTGCCGCGTGTCTGCTGGCGCTGAGTTCGCCGCTGTGGGCATCACCGGCGCACACTTATGACTTCGGCCAGCCGGCCCCGGCGGCCAAGGCCACCCGCAGCATTGAAGTGGTGATGGGCGACATGAGCTTCGATCCGAAGGCGATCGAGATCAAGGCCGGTGAGACCGTTCGTTTTGTGCTGGTGAATAAAGGCCAGTTGCTGCATGAATTCAACCTTGGCGACGCGGCGATGCATGCGAAACACCAGCAGGAAATGTTGCAGATGCAGCAAAGCGGCATGCTCACGCCGACCGGCATGAAGGAAATGTCCCACGATATGGCGGGCATGGATCACGGCTCGATGGGGCATGGAATGAAGCACGACGACCCCAACAGCGTGCTGGTGGAGCCGGGCAAGACCGCCGAGTTGACCTGGACCTTCAGCAAAGCGGTGAACCTGGAATTTGCGTGCAACATTCCCGGGCATTACCAGGCCGGCATGGTCGGCAAACTGACTGTCAGTCAGTAAGCACTCAAAGGCGGGAGCAAAGGCTGATAGAATCCGCTGATTCTTCAGTCAGGTTTCCGCCATGCATCCCGCAGCCGAACATTCGCCGCTGGGCAAGTCCAGCGAATACATCGCCACGTACACACCGTCCCTGCTGTTCCCGATTCCGCGCACCGCGAAATGGGCCGAGCTGGGCCTGACCGCCGAAACCCTGCCGTATAAAGGCGTGGATTTCTGGAACTGCTTCGAGCTGTCGTGGCTGCTGCCGTCGGGCAAACCGGTGGTGGCAATCGGTGAATTCAGCATTCCGGCGGATTCGCCAAACATCATCGAATCCAAGTCGTTCAAGCTGTACCTGAACTCGCTGAACCAGACGCCGTTTGCCGATATCGAAAGCCTGGAAGCAACGCTGGTCAAGGATCTGTCCGCCGCTGCCGGCAAACCGGTGGGCGTGCGGGTTCGCAGCCTGAAAGATGTCGAAGCCGAAGGTGTTGTCGCGCTGCCGGGCGTGTGCATCGACGATCTTGATATCAGCGTCAGCAACTACGAACATCCGCGCCCTGAACTGCTGCGCTGCGACGAGTCGCGTGTGGTCGAGGAGAGCGTGCACAGTCATCTGCTCAAATCCAACTGCCCGGTGACCAGCCAGCCGGACTGGGGCAGCGTGGTGGTGGAATACCGAGGCGCGGCGCTGGATCACGCCAGCCTGCTGGAATACATCGTCAGCTTCCGTCAGCACTCGGACTTCCACGAGCAGTGCGTGGAGCGGATCTTCCTCGACCTGCAGCGCCTTTTGAAACCGGAAAAACTCACCGTGTTCGCGCGTTACGTGCGCCGGGGCGGGCTGGACATCAACCCGTACCGCAGCACCGAAAGCGTGCAACTGCCGAACCATCGTCTGGTTCGGCAGTAACCCGCCTCGCGGACATGAAAAAGCCCTGCCAGTGATGGCAGGGCTTTTTTGCATTCGCGGGTTTCAGATGCCCATGCTGACCAGGGAGTTCATGATGTTGCGCAATGTGCCGGCGATGGCGGGGTGTTCGAGTTCGAAGCGATCAACTGCCAGATTGACACCATCGGCGATGCTGGAATCTTGAGTCGCGGTCTCCAGTTTTATTTCGGATTCGATCTGTGCCATCAGCGCATGTAGATCAGCGCGCTCGGCTTCGGTCAGCGGAGGATTTTGATCCAGTTGCTCGCGCAGGGCATTGAGCTGTTTTTGCAGTTCTTGAGCGGGCATGGTTGTTTCCTTTTATCGAGAGGCACTGGCATAGACCGCAGCCGTGCGCCAAAGGTCTATGGCTCTCCTTAAGACTAATCCACTCTTGGCCAACCTGCATGATCCCGGTCAGGGCTTTTCGCCTTTGAGGCGACGCAGGCTGATGTCCGCCAGACAGGTGTCGAGTTCGCCCAGATGATCGATCACCGAGTGCACGCCGAGGCCGAACAACTGCACCGTCGCCTTGCCGCGCAATTGTTCGCGTTCCTTCTGGCTCAGGGCCTGCCATTCGCTCGGCGCCAGGCCGCACAGTGAACCGCAGGACGCCAGGCCAATGGTCCACAGCCCGGCATTGAGGCCCGATTGCAGCAGGCGCGGTTCACCGCTGACCAGCACGCAACCGTCGAGACGATCGACATTCAAGCCCATCAACGCCTGCCAGCAGGCATTGGGCGCCGGCCATGGTTTGATTGTTGCCGAATGTTGCGACGGTTTGATCCAGTCCGGCAGCGCCGATGACAGCACTTGAGTGCAGGCCGTGGACAGCTCATCGAGCCAGGCACAGGGAATTTGCTGGTGCTGAAGGCTGCGCAGGCTGTCGAGGGCGCCGGGTGTGGTATCGGCGTGTTCCGGGCCGATACTGGCGTGATGACGGGCGCGGGCACCGAAGTCCACCAGACAGCCGCTGAGTCCGAACAGCACCGCGGTCAGCGTCGGGGCCGTGAGGGGCAAGGCTTCGGCTTGAGGCATGGAAAACGTCCCTGAAATAGCGATCAGGCTAGGCACTATCGGTGACAGTTGCATGACAGGCCAATGACGAAGTGTCCTACGGAGGGATTTACCGGGGAACTGCCTAAAGTAGCGTTTCCGTCTTATACTGACGCACTTATCGCCGCGGCCCAGGTGCTGCGTCCGTACTATCCAAGGAGTTTTCTATGCGCTTGAGTCATCCTCTTGCTCAGCTTTGTGTATGTGCCAGCGTGATGCTGGTGCCGTTCGCCGCTCAGGCTGCAACGGAAGAAGACCCTTGGGAAAGCGTCAACCGTCCGATCTTCCAGTTCAACGATTTCGTCGACACCTATGCGCTGAAGCCTTTGGCGCAGGGCTACGAATTTGTTACTCCGCAATTCCTGGAAGACGGCATCCACAACATGTTCCGCAACGTCGGTGATGTCACCAACCTGGCGAACAATATTCTTCAGGCCAAGCCGGCTGCCGCTGGCGTCGATACCGCTCGCCTGATCTTCAACACCACCTTCGGCCTGCTCGGTTTCTTCGATGTCGGCACCAAAATGGGCCTCACCCGCAGCGACGAAGATTTCGGCCAGACCCTCGGCTACTGGGGCGTCGGCAGCGGTCCTTATGTAATGCTGCCGCTGTTGGGCCCGAGCACCCTGCGCGATGCACCGTCCAAATACGTCGACAGCTTCACCGGCCCGTACCGTTACATCAACGATGTGCCGGTGCGTAACTCCATTTTCGGCCTGAACATCGTCGACACCCGCGCCAGCCTGCTGTCGAGCGAGAAGCTGATCAGCGGCGACAAGTACACCTTCATCCGCAACGCCTACCTGCAGAACCGCGAGTTCAAGGTCAAGGACGGGCAGGTCGAAGACGATTTCTGATCTCGATTGATCGGCAGAAAAGGGCGACCGCGAGGTCGCCTTTTTTGTGGGCGCGTCCAATGATTGGGTTACGGTTGATGCTGTTCTTATAACTGCGAGTGATTTGACAAACAAAGTCTCCAAGCGACCATCGGCGCATGCTTGAAACGGTCGAAGGATGGGAGTACCGTCTGCGCCTTAGAAGGGCACCTCTGGTGCAATCGTGTGCGGGGCAAACGCTCCGAAGCGGTGCAGCAGAGAGGCTAGAAAGCGAATCCAGTAGTCTGCGCCGGGCCGTTGCCCCGCCTGCTACGCCAACCTAATTCTGGCGCCGTTTGCCCACATGCCAAAAACCAGTGCCACGCTGCTGATAATCGATGATGACGAAGTAGTGCGCGCGAGCCTCGCGGCCTATTTGGAAGACAGTGGTTTCAGCGTCTTGCAGGCCAGTAACGGCCAGCAGGGTCTTCAGGTATTCGAGCAAGACACGCCCGACTTGGTCATCTGCGATCTGCGCATGCCGCAGATGGGCGGTCTCGAACTCATCCGTCAGGTCACTGAGCGGTCGCCGCAGACACCGGTGATCGTGGTTTCGGGTGCCGGGGTGATGAACGACGCAGTCGAGGCCCTGCGCCTGGGCGCGGCGGATTACCTGATCAAGCCTCTCGAAGATCTGGCGGTGCTCGAGCACTCCGTGCGCCGGGCGCTGGATCGTTCGCGTCTGCTGCTGGAAAACCAGCGCTACCGCGAGAAACTGGAAAAGGCCAACCGCGAACTCGAAGCCAGCCTGAACCTGCTCCAGGAAGACCAGAATGCCGGTCGCCAGGTGCAGATGAACATGCTGCCGGAAAGTCCGTGGGCCATCGACGAATTCAGGTTTGCGCACCAGATCATCCCGTCGCTGTACCTGTCGGGTGATTTTGTCGATTACTTCCGGGTCGACGAGCGCCGGGTAGCGTTCTACCTGGCGGATGTCTCGGGTCATGGCGCTTCTTCGGCGTTCGTTACCGTGCTGCTGAAGTTCATGACCACGCGCTTGCTGTTCGAATCCAAGCGCAACGGGACGCTGCCGGAATTCAAGCCTTCGGAAGTCCTCGGTCATATCAACCGGGGGCTGATCAGTTGTAAGCTGGGTAAACACGTCACGATGGTCGGTGGAGTCATCGACGAGGAGACCGGTTTGTTGACCTATAGCATCGGCGGCCATCTGCCGTTGCCTGTGTTGTACACGCCTGACAGTGTTCGCTACCTCGAGGGGCGCGGTCTGCCGGTGGGGCTTTTCAACGAAGCCACCTACGAAGACCACGTGCTCGAGCTGCCACCGACGTTCAGCCTGACGCTGATGTCTGATGGCATTCTGGATCTTTTGCCAGAGCCCACACTCAAAGAGAAAGAAGCCGCTTTACCGCAAAAGGTGAAGTTGGCGGGCGGCAGCCTGGATGGTCTGCGGCAGGTTTTTGGATTGGCCACGCTAGGGGAGATGCCGGATGATATCGCCCTGTTGGTGTTGAGCAGGAATCTTTAATGAGTACCGGTAGAATCCAGTTCGCCGAGCAGGATGGCACCTTCGTCCTGAAGTTCGTCGGTGAAGTTCGCCTGACCCTGTGTTCGGCGTTGGATGCGACTATTGAAAAAATCTTCACCGCGCTGAATTTCAACGCGATCGTGATCGATTTGACCGAAACCCGAAGCATCGACAGCACCACGCTGGGCCTGCTGGCCAAACTGTCGATCCTGTCGCGGCAGAAGGTCGGCCTGCTGCCGACCGTGGTCACCACCCACGAGGACATCACGCGTCTGTTGCAGTCGATGGGTTTCGAGCAGGTGTTCAATATCGTCAACCATCCCGTGCCATGCCCGGAATGCCTCGATGACTTGCCGGACCAGGATCAGTCTGAGGAGGTAGTGCGGGTCAAGGTGCTCGAAGCGCACAAGATCCTCATGGGGCTGAACGACTCCAACCGCGAAGCCTTCCATGACCTGGTGAATGCCCTCGAACGGCACTGATCGGCCAGACCGCGAGACACAAAAAAGGGCGAACCTGTGAGGGTTCGCCCTTTTTGCGTTCGCGCTCGGCCGATTACAGCTTGGCTTGCAGCAGCGCCTCGAGTTTTTCCTGGTCGCGGGCAAACTGACGGATGCCCTCGGCCAGTTTCTCGGTGGCCATTGCGTCTTCGTTGGACAACCAGCGGAATTGCGCTTCGTTGAGGCTCAGGCGCGCTTCGCCGGCATGGCCCGGAGCGAGTTTGCGTTCCAGCTTGCCGGTGTCGGCCGCCAGTTTCTCGATCAGGTCCGGGCTGATGGTCAGGCGGTCGCAGCCCGCCAGTTGCTCGATCTGATTGAGGTTACGGAAGCTCGCGCCCATGACCACGGTCTTGTAGTCATTGGCCTTGTAGTAGTTGTAGATGCGCGTCACGGACTGCACGCCCGGATCGTCGGCACCGGTGTAGTCGTTGCCGTTGGCCTTCTTGTACCAGTCGTAGATGCGGCCCACGAACGGCGAGATCAGGAACACACCGGCATCGGCGCAGGCAGCGGCCTGGGCGAAGGAGAACAGCAGGGTCAGGTTGGTCTGGATGCCTTCCTTCTCGAGGATCTCGGCGGCGCGAATGCCTTCCCAGGTCGATGCAATCTTGATCAGTACGCGGTCACGGCCAACGCCGGCCTTGTCGTACAGCTCGATCAGGCGATGGGCACGCTTGAGGATCGCGTCCTTGTCGAACGACAGGCGCGCATCCACTTCGGTGGAAATGCGGCCCGGAATGACCTTGAGGATTTCCTGGCCGACCGCGACGCCGAAACGGTCGCTGGCCAGGCCGACATCGCCCTTGCAGTCGCGCACGCTGGCGTTCAGCAGTTCGGCGTAGGCCGGAATCGCCGCTGCCTTGAGCAGCAGGGATGGGTTGGTGGTGGCGTCGACCGGTTTGACTCGGGCAATCGCTTCGAAGTCGCCGGTGTCGGCCACGACGGTGGTGAACTGTTTGAGTTGTTCCAGCTTGGAAGTCATGAGCGTGCTCTGTCCTATGGGTCTGGTGACATTACCCGAGCGTCGACAGCCACTCAAGGGCATGTCGGCGTATCGAGCGCCCCGGCGGCAACAACCTGAAAACGGCTGTTTGAAAGGCGGGGCGCGTTATCGATCAATACGATGCCAAAACAGACGACAGGTTCAAAGCAACTGACCTGTTGCAGCGCCTACTCGAGCTCCAATTGTGTCCTGACTGCCGTTTGAGCAGGTTTCGGTTGGCCGTCTGAGGTCAACAGACCGAAATTCTTCTCGCGATCATCTTTTCCCGAGTCGCTGTTCTTCCATTCGTAGATGGAAGTCAGCGGGATCTTGAGCCTTTTCACATCGGCGATGAACGCAGAGATTTTAGTCGCCTGGCCGTCCAGCCCACCGTTGGAGGCAAGCGCCGAAATCCCCCATTCACTGATCACACCCGGTAAGTGGAAGTTCTGCTGAATGAAATTCTGGGCATTGCTGATCTGCGTGGCTGTCATGCCGTAAGGGTGATAGGAAATGGCATCAAGGCAATTGGGGTAAGCCTCGATGAGGCTGTTGAGCGCCACGGTGGATGCCGATCCCGCGGTGGGCGGCCGGGCGAAGCCAAAGCCGACCAGAGGCGTGGATTGAGGTTGCCCCTGCAGGGTTTTGCACATGGCGCTCATGAACGGCACGAACGTGGTGTTGAAGTTGCCGGTCGGCCAGTAGGTGCCCAGATCCGGCTCGTTCCAGATTTCGATGGCGACCAGTTGCGAACTCCAGGCTTTTTCCAGCCCGCTGACGGCGTTGGCAAAGGCTTCGCCGGCAGTCGTGAGGTCTCCAGTCAACAGTTTAGTGGCGCGGACGGTCATCAAAACCGGCAGGCCTGCGGATTTCGCCGCCGCAAACGCATCGCTGATCTGCTTCTGATAGGCCTTGGCGCCGAGGCTGTCGCTCCAGACGCCGAAACGGACAAAAGTGAATCCTGCGGCTTTGATCTGCTCGGCGTCGGTCGCCGTGAAATTCTGAATCTTGACCTGAACGCCGATGGTTTTCGCTGGCAGCGCCGGGAACAACTCACTGGCCTGAACCTGAGCGGCTGCTCCAAGCATCAACAAGGCTGCCCCTAGATGTTTGAGATGTGCTGATTTCATGTCTGCTCTCCTGATGAGAATGACATCTAGCTGAGGGTTATCTCGTTATATAAGTTTCGAGAGCAACAGGGGCACTAAGTGCACGAATGTTATTTTTTGTCGGAAAACTTTCGCCTGAAAATCACAGTTATTTTTAGTCCGGTAATTCTGGTTGGGGGACTTTTAAAGGCCGTGGTACTTAATGCACCGGTATTAACGGGTGAATCTATTTCCGAGTGAAGGAAGGTCTTGCGGGTTCATTCGAATGTGCAAGGCATGTTGGCCGATTGACATTACACGGGAAAGTAAACCTTGTTCAAAAAGATTCTTGTCGTTTGCGTAGGCAATATCTGCCGAAGTCCGACAGCGGAACTTCTGTTGCGCAATGCACTGACACCCTCGGCGATCAGCGTGACCTCAGCAGGTCTGTCTGCGCGGGTCGGCGAAGGCATGGAGTCGACCGCGCGCCAGGTGCTGGAAGAACGCGGCCACAGTGCCGAAGGGTTCAAGGCGCGGCAACTGACAGCGGACATCGTCAATGAATCAGACCTGATTCTGGTCATGGAAAAACAACATGTTAATCAAGTGCTGAAGATTGCCTCTCACGCCAGGGGCAAAGTGTTTCTGCTGGGCAAGTGGCAGAGCGAACGAGAAATACAGGACCCGTATCGCCAGGGGCAAGCCGCTTTTATTCATGCCCATGCATTGATTGAAGATGCTGTTAGCTCATGGGCGCAACGCCTGGCGCGTTGATGAATATTCTTCAGTTCAGTGAATGGTAAGAAAGACTTATGCAGTTACCGTCAGTAATCGGCACTCGCGACAACGATCAAGACAGTATTGATCTTCTCGGCATCTTCGGCAGCCTGATCGACCAGAAGTGGTTGATCGGTGCGTTCACCGGCGCATTCATGATGACCGGTGTGGCCTATGCGATTTTGGCCACGCCGGTGTATCTGGCCAACGCGCTGGTGCAGGTCGAACCGAAAAAGAACGACATGCTCGGTTTTTCCGACCTCAACAGCATGCTCGGCGGGCAATCGCCGTCGGTGACCGAAATCGGCATCATCAAGTCCCGCGCGGTGATCGGCAAGACGGTCGACGACTTGCGCCTGGACATCGACGTCACCCCCAATACCTTTCCGCTGATTGGCGGCTTCCTTTCCCGACGCTATCGCGGTGAGACCGAACTCAGCGTCGCGCCGCCGCGTTTCGGCCTGAGCAGCTATGCCTGGGGCGGTGAACGCCTGGAGTTTGCAAAGCTCAATCTGCCCAAGGAATTGCTGGGCAAGAAACTCACCTTGATCGCCGGCGAGCAACATCGTTTCCAGTTGCTGGACGACAACGACAACCTGCTGGTCGACGGCGTGGCGGGCGAGGCTTTCGCGCAGGACGGCGTAGAAGGGCAGGTTGCGCAACTGTTGGCCAACCCCGGGACCCGTTTCGAAGTGGTGCGCTACCCGCGAATCGTGACCATTCAGGGCTATCAGGACGCGCTGGACATCTCCGAGCAAGGCAAGGAATCGGGGATCATCCGTCTGGCCCTGGCCAGCAGCGATGCCGCCGAAGCGGTGAAGATCCTCAACAAGATCGCCTCGCTGTACGTGGATCAGAACGTACGCCGCACTTCCGCCGAAGCGGCGCAGAGCCTGGCCTTCCTGCAAAGCCAGTTACCGCAGGTCAAACGCGATCTGGCCAAGGCCAGCGATGCGCTCAACGCCTACCAGACCCACGGCAAGACCGTGAACATCTCGCTGGAAACCCAATCGGTGCTGGGCCAGTCCGTGGCGCTCGAAACGCGGATTTCCGAGCTGAAACTGCAGCAGGCAGAGATGGACCGCAAGTTCACCAAACAGCACCCGGCCTACCGTGCGCTGATGACCCAGATCGGTGAATTGACCCAGCAACAGCGTTCGCTGGAAGGCAAGGTTCAGGACCTGCCGGCCACGCAGCAGGAACTGCTCAACCTGACTCGCGACGTCGAAGTCGCCTCGCAGATCTACACCCAGTTGCTGAACAAGTCCCAGGAGCTGGACATCATCCGCGCCGGTGCCGTGGGCAACGTGCGTCTGGTGGATACGGCGGACGTCGACCTGACCAGCCCGGTCAAACCGAAAAAAGCCCTGATCGTGTTGATCGCCACTTTCCTCGGCGCCTTCGTCGGCGTGGCGCTGGTGCTGTTGCGCAAATCCCTGAGCAAGGGCCTGGAAGGCCCGGAAGGCATCGAGCAGCTCGGCTTGCCGGTCTACGCTTCGATTCCCTACAGCGCCCTGCAACAGGAAGAAGACAGCAAAAAAGTCCGGGCCAAAGTCGCGGCGGACACGCCGGCGTATCTGTTGGCCCTGCGTAACCCGACGGACCTGTCCATCGAATCGATCCGCAGCCTGCGTACCTGCCTGCACTTCGCAGCGCTGGATTCGACCAACAACCGCATCATGATTTCCGGGCCGAGCCCGCAGGTCGGCAAGACCTTCGTCTCTTCCAACCTCGCGGCGGTCATGGCGCAGAGCGGGCAGCGCGTGGTGCTGATCGACGCCGACATGCGCAAAGGGCATCTGCACAAAACGCTGAACACGCCGATCACCAACGGTTTGTCGGATCTGCTGGTCAAGCGCTGCACCCTCGATCAGGCGATCAACAAGGTCGAGGTCGACAACCTGCATTTCATCAGCCGTGGCCAGGTCCCGCCCAACCCTTCCGAACTGTTGATGCACGCCAATTTCCGCGAACTGCTGGCGCAACTCAGCGAGCGTTATGACGTGGTGATCATCGACACGCCACCGCTGCTGGCCGTGACCGATGCGGCGATTGTCGGTCGCGAAGCCGGCATCAGCCTGATCGTCGCGCGGTTCGGGGTAAACCCGGCCAAGGAAATCGAAATGACGATCCGGCGTTTCGCCCAGAACGGTATCGAGTTGAAGGGCGCGGTGTTCAACGGCGTCGAGAAGCGCGCGGCCAGCTATTACGGCAACGGCAGCTATTACAACTACGAATACGCGTCCGACCAGTCCTGAATCTCGGGGACGGTCCTTACAGGCATGAAAGTGGGTGGGTTGTGAAAAAAATACTGCACGTGGCGGAAACGATCAAAGGCGGGGTGGCGACGGTCATCCGCACGATTTCGGCGGCGCCGGAAGACGGGCGCTATGAGCTGGTGTATCTGGTTCCGCTCGACCAGAAAAAAGAACTGCACGGCATCGATGAACAGCAGATCCGCACCTTCGCCCGCAGCGGGCGGAATGTGCCGTCGCTGCTGCGTTTTGCCTGGCAACTGGCGCGGGTCCTGCTCAAGGAAAAACCCGATGTCGTGCATTTGCACAGCACTTTTTCCGGGGTGATCGGGCGTTGCGTGTGCGTGCTTCTGCGACCCTGGCGCAAGCCGAAAATCGTCTACTGCCCGCATGCGTTTTCGTTCCTGATGGAAAGCTCGCCGATCAAGCAGAAAGTCTATGCGTGGATCGAGCGCGTGCTGCAGAAGGTCACGGACAGGATCATCTGCGTCAGCCAGTTCGAGCTGGACAAGGCCGCGAAATTCGGCATCGAGCGCAAGCGCATGACGCTGATCTACAACGGCATCGATCACAAGAATGACGAACGCAAGGTCGACGATCCGGCACCGATTCATCTGCTGTTTGTCGGCCGCCTCGACTATCAGAAAGGCTTCGACGTGTTGCTCAAGGCCTACACCGAAGCACAGCGCAGCGACCTGAAACTGACGGTGGTGGGCAGTGCGGTGAATGAGGACGTCGTCGAGTGTCCGCCGCTGGATGGCGTGGAATATCTGCCTTGGGTGACGCCAACCGAGGTGCACGCGCTGTATCAGAAAGCCGATGCGCTGATCGTCCCGAGCCGCTGGGAAGGCTTTGCCATGGTGCCGCTGGAAGGCATGGCGCTGGGCCTGCCGGTGATCGCCAGCGACTGCACGTCGTTGCCCGAACTGGTCACCCATGGCGTGTCCGGTTACGTGTTCCCCGCCGGGGATCACCAGGCGCTGGCCGATCGGCTGAAGCAAATCCAGAAGCCTGCATTGTCGGCCCTCGGCATCGAAGGTCGGCGCATCGTCCGCGAGCGTTTCAGCGCCGCGTTGATGATCCGTCAGACCTACGACGTGTATTCCGCTCCCTCTTATTAAGTAGAACTCCGCTCATGAACGTAACGATTTTGCATGGCTACAGTGCCTCCAATTCCGGCGATGGTCTGCTGGTCGATCTGGCCATTGCGCTGGTGCAGCGCAACTTTGGCGAAGACACCGCGATCAGCGTCGTGGCTTCCGATCCGGATTCCTTCAAATACCTGCCGCACCCGCGTTTTGAAGCGCCGGTCATGGCAGCCAAGGGCCTGGGCCGGGTCAAGCAGGCGGTATTCCTCAATCAGTCGTACGCCGGGTTGGCGGATCTGTTGAAGAAAACCGATCTGATCGTCGGCGTCGGTGGCGGCTACATGCGCTCGAAAAGTGCCTTCGAACACATCAAGCTGAAACTCGGCCACGCCAAGCAACTGGAAACCGCGATCCTCAGCAAAGTGCCGTCGGTGTACCTGCCGCAAAGCATCGGGCCGTTCCACGGCGACAGCGACAAGATCGTCGGCCACTACGCCAGCGCCGATGCAGTGTTCGTGCGCGATAACCGCTCCTCGGCGCTGTTCGATGCCTGTGAAAATGTCTACCGCGCTCCGGATCTCGCGGTGCAGGCGCTGGCCGGCAAGATTCTTCAGCAACCCAAGTTCACCCGCTGCGCCTCGACACCGGCGACGGTGTGCGTAGTGCTGCGCAAACCGCCGGCGTGGAGCAAGGAAAAGAAGCTCGCCTACGTGGCCAACCTGAAGGTGCTGCTGCAGCGTTTGAAGAACAAAAGCAAAGTGGTCTGCGCCGTACAGAGCGCCGTGCGGGGTAACGATGACGGCGCGTTTTATCGCGAACTGGGCATCACCGAAGACCTGTTGCCGCTGAAGGCGACGCTGGCCAAATACCAGCCGGACCTGGTGATTTCCGTACGCCTGCACGGCGCGATCGAATCGTTGCTTTCGGGTGTGCCGGCGTATCACATCAGCTATGAACGCAAAGGCTTCGGCGCCTATCAGGACATGGGCGTCGAGGACTGGGTCATCAATGGCGGGGACATCAATGTCGACACCATCATCGACACGGTTTACGCACCCGATGCGCTGTCGAATTTCGGCAAACGCCTGACCGACACCTGCCGCGAGATCGAGGCGAAAACCGTGGCCATGGACGACATCATCAAGGGCGTCATTCGATGATATTCCGGCTGTTGCTGCGCGGCGGGGCACTGGGCGCGAAGTTCTTGCTGGTGCTCGCCATCACCCATTACCTCGGTTACGAGGCGCTGGGCTTTTACGGCGTGGTGGTCGCGGCGTCGTTGATCGCATCGAAGTTCTACAGCGTCGGTTTCAGTTCCGAGATCAACCGGCTGATCAGCGTGGGCGGCAGTTCGCGCCGGGTCGTAGACAAGGTGCTGTTGCTGTACCTGGCCGTGGGCCTGGCGTTGTCGGTGCTGACGGTGGTGATTTATTCACTGTTCCAGTCGGTTGAGGCGACGACCGCGCTGATCGCCTGCGTGACGCTGGTGCTGCTCACCGAACATCTGTCGTTCGAGATCAACTCGTTCGTGTTTTCCGCGCAGAAAGCCACGGCGGGTGCGCTGCTGTTTTTCATCAAGACCGGGCTCTGGGCGCTGCTGGCCGTGGGCGCAATGGCGCTCGGCTGGGTGTCCGCAATTGCCAGCGTGTTGTGGCTGTGGGTCATCGCCAACGTGCTGGTGATCGTCGCCGGTTACCTGATCGTGGTGAATGTTCATCGCGGGCGGGAGGAGGGAACGCTG
The DNA here is from genome assembly GCF_002113045.1 of Pseudomonas sp. B26(2017). Classification (NCBI taxonomy): domain Bacteria; kingdom Pseudomonadati; phylum Pseudomonadota; class Gammaproteobacteria; order Pseudomonadales; family Pseudomonadaceae; genus Pseudomonas; species Pseudomonas sp. B26(2017). The sequence goes on along the minus strand of NZ_NEJJ01000017.1, from coordinate 92,766 downwards.
GCGACGGCGGCGGTTTGGAGAGCCGGGTTGCCGTTTTACCTGGGCACCGGCCTGATCGCCCTGAGTCAGTATGCCGAGCGCTTTCTGATCATCGACCTCGAACCCTACGCCAGCCTCGGTAAATATGTGTACGCGTGGTCGGCGGCCAACACCTTGCAGGCGTTGTCTTACGCGGTGGTAGCGGTGGTCGGCATTCCGCTGCTCGCCAAGCGTTATCAGGCCGATCAGCAACCGTTCACGGTCAGGCAGTTGTTCGTGAACAAATGGGTCGCGCGGTCGCTGGCGGTGTCGGCGGCGGTCGCGGTGGGCATTTATCTGTTTTTCAACGTGGTGCTTGATTACGTCGCCACCAGCGTTCCGCGTCCGGACAACGGCATCCTCGGCGTGCTGATTTTTTCCTTCGCCCTGCGTGCCATTGGCGACATCGTCTGGGGCGGGTTGATTGCGTCGAAAAACAGTCGGGTGTCCCTCGCCAGCGCGGCCATTTGTCTGTTGGTTTCAGTGCCGGTCAGTTACCTGCTGATCAAGCACTATTCGATTTACGGCGCGGCCTGGGGCAACGTTTTCGCGATCATAATGCAACTCGGCGTGATTGCCCTGCTGACCCGCGCCACGCGCGCGAAAAAGGCTGTCGTGTCATGGGCCTGAAACTGCCGTGCATCGAGTTTCGCGGCCGCCGTCTCGATTCGTCGCTGTCGTTCCTGATCCTGTTCACCGGGCTGTTTCTGTCGGTGGCCATGCCGCTGCTGATTCCCCGCGATCCGGGCCCGGACGCGATGACCCTGTGGTCGTCCTACGCCCGGGCCGACAACTGCAATTTCTGGAACCCGTTCTCGCCGGATCGCTCGTCCTACGAGTGTTCGGCATTCCTGCTGCGGCCCACCGGAATCAACCTGACCAACGCCTGGGCCTACGGAATGTTCTGCAACTTTTTCCTCACGGCCATTCCCGTGGTGGTGTTCCGGCGCATGCCGTTGGCCATCTTCGGCACCCTGTGCCTGTGGGGTGTCGTCCGTTCGTTTTTCCTGGAAAACCTGACCAAGGAAATCATCGTGTCGGTGGCGGTGCTGAGCATTCTGTTCAGCTCGCTGACGCGCAAATATCGCGGCGGATTTTTCTTCTCGGCGGCGATCTACGGCGTGCTGATCCGGCCGTACTGGATTCTGTTTTCGCTGTCCTGGGTCGGCGTCTGCGTGATGAAGAAGTATGTGTCGCGCACGACATTCTTCCTGATGCTGTTCCTGTTCTACCTGGCGGTTGCGATGGCGATCCAGCTGGCGCTGGGCTTTCCGGTGTCGTCGATTCGCGCCAGCAACAACGAATTGCGCACGGCGGGCGAGGAGGGTTCCAAATCGCTGATCGTCTCATGGCTCAGTGGCAGCGACTTCGTCTCGCAGGCCCTGGACTCGATGATTATTTTCTTCCGGTTATCGTTCCCCGTTGAGCTGATCCTGCTGTCCGGGCCGGGTCAGGTGATCTTCGTGGCGTTGATGATCATGACTGCGCTGCTGCTGTTCAAAGTCATCACCTCGACCGATTACAAGGGCGCGCCGATCCAGACCAAACCCAAGGAACTGATCGCGATTCCGCTGGCGTTCCTGCTGGTTCAAGGCTTGTTCGAACCGGACTTCGGCTCGTTCGCCCGGCACTTTTCGATGGTGGTGCCGGTGTTGTTCGTGGGCCTGGGATTGATGCTGCGGGCGAACAAACCGGTGAAGGTTGAATCCAGAATCCTGAATTGAGGCGGGTGCTTTATGTCGAGCAAGAAAAAGTCCCTGGAGATCGAAACCCTGCGTGGCCTGGCGTGCCTGTTGCTGGTGCTCTATCACGTGATCGGGCCGTTGGGCGGTGGTTTGAAAATCGACATCGGCTCGCCGTTCCGGGTGATCGCCGATTCGATGGTGTACGTGCGCATGCCGCTGTTCACCTTCATCTCCGGCTACATCTACTCCATCTACAAGATTCGCAACAATGACTTTTCGGCGTTCTTCAGCGGCAAGGTGCGGCGCCTGATCGTGCCGCTGTTTTGCGTCGGGGTGCCGTTCTCGGTGCTGCAGGCGGTGGGGCCGGGCGTGAACAAGGACGTCAGCGTGATGGATGCGCTGTTGTCGTTTTACGTGCCGATCAACCACTTCTGGTTCCTGCAGGCGGTGTTCATCATTTTCATGTTTGTTGGCCTGCTGGAATGGCGCGGTTTGCTGCGCACGCCGACGCGTCTGTACCTGTTGTTCGCGTTTGCGGCGGCGGTGTTCCTGTTGCCGCCGTTTGCGCTGGACGCGTTTGGCATCAACGGGGCGATTTATCTGCTGCCGTTCTTCGTGGCGGGCATGATCGGCCAGGAGAAAGTCAGCGAGCTGAAGCAGACGTTCAAGGTGATCGGTCCGCTGGTGTTTGTGCTGATCTCGTTGACGCTGCTGTACGTGGCGTCCGTGGACCGCGAGCTGATCGTCGACCGCCGCAGCGTGATCGGTCTGACGGTGGGCTGCGTGTCGTGCATTGCGTTGCTGTCGAGTGACATGCGCTCGAAGGCGCTGACCTGGCTCGGCGGTTATTCCTACGCGATTTTCCTGTTTCATGTGTTGTTCGCCGCTACTTCGCGCTCGATCCTTGGCCGCCTCGGTGTGAAAGACGAAAGCGTGCTGGTGTTCTGCGGCGTGATGTGTGGCTTGCTCGGGCCGGTGCTGTTGTCGATGATTTTCAGCCGGTTCAACTTCACCTCCGTGCTGTTCCTCGGCGAACGTGCCGCGACGAAAAAGAAACCGGCGGCGACCATTGCCCCGGTGGCGCAGACCCGATGAAGGAAGCAATCCATGCTGGCTGTTGATGATGTTCCGCCGGTAGCGGCGTCGGTGGTGCAAGTCGGCGACGCTCGCCAGCGGTTTGGCCAGTGGCGTGAAGGCAAGGCCGGCAAGGTGTTGTCGATCTCGGTGATCGGCGACAGCTACAGCGCCGGGCAGGATTTCTACCTGAACAGACTGGTGCAACGCGTGGCCGGGGAGGTCGGGTTTGCCGGGCCGGGTTATGTCGGCTTCAACCACGGCGCAGCGCTGGGCGGCACGCATTTCAAGTACACCCGCAGCAGCGAGAAGTATTTCGGCGGCGACTGGCAGGTCTCCGGCCTTGGCCAGGCCAGCCCCGACAGCCGCACCCTGACTGGTCGGCCCGGCGCCTGGCTGCAAGTCGAGGCCAGCCCGACGCCCGCCATCAACACCGCCGTCACTCAGGCCAAACTGCTTTACCTCGGCAACGGTGAGTCCAGTGAATTACGTTATCGCTGGTCACCTTCCGCCGACTGGCAACCGTTGAGACTCGCAGGCGAGGGCGTTCAGGAAATCCCGCTGCCCGGCACGTCGGCCGCCACCGATTGGGCTTTCAGACTGGAAGTGCTGAAGGGCGCGCCGACCCTGTTCGGCCTGTGGCTGAGCAACGATCAGCATGGGGTTCGGGTGTCGAAACTGGCCGCGTCCGGCGCGGCGTCCGCTGATTTCTACCACGACGATGCTCGCTGGCAGGCGCAGTGGAAAGCCGTGGTCTCGAAGATTCCCGCAGACATTTACCTGATCATGCTAGGTGGCAACGATCAGGGTTTTGGCGTGAAGCCCGAGCAGTATCTGCACAACGTTCAGGGTCTGGTCGGCATGCTCCGCGAGATTCAACCGGCGGCGAGCATCAACCTGATCCTGCGTCAGGACACCACCCGCTCCAGCGCCTATCCGATGTCGGCGTATGCGCAGGTCATCAAGCCCTGGGCCCGTGCGCAGCACCTGGGATATGCCAATCTGCAATGCGCGTTCGGCACCGACGTCAAACGCTACGCGGCGGCCATGATCGGGCCCGACAAGATTCATCCGCTGCCGGCCACCGGCGGGCGGGTGATTGCCGATTACTTCTATGGTTGGGTCGTGGGCGGACAGCAAAAAGTCTCGCCACAGGACAACTGTGGCGAGACTTCGAAATAGCCGTCAGTTGTCGAACAGATCCAGATGGCTCAGCAGCTCTTCGGTTTTCTGCGGCATCAACTGCGTCACGCAACGGGTTTCCACGTTGACGATGATCGCCGGGTCGTTGCAGCAGATCCGCACGCGAAAACGCCAGTCGCTGAAAATCACTTTCAGGCCGTCGCGGTCATCGACCTCCAGCGCCTGTTCGCTGTAGATCCGTTTCAGGTGGGCGAGCAGGGGCCAGGGATCGCGCATCGGTCGGCGAATGTCCCCGGAGGAGGGAAACACGCCGATGCGATCGACCAGCAGCAGAGTGCCCAGCCACGGGCCATTGGCGCTGGGCAATGGCTGATGGCGGGATAACCAGCTCATCACCCCGAGGTTGTCCACCTCACGTTCAATCTCTGCGGAATGTTGTGCAATGTTCATGGTTGCCTCGTTGGATGTGCGTGCCGCGATGGATCAATGGGGGCCGCTCAGCGGCCCTTCAGGTAAACGTTCTCGTAGCAGAAGTTGGTCGCCTGCAGGTAACCCTCGGCGTCGCCGCAATCGAAGCGCAGACCCTTGAACTTGTAGGCCAGCACGCAACCGTTCTGCGCCTGTTTCATCAGGGCGTCGGTGATCTGGATTTCGCCGCCCTTGCCCGGCTGGGTGTCGGCGATCAGGTCGAAGATGTCCGGCGTCAGGATGTAGCGGCCGATGATCGCCAGGTTCGACGGTGCGTCTTGCGGTGCCGGTTTTTCCACCATGTGGTTGACCCGGTAAATACCGTCGGAAATCGCCTCGCCGGCGATCACGCCGTACTTGTGAGTCTGGTCGCGCGGGACTTCCTGGATGGCGACGATCGAGCAGCGGAATTTCCTGTACAGCTCGATCATCTGGGTGAGAACGCCGTCGCCTTCGAGGTTCAGGCACAGGTCGTCCGCCAGCACCACGGCGAAGGGCTCGTCACCGATCAACGGCCGACCGCTGAGAATCGCGTGACCCAGACCTTTCATTTCCACCTGACGGGTGTAGGAGAACGTGCAGGTGTCGATCAGCTCGCGAGTGCCAGCCAGGAATTTCTCTTTCTCGGTGCCGCGAATCTGGTGTTCGAGTTCATAGCTGATGTCGAAGTGGTCTTCCAGTGCGCGCTTGCCCCGGCCGGTGACGATGGCCATGTGTTGCAGGCCGGCGTCCCGTGCTTCTTCCACGGCGTATTCGATCAACGGCTTGTTGACGATCGGCAGCATTTCCTTGGGCATGGCTTTGGTGGCCGGCAAGAAACGTGTGCCATAACCGGCAGCGGGGAACAAACATTTACGGATCATAAAAGTTTCCTGGTCATTCATGGCGCACTGCCATCGTTTATTGCAATAACGAAAAGTTGCAAGTTATTGAAGCTGTACTTTAATACCTGACTCGGGAGAGAAGTGGCAAATAGCAATGAGTGTAAAACACGATAATGTTATGAGATGTCGGTTTGACAGTTATTGGTTATTTTTAGTCGGCATCCGTTGATAGTGATGAATGCGCGGGAGTGCTAATAAGTACCAGGCAATACAGTTTGGCTTGTAAAAATATTTATAGCCAGTGATTGAACTGTTTTTGTTTCTGGTTGTTGTCGCCCTGTTTGTGTGAATCAAGGCACACATTAAACAAACAGGGCTTGACACGCGAGTTGGCACTTTTCCCACTATGGACCGCGCTATGAAGATTCTGGTAACGGGTGGCGCCGGCTATATCGGCTCGCACACCACACTTGCACTACTTGAAGCAGGTTACGAAGTTGTAGTTCTGGATAATCTTTGCAACAGCAGCGACGCGGCATTGCACGCGGTGGAAGCCATTTGCGGCAAAAGTGCGCTGATGATTCGCGGGGATGTCTGTGACCGGGCTCTGCTGGACCGGATTTTCCAGCAGCACGCCATTGATGCCGTGCTGCATTTCGCCGGGCTCAAGGCCGTGGGCGAGAGCGTGCGCAAGCCGCTCGAATACTACGAAACCAACGTCAGCGGCAGTATCACGCTGTGCCAGGCGATGGCGGCGGCGGGGGTGTTCCGGCTGGTGTTCAGCTCGTCCGCCACGGTCTACGGCGAGCCGGCGCAGATGCCGATCCGCGAGGATTTCCCGACCGGCAATCCGACCAATCCCTACGGCCAGTCCAAGCTGATCGTCGAGAACGTGCTGCGCGACCTGTGCCAGTCCGAACCGCGCTGGAGCATCGCGCTGCTGCGCTACTTCAACCCGATCGGCGCACATCACAGCGGGCAGATGGGCGAAGATCCCAACGGCATCCCCAACAATCTGGTGCCTTACATCAGCCAGGTGGCGGTCGGCAGCCTGAAGGAATTGTCGATCTTCGGCGACGATTACCCGACGGTCGACGGCACCGGCGTGCGCGATTACATCCATGTGGTGGATCTGGCGGACGGGCACTTGAAAGCCCTGCAAACCATCGCCGACCGCACCGGCATTCATACCTGGAACCTCGGCACCGGCGACGGCTACAGCGTGTTGCAGGTGCTGCGGGCGTTTGAGAAGGCGTGCGGGCAGCCAGTGCCGTTCCGGGTGATGCCACGGCGTTCCGGGGATATTGCCGAGAGCTGGGCCGACGCCTCCAAGGCGGCGAAGGAACTCGGCTGGAAAGCCACCCGCAACTTGCAGGACATGGTCACCGACACGTGGCGCTGGCAATCGAATCATCCCCGGGGTTATCAGGGATGATGGCGTTTTAGTGCAATGTTAGTTTCAGTCAGGTTGTTAGATATCGTCGGGAAATTAGACTGGCAATGCCTATTACAAGTCCGTAGATATAAACCTGCCGTTCGACTTTTATCAGTTGGGTAAGACTGTGAAAGAACAACGGATCTTGTTCGCGCTTTTTGCGACTTGAACTCTACCACCTCTAACGAACACCCGATGTTCAGGTGCGATGTTAGAAAGGAGTTGATATGAAAAAAGTGATGGCGATTGCCCTGTTGACGATGTTGAGCAACTGGGCATCCGCAGCTGAAGCGCCGCTTACAGCAGTGACCAATGTATCTGGCAGTGTCGCGGCTTCTACAGCGCCTGCTGCCAGTACTGCCATGGTCGCCAGTGCTGTAGCGGCGTCCAACAGTGGTGGAAGTGCCAACGGCGGTACAACGGGTACCACCGGTACCACGGGTACAACCGGCACGCACAACTAACTGAAGTATCTGTTGGTGCAGTACAGGGTCGCCCGACGAAAGTCGGGTGACTTTGTTTTGGATTCGCCCTTGAATAGCGTAGTGCCATTATGAACCGTCGTTTTTCTCTTTTATTGTTGGCAAGTATCGCTTTGCAAGGTTGCATGTTCTCCCCCGGCCAGTACCTGAGCACCAGTAGCATCACGCGCCAGGGCGCCAGCGAAAGCAGCCGGGTCGAGCTCATTCAGATCACCCCCAAGCTCATCGCCATGAACCGCGCCACGCACAAGCGGGAGTCGGTGCCGGCGGAGTTGTTGGCGACCCCGGCCGAATATCGCATCGGCAGCAATGATGTGCTGTACATCACGGTCTGGGATCATCCCGAGCTGACCGCCCCTTCGGGTGCGCAACAGCAGATCGATGCCAACGGCCGTCTGGTGCGCTCCGACGGCACGTTGTATTACCCGTACATCAAGGAAGTCCAGGCCGCGGGCAAAACCATCCAGCAACTGCGTTCGGACATCGAGCAACGTCTCTCGGCGTTCATTGCCGAGCCGCAAGTGGATGTCGCGGTGCTGCGTTTCGCCAGCCAGAAAGTCGTGGTCTCGGGCGCCGTGACCAAGGCCGGCCCCCAGGCGATTTCGACCAACCCGCTGAGCGTGGTCGAAGCCCTTGGTTCAGCCGGTGTCGATACCAACAATGCCGATTTGTCCGGGCTGATGCTGACGCGCAACGGGCGGGTCTATCCGCTCAATCTCGACGCCCTCAATCAGCAGGATTCCGAATTGCAGAACGTCTACCTCAAGGGAGGCGATCAGCTGTATCTGCCGTACAACGACAACAAGCGCATCTACGTGATGGGCGAGGTCAACCAGCCCCGTGCGCTGAGCTTCAAGACCGCCACCATGAACCTGTCCGACGTGCTCGGGTCGGTCGGCGGCTTGAGCCAGACCACCTCCAACGGCAACGCCGTGTATGTGATTCGCGGGGTGGAAAACCTCGACGTGGAGCCGGCGAAAATCTACCAGCTGGAAGCCGAATCGCCGACCGCCATGGCGCTCGCCTCGCACTTCGAAGTGCGGCCCCAGGACGTGGTCTATGTCGGGCCTGCCAACGTGACTCGCTGGAATCGCCTGATCAGCCAGTTGGTGCCGTCGGCATCGATTGTCGGGACGGGGGCTTCCGCTGCGAAGAACTGGAGCGAATACAGTAACAACAGCAAATAAGGCCGCCGACTGTGAAAACGTTGAAAGTGGGCGTGTGCCTGATGGCGGCCGTTTTATTGAGTGGCTGCAATCCGTTGATGAGCGCTTCGTTGAACAACCTCAAGGCGTCGGTCATCGGACCGGATGAACTCGATGTGTCGGCGCAGCAGGTGGCCGGAGTCAAGTATCCCCAGCTCAAACTGACCACGCCGTCCGGTTCCGGGGTGCTGGCGCTGGTGCGTGAGCGCGAGGATCTGCAGTTCTGGGTCGCCTCCGGCAAGCAGGTGCTGCTGATGCGCGACGGCCTGGCGATGCGCAGCATCGGCCTGGGCGTGGAGGGCGATCTGGACGGCACGCGCCTGTCCGATGACTCGCCGTTCAAACGGGGTCTGCACCAAGTCACCGACGGCTACACCAGCCGCCGCTGGATCGACCTCTACAAGGGCCAGGAAGTCGGGATCATCCTCAACAGCCGCTTCTCCCGAAAGTCCCTGGAAACCCTCGAGATTCTCGACAAGCAATACACCGTGCTGCGTGTCGACGAGCAGATTGATGCGCCGGCCATCGGCCTGCACGCGACCAATCGTTACTGGGTCGATCCGGTGGACGGCTTCATTGTGCAGAGTGAACAGCAACTGACCTCGCAGTTGCGGGTCAGGATCGTGCAACTGACCCCTGACCGCAGGCATGTCCCGTGAAGCGGCTCAGAGCGCTTTCGGCGTGCCTGATGTTGCTCACCGGGATCAGCGAGGCAGCGGTCATCGTCAGCGGTGATGTCGCCAACCCGGGTCCGATCGAATTGCCAGCGGGCGGGCGTTTGCGCGATGTGATCGGCGAGGCCGTACCGAACGCCGAAGGCTACTGGCTGGCGGGCGTTCTGTTGCGTCAGTCGCTGCTCGAAGAACAGACGCGACTCAAGGTCGGCGTGCTGTTCGATCTGGATGTGTTGCATCGAATGGCGATGCTGTTTGACAAGCCGAGTCGTGCGGCGCTGGCCCAGCGCCTGACCGAGCAGGTCCGACAGATGCCAGTGACCGGACGGCAGATCGCCGATCTCGATCCGGTGGCGGTGGAAGTCGGCTTCGCCCGCAACATCCGTCTCGACGATGGCGATCAACTGATCTATCCGAAACGGGTCGATGAAGTCGAAGTGCTGGGCGCCGTCGCCGAGCCGTGCCGCTTGCCTTATCAGCCGTTGCAGGAGGCCCGCGAATATCTGCAGGGCTGCACGTTGCTGGAGGCCGACGCCGATGCTGATTACCTGTGGCTGATCCAGCCCAACGGTGAATCGCGGCGGGTCGGCATCGCCCACTGGAACCGCGAGAGCGGGCAGATGCCCGTGGCCGGCAGCAAGATTCTGGTGCCGGTGAAAAACGATGATCTGGATCCGCCTGTCCCTGAACTGAATCAGCAGTTGGCCGAATTGATTGCCACGCAGTTGGCTGAGGTGGTTCGTTGAATTTGCGTTTTGCAGCTGTGCTGTTATTGCCGTGTGGCCTGGTGCATGCCGAGCCACGCATTACCCAGAATGACTTCGGCGGCGTCGGTCTGTTGCAGACCCCGACCGCGCGCATGTCGCCCGCCGGTGAGTTGAGTGTCAACGCCAACCGCACCGAACCGTACAGCCGATACAGCGTTTCGTTGCAGCCGCTCGACTGGCTGGAAGGTTCGTTTCGCTACACCGCCATCACCAACCGTCCGTACGGTTCCGAAGCGCTGAGCGGCAGCCAGAGCTATAAGGACAAGGCGGTCGACGCCAAGGTCCGGCTGTGGCAGGAAAGCCACTGGGCGCCGGAAGTGGCACTGGGCTTTCGAGACATCGGTGGTACCGGTTTGTTTGCCAGTGAATTCTTCGTCGCCAACAAACGCTATGACAATTTCGATTTCAGCGCCGGCATCGCCTGGGGTTACATCGGTAATCGCGGTGATTTCGACAACCCGCTGGGTTGGGCCAGTGATCGCTTCAAAACCAGACCAGACCTGGAAGGCACCGGTGACGTCAACGCCGGGTCGTACTTTCGCGGCAAACCTGGGTTTTTCGGCGGCGTGAGTTACCAGACGCCCTGGGATCGCCTCAGCCTGAAACTCGAATACGATGGCAACGACTACAAGCACGAGCCCAAGGACAACATCATCAAGCAGGACTCGCCGATCAACCTAGGCGCGGTGTTCAAGGTAACCGATTCCGTCGATGTGAGCGCGGCCTGGGAGCGGGGTAACACGGCGATGTTCGGCATCACGTTCCACACCAATTTCGTCAGTCGCAAGGCCCCGGCCAAAACCTTCGATCCGCCGGCCGAACCGCTGCCGGCGAAGGCCCCGAGTACGACGATGGAGGAGGTCAACTGGGCCGACGTGTCGCGCCGCTTGCAGCAGAACGCCGGCTACAAGGTTGAGCGGATCACCCAGCGCGATTCCGAACTGATCGTCTACGGCGAGCAGCAGCGTTATTTCCATTCGCCCAAGGCCGTCGGCCGCGCGAGCCGGATTCTCGACAACAGCGTCAACGACGACATCGACTGGTTCACCGTGGTCAACAAGCGCTACGACCTGCCGCTGGAAGAAACCAGCGTGCCCCGGCAGACCTTCCGCGAAGTGATCAACAACGAAGAGCCGCTGGAATCGCTGCACCGCACCACCGAGATCAACCCGGCGATGCCGCGCAACGAGAAAACCCTCTACAGCGAAGCGCCGCAGCACTTCAATTACGGCGTCGGCCTGGGCTTCAAACAGAACGTCGGCGGCCCCGATGGCTTGCTCTATCAGTTCACAGCGGATCTGGACGCCGAGTACCGCTTCAACCGCAACACCTGGTGGAACGGTTTGCTCAGTCAGAACCTGATCAACAACTTCGACAAGTTCAAATACGACGCACCCAGCGGCCTGCCCCGTGTGCGCACCGACTTGCGTCAGTACCTGACCACGTCGGACACCACCATGCCGCTGTTCCAGGTCAGCCACGCCGAGCAACTGGACAAGGATTTGTACGGCATGGTCTACGGCGGTTATCTGGAGTCGATGTTCGCCGGGGTCGGGGGCGAGGTGCTGTTTCGTCCGACCGGCAAGCGCTGGTCGATCGGTGCGGACCTGAACTACGTGCGTCAGCGTGAGTTCGACCAGGGTTTCGGCCTGCGTGATTACTCGGTCTGGACCGGCCATATCACCGGCTACACCGATCTGCCGTTCGACACGCTGGCGGCCGTCAGCGTCGGGCGTTATCTGGCCGGCGACTTTGGCGGCACGGTGGATATCTCCCGCGAGTTCTTCAACGGCGTGCGCTTTGGCGCCTGGGCGACCATCACCACGGCTGGCAGCGCCGAGTATGGCGAGGGTAGTTTCGACAAGGGGCTGTACCTGTCGATCCCGTTCGACGAAATGATGAGCATGTCGACCATGCGCCGCGCCAACCTGGTGTGGGCACCGCTGACCCGTGACGGTGGTGCGCGGCTTAACCGCAGTTTCCAGCTGCATTCGATGACGGACAGTCGGGAAGGTGACATGTTCTACCGCAACTTCGGGAAGATTACCGAGTAAGGGCGGGAGAGTGGAAAGTCAAAACGGGAGCCTGTGGGCTCCCGATTTTGTTTGTGGTGAAGGGGGATCTTGATACAGCCACGACCAACCCCCAAATCCCGCCCACAAAAAAGGGGACTCTCGTCCCCTTGCGGTGTTGCCTTCTCAAGCCCTGCGTCTCAGTAAATATCCTTCGACAACAGGGTGAACGGCGTCTTCACCAGGATCTTCACATCCAGCCACAGCGACCAGTTGTTGATGTACTTCAGATCGATCTCGACGCGCTTTTCCATCTTGTCGAGGGTATCTGTCTCACCCCGGCAACCGCTGATCTGCGCCAGACCAGTGATGCCCGGTTTGATTCGGTGACGGGCCATGTAGGCGAGGATTTTGCCCGAGTAGTAGTTGTTGTGCGCCACGGCATGCGGACGTGGGCCGACCAGTGCCATGTGGCCTTGCAGCACGTTGAACAGTTGCGGCAGCTCGTCCAGTGACGTGCGACGGATGAAGCGACCGACCGGAGTGATGCGCGAATCGTTGCGGCTAGCCTGTTTGACTTCACGGTCATCGTGCACGCGCATCGAGCGGAATTTCCAGACCTTGATCACCTTGCCGTTCCAGCCGTGGCGATCCTGCTTGAAGAACACCGGGCCGGGCGAAGTGAGCTTCACCGCCAGCGCCACGGCCAGCAGCACCGGGCTCAACAGAATGATGGCCAACAGGGCGACGGCTTTTTCCACCAGGCTCTTGCTCAGCGCGGCGGTCGGGCGGCTGGTCAGCGGGCTTTCGTTGAGGTAGATCGCCGGCAGACCGTCCACGACTTTCACCGAATGGTTGAGCAGCGTCAGGCTGTTCAGGTCTGGCACCCAGACCACGTCAACGTTGGCATCCAGCAGGTCGACATACATCGCTTCGATTTTGGCGGCTTCCGACAGCGGCAATGTGATGTACAAGCGGCGGATGTCGTGAGCCTGGATCAGTTCGAGCAGTTCGTCCTGAGCGCCGACGACGCGTGGGGCATCCGCTTCCAGGCCAGGGGTATCGCCGTTGCTGACCAGGCCGACCAGCGGCAGGTTTTCGTGCTGGCTCAACTTCTTCGCCAGGCCCAGAGCCAGTTCGCCGGTGCCGACGATCAGGGTCTTGTGTTCGCTTTTGCGCGAACGCTGGTAGAACTTCGAGAACGCATGCAGCGGTGCGTAAAGCAGCGCCTGGCCAAGGAAACCGTACACCGCCCATTCAAGGATGACTTGGCGGGAGAACAGTGCATCGGCCTTGCAGATGAAGGCGATGAACGCCAGCCCGGCCATGGTCATGAACCAACCCATGAACAGCCGTCCCAGCCCGGTCAGATAGTTGTCTCGTTTTCGATACGCGCCGCTGAATGTATAGGCCGGAACCGACGCTAGAACCGCGAGGATCGTGCACATCCGGTAATAGAACTCGACGGTTCCGGTGTGCTGTTCAGCCAGAAAGAACAACAGTGAAACAATGAAACTCTGTGCCAGCGCCCATTGGCCCCAAAAGGTCAGTCCCTTGAGGCCGGTGTTTCGATTGATACGAAGAGAAAGATCCATACGATATCCCCAAAAGACGTCCATTCAGGTTTCGACAGTAGAAAGCCGAGTTGTTAAGCAGACTTGTTATTGTTGTTTGAGCCAGTGTCCTGAGGTAACAACGCCGGTATGCGGAACTGTCATCAGTCAATAGACTAAGTTATTGCCGGGGATGCTGTCTGACGAGTTCTAACAAGATGGCACAGTGCCAACTTATTTGAAATTTCAATATTCAAACGTTAGAAAAGGTCGAAAGGCAGGGGGTGAATAATCAATCTTGTGTTTGCTATCGTAGGTGGGGTCAGGCGGCGGGTATAACCAGGGAGGGGTGAAACCAAACAGAGTGCTTTTTTATTTTTGTAATCGCACTTGTATCTGTTTGTCTTGGCGTGAGGAATATTGTTTAGGCAACAACTTCCTGGATCAGGCAGTAACCGCGATTGCGCACGGCGCGAAACAAACGTTCACCGTTGCTGGCGTTCTTGAATTTGTCTTGAAGACGGCTCAGGCACATTTCCAGTCCCCGGTATTGCTCCGGCTCGCGGCCGATGCTGAGGATCAGATCGTCGCGACTGACAACACGCTCTTCGTGGTGAAGCATTTTGCGCACCAGTGCGGTTTCGAGCCCGGTGAGACTGATTTCGACACCCTCTTTGGTCAATGCACCCTGATCATTGTCCAGATGCCAGGCTTCGGTGCAGGGCGCGTCGGATTCGATCGTGCGGGAAGTATCGGTGGGGTTTTCGGACATGGCCGTGGAACTGTGGAATGAATGCGCCGATTGTGCGGCCAGCCATTCCGATTCGAGGGTGGCCAATATGCGCTGGGTATCATGTTCGATGCTGCGTGCGACATGCTTCCTTGTGCCGCGTGGGTAAGTGAACTCCATCAGCATCGGAGTGGAAGAGGGCGAAGCAACACCTTCAATAAACATTTGTGCCTGAGACGTGCCAAACGAATTGAAACGCTCGCTGGAGAGGATGTTCTCAAGTTCACGTTGCGACGCCGAGCTATTAGTCACGACAACAAAGTATTTTCTTGGGAGGGTTGTGCTGGTTTCCATGTCTCTCTCCTAAAGTACACACCAAATTTGGCGAAAAAAATAATGGGCAGGCGAGCAATGTTTTCCTCGGAAATAATCGATAGGCAGGGTCTGGGCCCAATAATGGCCCTCGATAAGTTCCACTCGGTCTGCTTTTAGAGTAATGGTTTATTGTTATGTTTAAGTGTTGCAGCGCTCATGCAAATGACAGCTTTTTATTAGATATGTGACGCAGTTAAAACAGTGAGACATCGGATTTTTAGTGCGTTGCATCAGACGTTCCCTCGTAAGCTGCAAAAAGAGTGATTCCCTGAATCAGGCGGTCGAGATCAACCCCCGCATCAGACGATAGCCATACCCGCGAATGCTCTGTATGGCGTTCGTACCGTACACGTCCTTGATTTTCCCACGCAAGCGGCTGATGGATTTTTCCAGCGCCCGAGGATCGTAGAAATGGGTGTTGAGCCCCATGATGCTGGCGATTTCATCATGGCTGAGAATGTGATTGCCGGTCTGCGCAAAGGCTTGCAGGATCTTCATTTCGGCAAAGGAAATATCGAGTTTCTTGTTGGTGTCCGAGAGGCAAATGCGGGTAGGGTCCAGCACCAGGCTGGTATCGCGTTGCCATTCTTCACTGTTGAAGAATTCGCCCAGCAGGTCACCGCTTTCATCGGACAAGGTATTGAGTTTGATACAGAAGTCGGCGCCGGCCAGGAAATACTTGATCTTGTTGAACGCGCCGCGCCCGGTGATCACCGCACAAATGATCGGCTTCAAGTTATCGCTGCGCAGGCTTTCCACCAATGCCAGGTTGTCTTCAAGCGCCTGAGGGCTGTCGATGACAATGAATATGGCCCGATACAAGCCGTGATATTCATTTTGCTGATATGAACTAGCGTAAGAGTCGGCCTCAATGGCCAGATCAGACTGCACGTGCTTGGCGATTAGCGCGCTAAAGTGTTCAGCCACGCCACGGGTACGACCCAGAGTGAGAACACCTGGTTCGTCGCTTGTGCGGCGCGGGCTTCTAGTCGCTAAGTTACCTGTGAGCATCATGCATTGACTCGAATAAGGTGCTGACATCGGGATGTTAAAGCACCGGTTCTCGTCTGTGACTGACAATTGGTAACATTTGCGCGGATTTTAGACGTGGCTCCCGAGTTTTCTAACAATAATTAAGCGATTCAAGCTTTTAGTTGATTTTTTCGGGGCTGTTAACTAACGAAATTGGGGGCTTTAGATGGTGGCAATATGGAATGGTGCCACTATTTTGTAATTATCGCGACCTGTTTTTATGTCCCTTGGCCACCACTCAACTGCATACGTATCAGAGCAGTGTGAGGTGGGTCACATTTTATGTGGTGGCCTGTCTTTTGGCTATAACGTCGACAAGTTCACATACGGACGTTTATTAACATGCCTTGAGTGTGGCTTTTGATAAGACATATTCTCCGTCCCCGAGTCGGGCAATGGGTGCGCATCTGCCAATTGTTTTACTTCAGATACTCAATGCCTGAATGCATTTAACGGCGCGCCGTAAAAGAGCGTGCCGACGGAGGATTAATGGATTTACTGACCTTGTTCAAGGTGCTGATTCTTGGGGCGGTAGAAGGCCTGACCGAGTTCCTGCCCATTTCCAGTACGGGCCACCAGATTATTGTTGCCGACTTGCTGGAGTTCGGCGGCGAACGCGCCATGGCGTTCAACATCATTATTCAACTGGGCGCCATTCTGGCCGTGGTCTGGGAATTTCGCCCGAAGATCTTCGAAATCGTCAAAGGCCTGCCGACCCAGAATAATGCGCAACGTTTTACCCGCAATCTGCTGATCGCCTTTTTCCCGGCGGTCATTCTCGGCGTGTTATTCGCCGACACGATTCATGAATACCTGTTCAACCCGATCACCGTTGCCGTTGCCCTGGTCGTGGGCGGTATCGTGATGTTGTGGGCCGAGCAGCGCGATCATGCAGTGAGTGTCGACCATGTAGACGACATGAAATGGGCTGATGCGCTGAAGATCGGTTGCGTGCAATGTCTGGCGATGATTCCGGGCACGTCGCGCTCCGGTTCCACTATCATCGGCGGTCTGCTGTTCGGCCTGTCACGCAAGGCCGCCACGGAGTTCTCATTCTTCCTGGCGATGCCGACCATGGTCGGCGCTGCGGTGTATTCCGGCTACAAGTACCGCGAACTGTTCCAGAGCAGCGACCTGCCGGTCTTCGCCCTGGGGTTCGTCGTAGCGTTCATCTTCGCAATGATCGCCGTGCGCGGCCTGCTGAAGTTCATTGCCAACCACAGCTACGCCACTTTCGCCTGGTACCGCATCGCCTTCGGCTTACTGATCCTCGCGACCTGGCAATTTGGCTGGGTCAACTGGACGGCGGCCGCAGCCGCCTGACCCTCAGCCGCTCAGGCCGGGCCTCAACGCCCGGCCAGCAACTCCGCCGCCTGATCCAGCAACGCCAGCGGGTCCTTGGCCTTGTGGATATCCACCGACAACAACTGACGAAACTTGCGTGCCCCCGGGAACCCGGTGCCCAGGCCCAGCACATGCCGGGTGATGTGATGCATCGCGCCGCCGGCCAGCAAATGCTCGGCTATATAAGGCCGCAACTGCGCCAGCGCCTCGGCCCGAGAAATCACCGGCGCCGAACTGCCAAACAACTGCTGATCCACCTCGGCCAGCAGATAAGGATTGTGATACGCCTCGCGCCCTAGCATCACCCCGTCAAAGGTCTGCAAATGCTCGTGGCAGGCCTCCATCGTCTTGATCCCGCCGTTCAGAATGATCTCCAGCTCCGGAAAATCCGCCTTCAACCGCGCCACCACGTCATAACGCAACGGTGGAATGTCCCGGTTCTCCTTCGGCGACAACCCCTCCAGAATCGCAATCCGCGCATGCACCGTAAAACTCGTGCACCCGGCATCCCGCACCGTCCCGACGAAATCGCACAGCTGCTCATAACTGTCCCGCCCATTGATCCCGATCCGATGCTTCACCGTCAGCGGAATCGACACCGCATCACGCATCGCCTTCACACAATCCGCCACCAACTGCGGATGCCCCATCAGGCACGCCCCGATCATATTGTTCTGCACCCGATCACTCGGGCAGCCAACGTTCAGATTCACCTCGTCATAACCGTGCTCCTGCGCCATGCGCGCGCACGCGGCCAAGTCCAGCGGGACGCTACCGCCCAACTGCAACGCCAGAGGATGCTCGGCTTCGTTGTGACGGAGGAAACGTTCGTGATCGCCATTGAGCAACGCGCCGGTGGTGACCATCTCGGTGTAGAGCAGGGCGTTTTTCGACAGGATGCGTAGGAAGTACCGGCAGTGGCGGTCAGTCCAATCCATCATCGGCGCGACAGAGAAACGGCGGGAGAGTGGGGCAGGTGTGGCGGTGATTGGGGGCATTGGGGGTACGGAATCGGTGTGGCTGGGAGGTGGGGGAGTTTATCAGGAATGACCGGTCTGGCTCAGTGATATCCGGCGGAAATACAACCTCATCAAGTGTGGAATTAAGCAAGACAGCCATGAAATGGACTGATAGCATCGGGCTATCAATAAGAGTGAGGAAGGGATCCCATGCTGAAAAAACTCGCATCATCTGTTCTCGTCGCCGGCGCCCTGCTTGCCTCCGCCCAAGGGGCTTTCGCCGAAGAAAAGCTGTTCAAAAACTACGTCTACCAAACCCCACTCGCCAAATTCACCGAAGCGGCCGGTTACTACGACTGCTCCGAAGACGTCGGCGGAACCGCGAGGTGCATCGACGATGTGGATTTCCTGGAAGAGAAATTCACCGTCGCGCTGATCTTCTCGGGTGACAAGCTGATGATGGTTTCACTCATCAGCCCGTTTGATCAGAACCTGTACGTTAAAGCCATCGCGGGGCTTTCCAAATCATTCACGCTGGTTTCCATGAGTGATGAGAAATCCATCCTGGATATGTTCGATACCGCGAGAAAGTCGAGAAGCACTGAAGAGCTGACGACGAAGATTTCCAATTTTGAACAGGTTGGTCTGGCGTCTGGCAATCTGACTTATACGTTTCTTGAAGGGTTGAACGCTAAAGGGCAGACCAATGCTGTTAGTGCGTTGGCTGCTGCGCCGGAGAATATCCGATCCGCTGAGTTGGTGATGGCGGGGCAAGGTGCGGATTCGGGAATGATTATTCGGTTTACGTTTCCTCGGTTAGAGGCGAATAAGATCTTGGCTGAGGCTAAGAAGCCGGTTGAGTCGTTTTGATTGATCAAGCATAGATGGGCGGGCGGGATTAACTTGTTCTAAAGGTAGAGCGTTTGCATAGAAGAAAAAAGGGGACAGATTTGTTTGATTAAGTGGTAATAAATTTGTCCCCATTTTTTTTGAACCCCCATTGTCAGCATAGTTAACTGATAAGATATTTGTTGAATATAGTCAGCCCCATTCTCCCGATTAAAAATACAAGTAGAATTAAGAAAAATATCCTGATGAAGCCGCTTCCGTAACGTAATGCTAAAAAAACCCCAGTGAGTGAGCCCGCAATATTACAAGCGGCCACCACGCTACCTACTATCCATAAGACATTGCCAGACGGAACAAAAAATATAAGAGCCGCACTAAACGTTCCTAGGTTGACAAGCTTTGCAGATGCTGATGCGTTTAAAAAATCGAAGCCGAAAAACTTAACAAAAACGAAAAGTAGAAGACTCCCGCTGCCTGGCCCAAAAACACCGTCATAAAAACCAATGAGACCGCCAAAAAAAATTCCTAATATAATCTCTTTCGTTCCGCAATGTATATTTTGGCTGAATAAGCCTAGGTTTTTTTCCGTAAAGGTATAAATAGCCATCGCTATAAGGATAAAAAAAACAATAAATTCCATCAGCTGTTTTGGCACAATGGAAACTGAGGCGGCACCAATAAATGCAAATAAAAAAGCTGAAAGCATGGTGGGGAGCATAAGCCTCCACACGATTTTTATTCTTTTTAAATATCTAAATATTGAGGATAGATTTCCTGCCAAAACAGCTAGTTTGTTAGTGCCAAAAATTGTAGCAAGAGATTGCTGAGGTAGGGCATGTAAAAGTGCCGGGATTTGTACAAGCCCTCCACCGCCTACTGCAGCGTCTATCAAACCACCGCAAAAGGCGAAAAAACCCAGAACGATTAAAGCCTGGTCAAAATTCATATAGAGGATCCTTTCGTAACTTGAATATCCAGCGAAAACTCATGATGTCCTCTTATCTTTAATTATACTCTCTCCTGAATGTGCCGATTAGTTTACGGCGCGGCTACGTGAGCTAATCGGCAGATTTTCCAGGTGGTAAAGCAAAATGCTTTTCGGGCAAAGCCCGTATAGTTTTCTTATCAGATGCTCTAAAGCTACATTGAGCCTTGTTTTTATGCACTTAGGGCTCGGTGCATCGCAGCAAAAGCCTTTCCTACTCGTTCATTGTAATTAAGCATAATCCCCTTAAGTCGTCCTAGCTTGAAGTTTGTATCTACAGTTCGACCATATGCTTGTGCCGCAGCTAACGCATGCAACCCATGCTTGTTTTCAACTTCGCCGGAATGACCTATTACGTATCCCTTGGCGTTACGCAATGATTGAACGTTTGTCCTCAGCGAAGGATTGATTTCAACCAACTTATCCTCTATGAACTGAGCGATAAAGTTGTACTCTCGGCCATTCCATAGCTCTGATGCGATAGAAACCATCATAGCGTCCATGATTGAGGTTGTATGCTCGACTGAATTCAAGGCCGATTTATGTTTCGCTACACCGGTATTATATAAAAACTCGGAGAATTCATTGCATTCTTGCACCTTGTATTGGTCTCCAACCCAATCCGTCGCACCAAAGGCGATGGTCATATGACTATACATACCATCATGCCCTTGGTGACCAAGCCCAAAATCATCTTTAGCGACTTCATGCATGTGTGCCATGACGTTGTGATAGCTTATTCGCTTCTCTGGCGGTACTGATATAGCGTCAGCTGATAGGCGCATAATAATTTTAGCTGAAACCAAGCTGGTTGTTTTATGGGTTTCATTCCACCCATTGAAAAACTTAAGAACGGCAGAGTCTACTTTTTGTTTTTTCAGGAAGACTCTGAAAGCACTCTCAGTATGAAACTGAGCTTCTTGCGTGATTGGATGGCGGAGCACTTCAAGCAAAGCATCTTGGATTTCGGATATTTTCAAGACTTGCGCTGATATCGGCTCCCGGCGGTGGTTTTCAAATATAGTTCGCCCGGGAATTTTTAAACTCCGAATATGCTTCGGTAGCGCCTCAATAAAAACCTCACCAAACTCCTGCATAGGAATTTTTTCAAATGTTTCAAAACGAATTTGCGAGGATGCTGAGTTCATGAGGTTTCTCTCTCCTTGAGGTCGATCGAATTATTTCCGATGTTGTTTTCTGCATGAATCCGTCCAGAACTTAAACGAGCTTGATACCCTGCGACAAGTGATTTATACTGAATTCATCGTTCACTTTTAGTGAGTAATGAAGTGGAGCTATCCCAATTAGCTATGTTCAAGGCAGTTGTCGATCAAGGTAGTATTGTACGCGCTTCTAAACTATTGCACTGTGTTCCATCAAATATAACGAACAGGATCAAAATATTAGAAAATGAGTTGGGCGTCTCGTTATTTATAAGGAAGGGGAGGGGGCTAGTTGTCAGTCCTTCTGGGAGGTTGTTTTTAAGCTACGTTAACAAGATTTTGTCTTTATGCCAGGAGTCACAAAGAGCTCTTGACCCTGCGGCTGCACCATCGGGAGACTTAAGGATCGGCGCCATAGAGTCCTCCGCTACAGGTAGGTTGCCTAAGCTGCTGTCAAAATATCATTGTCTTTATCCTTCTGTGCAAATGCATTTTAGTACTGGAGAATGGTCGCAACTATTAAAGGATGTGGTTGATTATAAACTCGACGGGGCAATTGTTGCCGTTGGAGTTGAGCATGCAGACATTGAAAGTGCTGAGATTTACAAGGAGGAATTAGTACTGATAGCCTCTCCAATTGCGGGAGCGATACGTGAACCGCAGGATCTTAGGGGCTTAGATATTTTCATGTGGCCTGAAGGATGTCCATACAGAAAGACGCTGGTAAATTGGCTAGATCTTCATAAAATATCGAGTTCTATAATCAGCATAGCAAGTTATGGCACTATTCTTGGGTGCGTGAGTTCCGGGGCGGGAGTGTCATTAGTACCTAGAGGGGTCTTTGAGCAGTTTAGACTAATCGGAGGAATCTGTGGGCAAGTGTTTGGCGATTTGCTTCCCGTGCAAAATTATTTTATATGGAACAAGAATGTTGAGTTTCATCGTGCAAAAGATAAGTTTGCAGAATTACTGAAGGAAGAGTTTAAAGATATTTAGCGAGGCTTTTTGGCGCGATGCTTATAGTGTGGGTGCCCTGAATCATTAGTTTAATTAGATCTATTACCTTTCATCTCTGTATGTTGCGGTGTGATTTTTCTTGCAGATATTTCGATCGACTCTACTTTTCCTTCTGGTCCAGGCAAACAGATAATGCCATGTCTTAGATAGACTACAGCGACTAGGATCTATTCTGCCCCCTTTCCTTTCAGTTAGGCTAAGCCTTGCTTGATGTGTCCAGCATTATCGCTAATTGCTCACTAGGCGTCCCATACGCTGTCTCCTACTCTGCTCGAACCATGCTGCTCAGCATGAAGCGTCAACTCCAACAGGGCTACCTCGAGCGCTAGCTAATTTTGATGATCCTTTCTAGCACGTCCGATAACGGATATTCGTCTGACATGGACTCGACTCCTTTCGAGAAAAAATTACAAGTACAGTACTGGCAGTGAACTTGTTAGACAGCATTTACAGCTTGCTTAAAAATTGCTACAGGACGAAGAAATTTCGACGGGAAAGCCAGTCAATCTGAGGTTGTGTCTCAGACTTGCGCCCAATCCATCATCGGCCCGACCTGAATGCCACTGCCCGAGGCAGCGATTTGCTGGCCACAAATCCCCAGAGCTTCTTTTAAACAAAAGAACTTGCTCGTTTAAATGAGTTTTGTCGTAGTCATCAAAACCCTACGAATTCTTGCGCCACCCCCTACACCTAAGACAGAATCCGCCGGCTTGTGCGTCTAGCCCGTGACTTTTATCGTTCTCGGGTCACTGAAAACCAGTGATCGGGTTTGGTAGCCCGTGTGTTAGATGTACAGCGTCATCGTCTCCGGTCGTGCTTTCGATCGGGGTCTATGGTGGTCATGTACAGGGCGTCTTCGGGCGCGCCGGCTCCTAGCACCCGGTCTACCAACCTGTTCATGGCCGCCACCCTTCGTTTGGTAGCGAAAGGGTGAAGCCTTCACTAAAAGTGTTAGGAGTTTCATCCATGTTCAAACCAACACCCAACCCACCAGCAACCGACCCAGTCTCCCCCTACAAATTCCCCGATTCACGAACCCTGAACGAAGCCGCCGAGCGCGCCCTCGATCACTACCTCACCCCGCAGCAGCGGATCATGGGCAGTCACACCAAACACGATCCGATGTACTTCGCCAACCCGGCCTACGACACCGAATCCCTGCTCGCCAACGCCAGCGAATCCCTCGGTTCAGCCTCCGAAATGCTCAACAACTTCGCCGGCACCCTGGAACCCGCCCACCGCAAAACCGCCATCGGCATTGCGCAGTTGGTGATGTTGGGGTCTTTGGCGGTGAATCAGGCGCTGGATAACGTCGAGCCGAAGTAGGTTCGGGCAACCCTCTGCGGTGGAGAGTTGATCGTTAGGCGTGGGTTCAACCTGAACCCACGCTGAAACCCCCGCAAGTTTCATCTTCCCGCCACCCGCGCAGGCCTACGATCCATCCACAAGATCCCGATCCCACCCGAGCGCCACACACCATGAACAATCCACTCAAAGCGCTGTTGATCGTCGCCACCATCTCGGTTCTAAGCGCCTGCTCCGGTTCCGGTGGCTTGACCACCACCAGTTGTTTCTCCAGCGACTGTCAGTCGCCGGAGGCGCGTAACGTGAATACGTTGAAGTTCGGCGGGAGCAATATCGGTAACAGTTTCAACCAGTACAGCTCCGGCCTGATGCATGACGACTGAGGGTCACTGGGCCGCGGGTACGGCGATCCATTCGCTCAGGACTTTCTGGTATTTGCCGGTGACTTTGCTCAGGTGCAGCCACTGGTCGACGTAGAGTTTCCAGCTGATGTCGTCGCGCGGCAGCAGGTAGGCTTTTTCGCCGTATTGCATGAACTGGCTCGGGTTGACGGCGCACAGGCCGGGTTTGAGTTTCTGTTGGTAGAGGGCTTCGGAGGCGTCGGTGATCATCACGTCGGCCTTGTTGTCGAGCAGTTGCTCGAAGATGGTCACGTTGTCGTGCAACGTCAGTTGCGCCTTGGGCAGGAAGGCGTGGACGAAGGCTTCGTTGGTGCCGCCGGCCGGTTCGACCAGGCGCACGTTCGGCTGGTTGATCTGGTCGATGGTCTGGTATTTGGACTGGTCGGCGCAGCGCACCAGCGGGATCTTGCCGTCGACGTCGAGGGTGTTGCTGAAGAAAGCTTTTTTCTGGCGTTCGAGGGTCACCGAGATGCCGCCGACGCCGATGTCGCATTTGCCGGCCTGCATGTCCGGCATCAGGGTTTTCCAGGTGGTCTGCACCCATTCGACCTTGGCGCCGAGGCTGTCGGCCAGGGATTGCGCCATGGCGATGTCGATGCCTTCGAATCCGCCGTCCGGGCGTTTGAAGGTGTAGGGCTTGTAGTCGCCGGTGGTGCAGACGCGCAACTGGCCTTGTTGCTGAACGGTGTCGAGGTGCGAGGCCGACTCTTGTGCCTGAGCGGCGCCGGCCATGGCCAGCAGGCCGCAGAAGATCATCGTGCTTTTTCGAATTGTCATGGAGATCGGGCTTGTGCAATGGAGGTGCGGGCCAGTGTAGTGAATGCGTTTGCCGGGTGTCATCCCGGTTCCGGGCTCAACGTGCCCAGCCACGCCACCAGTCCCACGATCATCAGCGCAATAACCAGCTCCAATGCCACGCTGCGGCGCAAGGCGTTTGCTGCCACTTGATGCTGCCCGGCGCGCAACGATTGCTCGAGCAACGGCCCGAGGTGGAAGCGGTTCAACGCGGCCAGCACCAGCATGCCCCCGAACAACACAACCTTGATCGCCAGCAGAATCCCGTAGGTGCCGAGCAGGATTTCGCCCAGTGTAGGGCCGACGATGAACAGGTAATTCGCCACGCCGGTGACCGACAGGATGAGCACAATCGCCGCGCCGACGCCTTCGAAGCGTTTGACGGAATCCGCCAGCGAACGAATGCGCGCCTCGCTGCACAGTGCGTCGAGCCGCGATATCAAGATCAACGCGAGCATCGCGCCCAGCCACGCACCCGCCGCGAGCAGGTGCAGGATGTCGCTGAGCAGGTGCCACGCGTTATCCATCGCGCCGTGTCCGCTCCAGGCCAGGGAGGCGAGGGCGACGGCGCCGGCCAGCGACGTCAGCCTCAACCCCGGCCAGATCATCACGGCGATCAGCGCAATCATCCGCAGCGTCCACGCCAGCCCGACGTCGGTTTCCAGCGCCATCATTTGCAGGTGCGGCCACAGCGCCGCGAATTCCGTTTCGCCACTCATGGCGCGGGTCATCAGCACCAGTCCCGCTACTGAGAGCAGTGCCCCGATCAACGCCATCCCGCGCAGCATCGGCCGAAACCGCAGTACCGCGTCAACGCTGTACAGCCCGAACAACGCCAGCCCGAACAACATCAGCAAATCCACATACAACGCCAGACGCAGGAGGATGTTGATCAGTTCAGCCATCGCTCACTTCACTTTGAATGTGACGTTGCCGGTGATCGGGTGCGTGTCCGACGACACCGCGCGCCATTCGACCTTGTAGGTGCCGGCCGGCAAGGGCGAGAGCGGGGTGACGAGCATGGTTTTCGGGTCGCTGCCGGCGCTGACTTTGGCCTTCATCGGCATGGGCGAGTGGGCCATGCCGGGCATTTCGGTCATCACCAGTTTGGCGCCGGAGAACTGAGTCAGCAGATCCTCCGAAAAACGCAGTTCGATCTTGCCGGGTGCCGCGCCGTCGGCACCTTCGGCCGGGGTCGACGACAGCAGTTTCGGATGGGCCTGGGCCAGGGTGCTCAGGAGCAAACCGCTGGCGAGGACGAGGGAGATTTTCAATGTGCGCATGCAAGACCTCGGTATTGTTTTTTGATGGGATTCAGAACCACAGCCGCACGCCGAGGACGAGTCGCGCTTCGCTGCGATCCTCGCCTTCTTCCCGGGCGTAATCGGCGGTGTGGCCGTAGGTGCGATTCCAGGTCACGCCGATGTAGGGCGCGAATTCGCGGCGGATTTCGTAGCGCAACCGCACCCCGACTTCAGTGTTCGACAAGCCTGAGCCAATCCCGCGTTGCGGGTCGTTTTTGCCGTAGACGTTGAGTTCGGCGGTGGGCTGCAGGATCAGGCGGTTGGTCAACAGGATGTCGTAGTCGCCTTCGAGCCGCATCGCGCTCTGGCCGTTTTCGCCGAGAAACGCCGTGGCTTCGGCTTCGAAGTTGTACAGCGCCATGCCCTGCAGACCGAACGCGGCCCAGGTTTGTGGGGCGCCGGGTTTGAAGTCCTGGCGCACGCCGCTGACCACGTCCCACCACGGCGAAATCGCGTGGCCCCACAGGGCCTGGATCTCCGCGTCTTCGGTCTTGCCGTTGCTGCGTTCGCCCTCGGAGCGCAGCCACAGCCGATCGATGTCGCCGCCGATCCAGCCGGACAAATCCCAGGCCAGGGTGCTGGCGTCGTCGGCGTCCTGCCATTCGAGTTTGTCGGCGAGGAAGTAAGTGTTGATGGCGCTGTCGTGAACCTGGTGTCCGGCGTGGCTGGTGAACACGGCGGCGCGGTCGGCGTCGGTCAGCGCCGGGATCGGCGTGCGGCTTTCGGTCGGCGCTGCGGGCTGCATCATGCCGTCGTCCATGCTTTGCATATCACCCATTTGACTGTGATCCATGCCTTGCATGTCAGCCATCTGGCTGTGATCCATGCCCTGCATGTCGCTGGCGGCGAAGGTCTGGGACATCGACAGGAGTGACAAGGAAAACGCGGCGAATCGAGTCATGGTCGGCGTCCTCATTCTTCCACCCGCACTTCGCGGAACATGCCCATTTCCATGTGGTACAGGAGATGGCAGTGATAGGCCCAACGGCCGAGCGCATCGGCGGTGACGCGGTAACTGCGGCGGGTGCCGGGCGGCATGTCGATGGTGTGTTTGCGCACCTGGAAGTCGCCGTTTTCGTCCTCCAGATCGCTCCACATACCGTGCAGGTGAATGGGGTGGGTCATCATGGTGTCGTTGACCAAAATCAGGCGGATGCGCTCGCCGTATTTCAGACGCAGCGGCTCGGCGTCGGAGAATTTGATGCCGTTGAACGACCAGGCGAATTTCTCCATGTGGCCGGTGAGGTGCAACTCGATGGTGCGGCCCGGGTCGCGGCCGTCCGGGTCTTCGAACGTGCTGCGCAGGTCGGCGTAGGTCAGCACGCGGCGGCCGTTGTTGCGCAGGCCGAGGCCGGGGTCGTCGAGTTTCGGGGCGGTGGTCATGGCTTGCATGTCCACCAGCGGATTGTCCTTTTCGCTGTCGGGGTGCGACTGCATCGGGCCCATGTTCATACTCGAGTGATCCATGCCGCTCATGTCCATCGAGCCATGGTCCATGCCGCCCATGCCCATGTCGTCCATGGTCACCAGCGGTCGCGGATCCAGCGCCGGCACCGGGGCCGATAAACCGGCGCGGGCGGCGAGGGTTCCTCGGGCGTAGCCGGTACGGTCCATGGCCTGGGCGAACAGGGTGTAGGCCTCGGCGGCGGGCTCGACGATCACGTCATAGGTTTCCGCCACGGCGATGCGCAGCTCATCGACGCTGATCGGCTTGACGTGCAGGCCGTCGGCGGCGACCACGGTCATTTTCAAGCCGGGGATGCGCACGTCGAAGTAGCTCATGGCCGAGCCGTTGATCAGCCGCAGACGCAGCTTTTCACCGGGCCGGAACAGTCCCGTCCAGTTGTCATCGGGTGGGTGGCCATTCATCAGGAAGGTGTACGTGGCGCCGCTGACATCGGCGATGTCGGTGGGATTCATCTTCATCTGGGCCCACATCGTGCGATCGGCGACGGTGGCGCCCCAGCCTTTTTCGCTGACGTCATGGATGAAATCGCCGACTGTGCGCTTGTGGAAGTTGTAGTAATCGGACTGCTTTTTCAGGGTCTTCATCAGGCTGGCCGGGTCTTCGTCGGTCCAGTCGCTGAGCATCACCACGTAGTCGCGGTCGTACTGGAACGGCTCCGGCTCCCGGGCATCGATCACCAGCGGGCCGTAGACGCCGGCCTGTTCCTGCAACCCGGAGTGGCTGTGATACCAGTAGGTGCCGTGCTGGCGGACCTTGAATTGGTAGACGTACACGCCGCCCGGCTCGATGCCCTTGAAACTCAGGCCCGGCACGCCGTCCATGTTGGCCGGCAGCAGAATGCCGTGCCAGTGGATCGAGGTGTCGACCTTGAGTCGGTTGCGCACTCGCAACGTCACGGTGTCGCCTTCGCGCCAGCGCAATAGCGGGCCGGGCAGACTGCCGTTGATGGTCATGGCGGTGCGGGGCTGGCCAGTGAAGTTGACCGGGGTTTCGCCGATGAATAGTTCGAAGTCGGTGCCGCTCAATTCATTCACTTGGCCGGGGCTGTTCAAGGCCCAGACCGGCGTGCGCCACAGGCCGAGGCCGCCGAGCAGACCGCTGGCGGCAAGGCCTTTGACGAAGGTACGTCTTGACGTGGTGGAAGGCATGCGCTGGAAGTCCCCGTTTGACCAATGACGAGGAGGCTAACCAGTGGCAGCTTTCAGCTGGCTGAGGGGCGGATTACAGTTTTGTCAGGTCCGACCTACAGACCGAGGCCTTCCTGGACTACCAACAGCAGGTTGTTTTCCGTCAACGCAATCGCATCCAGTTGTTGCCCGGTCTCGATGGTCTGCAACCACCAGTGGCTTTCGCCGTGTTCGTCGACGGTGCGCAGAAGCGATGTTTCTTTGCCCGGCAAGTTGATCTGCACGCGCCCCGAGCCGTCCTCGGTGAAACGGGCGATGGGATCGAATGTCAGGCTGTGATGGTTGGCTTCGATGACCAATTGGTCGATGGCGTAGTCGTGGGTCTCGCCATCCGGTGAACTTTCGCAAACATGGGTAGGATTTCGCCGAATCTTGAGTCCGACTTCGGTGACCGGTTGCAACCAGCCCTCGATGCGGTGATACAAGGCGTAGACCTGAGCCGGCCAGCAATCGATCTCAAGTTCAGCGCAGGTGATTTCGTCAGCATGGGTGTGCCGGGTTTGTTTGAGTTTCGCGGCGAGTTCGTCTGCTTTACTCATGTCGGTTCCCTGTGGTGAATGCAACAGCATGGTAGTCCTTTCAAAGTAATGCAGGTTTTGCCCTGCGTCATGCGCTTGCAACACGGGCATGACTCAATCAGCGTCTGGCCAAATGACGGTCAGACCACAGAAACCACGGACGCACGCGTCCCAAGGAACGGGAACATGAAAAAGCTTTTTACAATTATGGCGCTGATTGCGCTGACGGTCGGTAGCATCGGCCTGAGTTCGGCGCGCCAGTCACACGCCAACAAGGCACCGACGGAGTCGGTGGCGGGGGTGTTCGATTACTACCTGCTGACGTTGTCCTGGTCGCCGACCTTTTGCCTGACCCATAAGGACGACCCGCAATGCACCGGCAAGGGCTACGGTTTTGTCCTGCACGGCCTGTGGCCGCAATACGCCAAGGGCGGCTGGCCGGAATCCTGCCCGCCGCTGACCAACCTGTCGGCCGCCGAGACGGCCAAAGGCCTGACGCTGTTCCCGACCAAGAAACTGCTCGATCACGAATGGAGCAAGCACGGCACCTGCAGCGGCCTCGGCGCTATGGGTTATCTGGACGAAGCGGACAAAGCCGTGGCCGCGGTGAACATCCCGGAAGAGTTGCAACCGTTCAGTAGCTCTTATTACTTCGAAGCGCAGGAAATTGCCGACCTGTTCCGCAAGAGCAATCCGGGCATCCCGTCAGACGGTATCGCCGTGATCTGCAACGGCCCGGAACTGTCGGAAGTGCGCGTGTGCATGGGCAAGGACCTGCAATTCGGCGCGTGCGGCAAGGGCGTGAAAACCCAGTGCCGGGCGGGGGATATTCGAGTGCCGCCATCGCGTTGACCGATCATAAAAACAGGCGCCTGAAAAGGCGCCTGTTTTTTTGCGATCAACCTCAAGCAAATCCCCCCGCATCCACCCCCAATTCCCCCCGCAAAAACTCCACCAGCCCCCGCTGCAATCCACTCAACACCCCCTCGCGGCTGACCAGTGCCAGCTCCGTCGGCGGCAGCGGCGGCAAGTCCGTGCATACCCGATGCTCCGGCAACACTGCCGACGCCGGTAGCACCGAAACCCCAAGCCCTGAGGCCACCGCCGCCTGAATGCCGGTCAGGCTGTGGCTGCCGAAGGCCACACGCCAGGGGCGTTGCGCCACGTCGAGCAGGCGAATCGCCCGTTGTCGGTAAAGGCAGCCTTGAGGAAACAGCGCCAGAGGCAACACGCCGCTGGATGAGTCGAACTCCGCGCCCTTGACCCACACCAGTCGTTCCGGCCAGGTCGCCCAGGCGGGGCCGCTGTCGGGTTCGCGTTTGATCAGGGCGATGTCGATTTCGCCGCTGTCGAGGCGTTGGCGCAGGTCGAGGCTCATGCCGCTGACGGTTTCCAGCCGCGCTTGCGGGTGGCTGCGGGTGAATCCGGCGAGGATCAGCGCCATGCGCCGGGCGTCGAAGTCTTCCGGCATGCCGATGCGCAGGATTTCCAGGTCCAGATCGCTGGCCAGGGCTTCGCTGGCCTCGGCGGACAAGGCCAGCAGGCGACGGGCATAGTGGATCAGCAGTTCGCCGTGCTCGGTGACGCTGACGTTCAGCCCGGTGCGATCACGCAACAGCAGGGCGTGGCCGACCAGATCTTCGAGTTTGCGCACCTGTTGGCTGACCGTGGATTGAGTGCGATGGACGCGTTCGGCGGCGCGGGTGAAGCTGCCTTCATCGACCACGCAGACGAAGGTTTTCAGCAGTTCCAGATCCAGCATGGCGGCGCTCTCGATATTTGTTTGGCAACTGACGGTTGGCTATTTATTTAATTTCACACTATCACCCCGAGTTCATAAGCTGAAGCCCTCACTTGCAGAGGAATGCCCCCATGACGTTGATCCACACACCGCGCCCGCAATGGCTGACCTTCGATTGCTACGGCACCTTGATTCAATGGGACGAAGGCCTGCGCGCCGTGGCCGAGCGGATCCTGAGCGAAAAGGGTGAACACGGGGTCGACGCCGGGCGCCTGATCGAGGTCTACGACCGCCACGAACATCGCCTGGAACAGACGCCGCCGCACCGCTCGTTTCGTGAGCTGAGCACCCTCGGCCTGCAATTGGCCCTGGAGGAACTGGGCCTGGCAAGTGCCAGCGAAGACAGCCAACGCCTGGCCGCCGCGATCCCGCAGATGCCGCCGTTTCCCGAAGTCGTCGACACCCTCGCGCAGCTCAAGGCCAAGGGTTTCAAGCTGTGCATCGTCTCCAATACCGATGACGACATCATCGCCGGCAACGTCGCTCAGTTGGGTGGCCACATCGACCGGGTGATCACCGCGCAACAGGCCGGCGCCTACAAACCGGCGCCCCGGCTGTTCGACTACGCTCATGAGCAACTGGGCGTCAGCCGCGATCAGGTGGTGCACATCTGCGCCAGCCCGATGCTCGATCACACGGCGGCTCGCGACATGCATTTTCGCTGCGTCTGGATCGACCGTGGCACCGGTCGTCAGTTGCTGCCGGACTATCGGCCCGACGCAATCCTCAACACGCTGGACGAAGTCCTTCCGTTGTTCTCATCCCTTGGCTGGTCATAAAGGAATTTCGCCATGGCCCATACCCTGACCGGCAGCGCCCGAGCTACGCGTTGCGCCCCGTTGAACCTCGACAGCGAAGCCATCATCACCGCTCGCCACGAACTGGCGGCGTGCTTTCAACTGGCGGCGCTGCATGGGTTGGAAGAGGGGATCTGCAATCACTTTTCGGCGATGTTGCCGGGGCACGCTGACCTGTTTCTGGTCAATCCTTACGGCTATGCATTTTCCGAAGTCACGGCGCACAACCTGCTGGTCTGCGACTTCGATGGCAACGTGGTGGACGGCGCGGGCCAACCGGAGGCCACTGCTTTCTATATTCATGCGCGGCTGCACCAGCGGCTGCCTCGGGTGAAGGTCGCGTTCCACACCCACATGCCGAACGCGACGGCGTTGTGCCTGCTGGAGGGGCCGCCGCTATTGTGGCTGAGTCAAACCGCGCTGAAATTTTACGGGCGCACGGCGGTGGACGAGCATTACAACGGGCTGGCGCTGGACGCGCGTGAAGGCGACCGGATTGCCGGGGTCATGGGTGAGGCCGACATTCTGTTTCTCAAGAACCACGGGGTGATTGTCGCGGCGCCGACCATCGCCGAAGCCTGGGACGATCTGTATTACCTGGAGCGTGCCGCGCAGGTGCAACTGCTGGCGATGGCCACGCAACGGGAGCTCAAACCGGTGCCGCACGCGGTTGCGCAACGGGCGTACGAGCAGATGCGCGAGGGCGATCCGGAAAGTGCGCGGGCGCATCTGCACAGTGCGATGCGGCGGTTGTCGAGCCGGGAGTGAAGGCGAGGGAAACGGGCAGGCAAAAATAATTCGCGTCGCAGGTCATCCAATTGCCTTGCGCGCCGATAGCAACAGGGTCGGGATCGTAGCGGGGGCACTTGGTTGCCCCACACAACCCGGTGGGCTACGCTCACAAGAACAAGGGTTTCGGGCTTTTGCCCCTGTCGTACCTGCCCAGGACACGCTTTTGCCTATCCCCATTCACGATCCGCATCAGGCCCCCGGCGGCACCCTCAAGCGTTTGCCCCTGCGCAAGGCGGCGGTGTTGTTCATCGTTGCCGTGTGTCTGTGCCTGTTCGGTTTGCTGTACTTGCAGATCGAACAGTCGCGGCGCCAGGATCTGGCGAACGCGCAGATGTCTTCGGCCAACCTGACCCGGGCCATGGCGCAGCAGGCCGAGGACACCTTTCTGGCGGCGGATCTGGTGATGACCAGTCTGGTCGACTGGATTCAGGAAGACGGTTATGGCGCGGCGCAAAAGACTCGCTTGCAGAAAACCCTCGCGCGACGGGTGCAGCAACTCGAGCAGTTGCACGGCATGTTCCTGTTCGACCGCGAAGGGCAGTGGGTAATTACCTCGTTCCCGAATCTGCCGCGTGGCAATGGCGTGGCCGATCGCGAGTACTTCAAGTTTCACCAGCAGAACGTGTCGTCCGTTGCGCATATCGGCCCGGCGATCCGCAGCCGCGAGAACGGCGAGTGGATCATCCCGATCTCGAAACGGATCAACGACCGCGCCGGCAATTTCCAGGGCGTGCTGCTGGCCGGGATCAAGATGTCGTACTTCGACAAGTTCTTCAAAAGCTTCAGCCTGGACGATAACGGCACCATGTTCCTCGGCCTGACCGACGGCACCTTGCTCGCCCGCCGGCCGTTCGACGAGGCCCTGATCGGCACCTCGCTGGCCAAGGGCGAGATCTATCAGACGCTGCTGCCCAATGCCTCCGCCGGCACCGCGATGATCGACTCGGTGGTCGACGGTGTGACGCGCCTTTACGGTTACCGGCAGCTGGAAAGTTATCCGCTGGTGGTGGCCGCCTCTTCGTCGCGGGACACGATTCTTCAGGGCTGGCATGACCGGGCGTTCCAGTCCAGCGTGATCGTGGCGCTGGTGATGCTCGGCGTGGGGCTGTTCGGCTGGGTGTTCATTCATCAGGTGCGCGATGGCGAGCGGATCGAGAAAAACCTGCGCAAGGCCCAGCGGGCGCTGGAGCAGATCGCCACCCACGACAGTTTGACCGGGCTGGCCAACCGGCGCCTGTTCGAGCGTTCGCTGGACGTGGAGTTTGCCCGGGGAGCGCGGCAGTCGAGCCCGGTCAGCCTGATCATGCTCGATATCGATTTTTTCAAAAGCTACAACGACGCCTACGGCCATGTGGCCGGCGACCATTGCCTGACGCAGGTCGCGCAGGTGGTGAAAAACTGCTGCCAGCGCAAATCCGATCTGGCGGTACGCTACGGCGGCGAGGAGTTCGCGGTGTTGCTGCCGGACACCGACATCAACGGCGCACTGGCGATCGCCGGGCAGATCCGCCGCAGTGTCATGGACAAGCACATCACCCACAGCGGTTCGCCGACCGGTTATCTCACGGTGAGCTTGGGCTGCTATTCCTTCATTCCGCTGGGCAACGACAGCCCGGAACTGTTCATCCAGCGCGCGGATGCGGCGCTGTATCAGGCCAAGAACGCCGGCCGCAATCGCGCGGCCGTGTTGTCGATGGACGTCGGCGTCGGCGAGTTACTGCGCTCGGATCGCTGACAAAAAACAATCGGGTTCAGCCACAGGCCATGGCACTTACCACGGCCTGCTCTTGTTCGTTCAGCTGCCGGTGCCACCGCCAGCTCCACCCGTACCGCCGCCGGCCGAACCGGTCCCGCCGCCAGCCCCTGAGCCTGAACCGCTGGCGCCGCCGTTGGTGCCGGTGCCTTGGCCCATGCCATCGGAAGTGCTGCCGCCCGAAGGTCCGCCCGGGGTGCTGTTCGGTGGCTGGGTCGAGCCGCTGGTGGCGCCGGATTTGGTGCCGGTGGCATCGGCGCCGTCGTTTGCAGCAAAGCTTGCGGTGGAGGCGGCCAGCGTGGCGGCCAGCAGGATTGAGGTCAATGTGCGCGTCATCATGGTGTGTCTCCAGTCAGGGGATCTACCTGATATTGGTCTGACGCGCACAAGGCTTGGTGCCGGCCGGATGACGAGCGGTCAGAAGTCCACGGTCGCCGAAACCTTCAGCGTCCGCGGCGTGCCCTGGGTCAGGTAACCGCCGTTGGCCGAAGCCCAATAGGCTTCATTGGCGACGTTCTCCAGATTGGCCCGCAGGGTGATCTGCTTTTCATCCAGTTTGAAGGCATAGCGTGAGCCGAGGTCGAAGCGGTTCCACGCCGGAATGCTCTGGGTGTTGGCCGCGTTCAGGTACTGGCCGCCGGTGCGCAACATCCGCGCGCTGAGGGCCGCGCCTTCGAGCCCCGGAATGTCCCAGTCGGCACCGAGGTTGAACTGGAAGCGCGGCACCCCGACGGCGCGGTTGCCGTCATTCACGCCGTTGCTGCTGCCTTCCAGTTCAGTCTTCATCACGGTCGCGCCACTGAGCAGGCGCAGGCCGTCGAGCGGTTCGCCGTAGACGTTGAGTTCCACGCCTTTGTTGGTCTGCTGGCCGTCGACCCGGAAGATCCCGTCCTGGGTGTAGCTCGACGGTTGCTCGATGCGATAGACGCCGAGGTTGGCGCCGTAGCTGCCCATGTCCACGCGTACGCCGGCTTCGATCTGTTTGCTGCGCACCGGGGCGAAGGTTTCGTCGCGGTTGATTGCCGTGGTCGGCGGCGTCGGGCCTTTGGCCAGGCCTTCGATGCGGTTGGCGTAGAACGACACGTGTTCCCAGGGCTTGATCACCAGGCCGTAGACCGGAGTGGTGATCGATTCTTCATAGCTGGAGGTGCGGGCGCCGGTGGCGGTGCTCCAGCCGTCGACTTTCAGTGCCTGGCGGCGCACGCCGAGGGTCAGCAGGATACGGTTATCGACGAAACCGAGGGTGTCGGAAATCGCCTCGCTGCGCAGGATGTTCTTGCCGGTGATGCGCGGGTCGTTGATGTCGCTGGCAAACGAGGTCGGCGTCGGGCGCGGTTTGTCGGTGACGTTGTACAGGTTGGTGCTGTAGCGCCCGGCCGCGCCGATGGTTTCGAACGCCGAGCGTTGCTCGCCCCAGATGCCCGCCCAGCCGAGGTTCAACTGGTGCGTGACGGGGCCGGTGTCGAAGCGGCCGTTGAGCCCGGCCATTGCGCTTTTATTGTCTTCATCGTGTGGCGAATAGAGCATGCCGCCACGGGCGTTGCCGTTGAGGTCGGTGACGGTCAGCGACGAGTACACGCCGTTTTCGCGGGTGTGCTTGGCGCCGCCGGACACGTAGGCGGTCCAGTTGTCGTTGAGGTCGTATTCGGCGCGGGCCATGCCGAAGGTGTCTTCGAGTTGCGAGTAGCTCCAACTCTGGGCGTAGCTGGCGTTGGCGTGCGGCACCTTGGGGGCTTTTGCCAGGCTCGAATCGACATAGATCACCGAGCGCCCCTGATTGATCACCTGCTTCTGATAACCGAAATCGGTCGAGACCCGCAGGCGATCGCCGCGATAGTCCAGGCCGACGCTGAACAGCGACGAGCGCTGGTCTTCTTCATCGACGGCGGTGTCGCCTTCGCGCTGCATCAGGTTGACCCGCGCGCCAAAGCGGTTGTCTTCGCCGAAGCGCTGGCCCAGATCCAGATGCCCGCCGACCCGGCCGTCGGCGCTGTAGTCGAGGGTGACGCTGCGCGTTGGCGTGTCCATCGCGCGTTTAGGTTGCAGGTTGATCCCGCCACCGATGCCGCTGCCGCTCGGGGTCACGCCGTTGACGAAGGCGTTCGGGCCCTTGAAAAGCTCCACTCGATCCAGCGCTTCGACGGCGATGATCTGCCGGGGCAGCACGCCATAGAGACCGTTATAGGAAATGTCATCGGAGGCCAGCGGCAGGCCGCGGATCATGAACATCTGCGAGAAGTTGCCGAAGCCGTTGGACTGGCGCACCGAGGCGTCGTTGAGCAACACATCGCCGACGGTTTGCGCCTGCTGATCGGCCATGGTCTTGGCGGTGTAACTGGTGACGCTGAAGGGCAGGTCGTTGACCTCCTGGTTGCCGAGCATGCCGATCTGCGCGCGGCGGGCGACCTGTTCGCCGCCGTAGGTGGCGCCGCTGTCGTCGCGCAGGGCGCTGACATTGGTGGCGCCCAGTTCCAGCGCGCCGTCCGCCGCGACTTTCGGGGCCACGGTGTAGCCGTTGTGGCCGGTGCTGATCAGCTCGAAACCGCTGCCTTCCAGCAACCGGGCAAAACCGCTCTGCGCGGTGTAGCTGCCTTGCAGGCCGGGGCTCTGGCGATTGCCCAGTTGCGCCGGATCGAACGACAGCGGCACGCCGACGCTGACCGCAAACTGCGCCAGCACATGGCTGAGCGGGCCGGGGCCGATGTTGACGGTACGGCTGGCGCTTTCGCTGACGCTGTCGGCGGCGTTGGCGGCAGTCGGCAACAGTGCGCTGAAGGCCAGAGCCAGGCTCAGGTGCAGGGCTTTGAGCGCAAACGTGGCGGGGCGGGGCAATGGCATTGCGGTCATTCGGTGTTCCTGTCGGGGGCGTGGAATTGAAAGGTCTATCCACTCACCGGACGAGACGCGAAAAGGTATCAGCGAATATTGAAAATATTTTCCGAGGGCTCAGACACGGGGTTCCACCGACAGCCAATAGCGGGTCAGGCTGTTGATGTTCAGCGGCAACGTGTCGCTGAGCAGGCGCAGGCTGGCGTCGGTGTCGCGCAGGGAAAACGCCCCGGACACGCGCAGCGCCGCGACGTCCGGATGACAGCGCAGCACGCCTCGGCGATAGCGGCTCAGTTCGCCGAGCAATTCGTCCAGCCGCATGTTGCTGGCCAGCAGCATGCCCTTGTCCCAGGCCAGGCTGGCGGTGTCGAAGGTTTCGGCGCTGTCGAAGCTGTTGAGCTTGAAGCGCTGGCGCTCGCCGGCCTTGAGAATCGCATTCTGCTTGAGCAATTGCGGGGTGATCTGAACCTGGCCTTCGAGCACCGACACCTGGCTGCGCGAACCTTCGGTACGCACGCAGAACCGCGTGCCGAGCGCACGGGCGAGGCCTTGTGGGGTTTCGACGATGAACGGGCGGGCGGCAGCATCGCTGGCGGTGTTGATCAGCACTTCGCCATTGAGCAGCAGCACCCGGCGCTCGGCCGGGCTGTAAGCGATGTTCACGGCGCTGTCGGTGTTGAGCAGCAATTGCGTGCCGTCCGGCAATTGCAGGTTCTTCTGCTCGCCGACGGCGGTGCGCTGGTCGGCGGTCCATTGCTCCCACGGCACATGCTGCGAGGCAATGCCCAGCGGCCCGGCCATCAACAGCAAGCCGAGGCGGGTGAGGGTCTGGCGACGGCTCAGACCCTCCTTGCGGGACGCGCGTTTCAAGGTCTGGATCGCGACGTTGGCCGGCACGCTGCGCAAATCCCCCAACAACGCTTCGGCCCGCTGCCAGGCAATGGCGTGCTCGGCGCTGCGGGTGCGCCATTGGGCGATGGCCTGATGGTCGGACGGGGTCGCGGTGCCGGAATGCAGTTGCACCAGCCAGTCGGCGGCTTCGCCGAGAATCTGCGGATTGATCATCGACGAATTCATCAGGCGACACTCAGGCAGGCAATGAACGCGGCACGCATGTGGCGTTTGACGGTGATCAGCGAAACACTCAGGCGCGTGGCGATCTGCGCGTAGGTCAGGCCTTCGATCTGCGACAGCAGGAAGGTCTCGCGGGTCTGCTCGGGCAGTTCGCGCAGCAGCGCTTCGATGCGCCACAGGGTTTCGAGAATCAGGTAGCGGGTTTCCGGTGACGGCACTTCGGCGGCGGGCAGGTGCGCAATGGTTTCCAGGTACGCGCGCTCCAGGTCCTGACGCCGCCAGCGATCGATCACCAGCCCTTTGGCGATGTGCGTCAGCAGCGCCCGTGGCTCGCCGCCCAGCGGCTTGATCACCTGGCGAGTGAGCAGGCGCAAAAACGTGTCGTGCGCCAGGTCGGCCGCATCGCAGCGACTGCCCAACTTGCGCTGCAGCCAGCCCTGCAGCCACCCGTGGTGTTCGCTGTAGAGCGTCTGGACTTGCTGATTCAACGGCTGATCGAGTGACGACATGAAGGGCAGATACTCGTTTCGGGCGTCCGTTGCCAGAGATGCAATCGAGAGTGCGATTAGGGTGCAATTAAGAATTGATCGCATTCTAGTGGCGCAGAACGAGTGCTGGCAATTGCCCTTTCACACTTTCTTTTCCGACGCCAAACGAGTGGCCTACCCGACTTCCGGGAGATTGGCTATTTGCCTGGCCCAACCCCGGGACTACCGTAGCCACACATTCATTTGCCCCGGAGAGTCGCCATGAAACCTCGTATCGATTTCTACACCGCGTCCCCAGATGCCCTGAAAGCGATGATCGCCCTGGAAACCGCTGTCTCCAAACTACCGTTGGAAAAGACCCTGATCGAACTGGTCAAGCTGCGCGCTTCGCAGATCAACGGCTGCGCGTTCTGCATCGACATGCACACCGCCGACGCGATCAAGGGTGGCGAAACCCCGCGCCGGTTGTTTGCCGTGACCGCATGGCGTGAAGCGCCGTTCTTCACCGAACGTGAACGCGCCGCGCTGCTGTGGACCGAAACCCTGACCCAGTTGAGCCTGACCCACGCCCCGGACGAAGACTACGAAGTGGTCGCCGCCCAGTTCTCGCCCAAAGAAATGGTCGATCTGAGCGTCGCGATCAGCACCATCAACAGCTGGAACCGTCTGGCCGTGGGCTTCCGTAAAACCCCGCAAGCCTGATCGATCAATGTGCATCGGCACTCGGCGCGGCCGGTGGTTGCACCTTGCGCATCAAGGGCACCATCGCCGTGGCGATGCCGAAGCACACCATGATCATCAGGAACGTGTCGCCGTAGGTTTGCGTCTGCGCTTCACGGTAAGTCAGCAGCCATAACTGACGCAGGCTGGCGGTGAGGCCGACGTCGCCGCTCTGACCCAGCGCGGCAAAGTTGCCGCCGACCTGGGCCAGCCACTGATTCACCGCTTCGTTGCTGCTGTTCAGATGCTCCGCCAACCGCGTGAAGTGCAGGTTGGTGCGGTCGTTGAGAATGGTCGCGCACGCGGCAATCCCGATTGCACCGCCCAGGTTGCGCATCAGGTTGAACAGGCCCGACGCATGCTTCAGCCGCGCCGGTGCCAGACCACCCAACGTCAACGTCACCGCTGGCGGCACCGCCAGTTGCTGGGCAATCCCGCGCAGGGCTTGCGGCAGCATCAATTCTGCGGCGCCCCAGTCGTGGGTGATCGGACTGAATTCCCACATCGACAACGCGAACAACGCCAGGCCCGCCATCATGATCCAGCGCAGATCGACGCGATTGGCCAGAAAGGCGTACAGCGGAATCGCCATGATCTGGAACACCCCGGTGGAGAAAACCGCCAGACCAATGTCCAGCGCGCCGTAGCCGCGCACCCGGCCGAGAAACAGCGGCGTCAGGTAAATCGTCGCGAACAGGCCAATCCCGGTGACGAAGGAAAAGAAGCAGCCGAGGGCGAAATTGCGATCCTTGAGCGCGCGCAGATCGACGATCGGATTGGCCACATGCAACGTGCGGCCGATGAAGGCCAGCCCGGCCAGGCCACTGATCCACGCGGTGGTCAGAATCGTCTGGTCACTGAACCAGTTCCAGCGCGGGCCTTCTTCGAGGGTGTATTCCAGGCAGCCGAGAAACAGCGCCAGAAACGCCATGCTCAAATAGTCCGCGCCCTTGAGCAACGAGAGTTCCGGCCGGTCGATCTTCACCAGCATCGGCACGGCCACGGCGACGAAAATCCCCGGCACCAGATTGATGTAGAACAGCCAGTGCCAGGACGAAACGTCGGTGATCCAGCCACCGATCACCGGGCCCAGCGTCGGTGCCAGCGAAGCCACGGCGCCGATGGTTGCGGCGGCAATCACTCGCTGTTTGCCGGTAAAGAAAAAGAACGCTGTGGTGAACACCAGCGGAATCATCGATCCGCCGAGAAACCCTTGTAACGCGCGGAAGGCGATCATGCTCTGGATGTTCCAGGCGATGCCGCAGAGCAGGCTGGCCAGGGTGAAACCGACCGCTGATGCGCAGAACAGCCAACGTGTGGAGAACACGCGCGACAGCCAGCCCGACAGCGGAATCACGATGATTTCGGCGATCAGGTAACTGGTCTGCACCCACGCCGTTTCATCGGTGCCGGCAGACAACCCGCCGCCGATATCACGCAGCGAGGCCGAGACGATCTGGATGTCCAGCAGCGCGATGAACATGCCGATGCACATCGTGGCGAAGGCGAACACCTTGGTCGCCGTCGCCATCTCGGCGGCATTGAATGGCTGCGCGGAGGCGGTGAGGGCGGTGCTCATGGCGCGCTGGCCACGGCGGTGGTTTCAGGTTGGGGGCGGGTGTCGACTTCAGCCGTCACCGACAGACCCGGACGCAGATGGCCGAGCACGCCGTCCGCCGGGTCGAGCAGGATCCGCACCGGTACTCGCTGGACGATTTTGGTGAAGTTGCCGGTGGCGTTTTCCGGCGGCAGCACGCTGAACTGCGAACCGGTGGCCGGGGCGAGACTGTCGAGGCGGCCGTGGAATTGCTGGCCGGACAACACGTCGGCGCGGATGCTCACGCGCTGGCCGGGCTTCATCCGCGCCAATTGGTCTTCCTTGAAATTGGCATCGACCCAAAGACCGCTGGCCGGCACCACCGACAACTGTTGCGAACCGGCCTGGGCATAAGCGCCGACCCGTGCGCGACGGTTGCCGATCACGCCGTCGACCGGGGCGCGCAGTTCGGTGTAGCCGAGGTTGAGTTGCGCCAGATCACGCTCGGCCCGGGCTTGCTGGAGGGCGGCGCGGGCCTGTTGTTTCCGGGTTTCGATCACGGTGAGCTGGCGTTGCGCGGCCAGCAGTTCGGCCTGGGCTTTGGCGCTCAAGGCTTGCGCGGTCTTGAAGGTGGCGTCGGCCCGTTGTGCGCTTTCCACCGACACTGCATTGGTGGTCACCAGGCGTTTGTAGCGTGCGTTGTCATCCCGCGAACGGGCGGTTTCGGCGCTGGCGGCATCAATGCCGGCACGGGCCTGACCGATCACCGCTTGTTGCAATTGTTCGGTGGCGTCGAGGTTGGCCAGCAGCGCCTCTTCGGCGGCGACCGCGCCTTCGGCCTTGGCCAGATTGGCGCGGTAGTCGCGGGCGTCGAGGCGAATCAGCACGTCGCCGGCCTTTACTTTCTGGTTGTCGCTGACCAGCACTTCCTCGATGTAACCGGCGACTTTCGGCCCGATCACTGTGACTTCGCCGCCAATGTAGGCATCATCGGTCTCTTCGAGAAATCGCCCGGCGCCCCACCAATGCACGGCGTACAACCCGGCGAATACCAGCGCGGCCATGCCGGCAGTAGGCAGCAGCAAGCGTTTGAGCAGGGGCGGTTTGGGAGTGCTGACCGGAACGGCGAGGTCGGGTTCTACGGTGGGCATGCTGGTCATGGCGTAATACCTGGGAAAGCGGAGTGGTTATTACGTCCGTAATATGACGCGAGTAATATTTTGTGGCAATTGATTTTTATCGCCGGTCGTCAGATGGAGGCGTTTAAAAAAGCTGATCATTTGTTTAAGAAATGTAAGCGCTGTAGGAAGCGTCTTGCATTTGTGTAGGAAGGCTCTGACTATCACCGCTATTGATGGGGTGGCATTAAGCCAGTTGATTGCAAGGATGTTGAGTGCCGTATTCGCTTTACGCTGTTTCTCGTAGTCGTTCCATGCCTCGCCCGCTGTTTTCGGCCTTGTTGTTGAGCGTGTGCGCGCCCAGCGTTCTCGCCGCCGAAGCTCCAGTCCCCGGCCAGGAGGTGCTGCGCCAGCAGCAACAGCAACAGCGCGACTTGCAACAACTGCAACTCGAACAGCGCAAGCGACAACTGGAGCGCGGCGCGTTCGGTCCTACGCCTGCCACCCCGGCCATTCCCGAATCGATCAACCCCGACGAACGCTGCTGGCCCCTGAGCGGTACGCGCATCGGCGGCGTCACGCTGATCGATAAAGACAAGCTCAACGCTCGCGTCAAACCGCTGCTGGCGCCGTGCATGGGCGTCGGCCAGATCAACCATTTGCTGGCGACCATCACCGCGCTGTACGTGGAGAAGGGCTATATCGCCAGCCGTCCGTACCTGAGCAGCGCGCCGGCGGCGGGGCAGTCGCTGGATATTCTGGTCGACGAAGGCTACATCGAGTCCATCGAGCTGGCCGACCAGAGCCTGCCGGTGTCCCTCGGCGGTGCATTCCCCGGCATGCTCGGCAAGCCGCTGAACCTGCGGGATCTCGAGCAGGGGCTGGATCAATTGAACCGTCTGCGCTCGCTTGATCTGACCGCCGACATCGCCCCCGGCAGCCAGCCCGGTGCGTCAAAAATCATCCTGCGTTCACGTACTTCCGGGCAGTCACGCTGGGCCCTTGGTGCCGGTTTCGACAACCTCGGCAGCGCCAGCACCGGCCGTGATCGCGACACGCTGAGCCTGACCCTCGACAGTCCGCTCGAACTCAACGACCTGTTGAGTCTTAGTGCCAGCGACACCCTCAATCAGGGCGACCGCTACAGCCGCAACGCCAGCCTCTATTACGCGATCCCCTACGGCTACTGGACGTTCAGCAGCTTCGCCAGCCACGCCGAATATCGCGCGCCGTTCAAGCTCAGCACGCTGACTTTCCACAGCACTGGCATCACCGATCAGCTCAGCCTGCGCGCCGACCGCGTGTTGTGGCGCGACCAGAGCCATCAGCTCAGCGCCAACCTGCAACTGGCGCACAAGGACGTCGACAGTTATCTGGAAAACGTCCGCCTCGGCATTCAGAGCCCGACCCTGACCGTGGCCGAAGCCGGGCTCAATCTGTTCTGGCTCGACCGCGCGGTGTGGAACCTCGACGTCAATTACGCCCAGGGTATGCGTTGGTTCGGCGCCGACGACGATGCCGATCGTCAGGTCAAAAACCTGCCCAAGGCACAGTTTCGCAAGTACCGCGCCGGCCTCAGCCAGTGGCGCAACGGCCAGCTCGGTGCGCAAGCCTGGCAATGGCAGAGCCAACTCAATTTGCAGTACAGCCCGGATCCGTTGCCGGCGATCGAACAACTGCTCGGCACCGATGATTCCGCCGTGCGCGGTTACCGGGTCAACAGCGCGTCCGGCGCCAGTGGCGCGATCTGGCGCAACACTCTGCGGCTGCCGCTACGCACCGATTTGCCGGTGCAGCTCACCCCGCGCGTCGGCCTCGACCACGGTTGGATCAAGGCCGATCACGGCACTTCGGGCCAACGCCTGAGCGGTGCCAGCGTCGGCCTCAACCTGGGCTGGAAAAACCTGCAAGTGGATGTCGATTACCAACGCAGCCTCCAAACCCCGACCGGACTGCACCGCGAGCCTGAAACCTGGCTGATGCGGGTCGGATTGCAGATATGAACATCAGTGAACAACAGCCATCGGATCTGAGCGCGACAGCCGTGGCCTGTAACTCAACGCGCAACGTGATGCCGCACTACATGGAGAGTTTTTTATGCCAATGAACACCTTTGCGTTTCATCTTTCCCCACGGGGCAAACTGCGCTGGGCCATCGCCA
The DNA here is from genome assembly GCF_002113045.1 of Pseudomonas sp. B26(2017). Classification (NCBI taxonomy): domain Bacteria; kingdom Pseudomonadati; phylum Pseudomonadota; class Gammaproteobacteria; order Pseudomonadales; family Pseudomonadaceae; genus Pseudomonas; species Pseudomonas sp. B26(2017). Next base: position 48,924 of record NZ_NEJJ01000017.1, on the reverse strand, counting down.
GCCTGTTCCTGGTCGCTCATCTGCCGGGCGCCATGGCCGGCGGTGTGGTGGTCGCACCCGGCCCCGGCGGCACCGCGCAATTGCAGACCCAGGGCGGCGTGCCGATCGTCAACATCGTCGCACCGAACGGATCGGGCCTGTCGCACAACCAGTTCCTCGACTACAACGTCGACCGCCAGGGCCTCGTCCTGAACAACGCCTTGCAGGCCGGGCAATCGCAGCTCGCCGGGCAACTGGCGGCCAACCCGCAATTGCAGGGTCAGGCCGCGAGCGTGATCCTCAACGAAGTGATCAGCCGCAACCCGTCGGCCATCAACGGCGCCCAGGAAATCTTCGGTCGCGCTGCCGACTACGTGCTCGCCAACCCGAACGGCATTTCGGTGAACGGCGGCAGCTTCATCAACACGCCGAACGCCAATCTGGTGGTCGGCCGTCCCGAGCTGAACGACGGCAAACTGCAAGCGCTGAGCACCCGAGACGCCACCGGTCAGCTGCAGATCCAGAGTGGCGGCCTGCGCAACGGCGAAGGCTCGATCAACCTGATCGCCCCGCGCATTGACAGTCAGGGCGCAATCAGCGCTCGCGATCAACTGAACCTCACCGTCGGGCGCAATCAGATCGACTACGCCAGCGGCCAGGTGACAGCCGTGGACCCGGCGGGCAACACCACCGATCAACGCATCGACGCCAGCCTGTTCGGCGCGATGCAGGCCGGGCGCATCAACATCGTCAGCACCGCCGAAGGCGCGGGCGTGAAAGTCGGCGCTGTGCAAGTCGCCGGGCGTGACGGTGTGCAGATTCGTTCGGCGGGCGACTTGAGCGTCAGCAGTCAGGCGATCGCGGACAGCCTCGACCTGACCCGCGCCGGCATTCGCAGCGGCCAGGGCGACGTCGGCTTGCACAGCGGCAAGGACCTGAGCCTGGCCGCCACTGATGTCAGCGGCCGCGACGTGAAGGTCGAGGCCAAACGCAACCTGACCTTGACCACTGTCGAAAGCCGCAAGCTCAAGGAGCAGCGCGAAAACTGGAACAACAGCACCATCGGCATCACCTGGGAAACCTACGAGCGCAGCAAAACCGACAGCGATTCGCGCCAGCACGGCAGCCAGATCATCGCCAGCCGCGACGCGCAATTGTCGTCCGGCAAAGACACCGAACTGAAAGCCGCCAAGGTCGACGCGAAGAACAACCTCAGCGTGCAAAGCGGCGGTGACCTGCGCCTGACCGCCGCCACTGAAAGCCATACCCAGACTGATCAGGGCAAGCACCGCAAACACCTGTGGAAAGCCGATTGGGACAGCAGCAGCGAAGAGCAGCGCAGCGTCACCAGCCAATTGAAGGCCGGCAACATCGCCCTGCAAACCGCCGCACTGTTGCGCTCCGAAGGCGCCGAAGTCGACAGCGCCGGTGATCTGCAACTGGCCGGCAAACAGGTGGAAATCACCACCGCGACCCACACCCATCGCAGCAGCGACAATCGCTATTCCGGTGACCTGGTCGGCGGCGGTTTCTTCGGCAAGACCGGCGACGCCGACAAGGGCCAGACCCGGCATCAGGGCAGCAAGATCAACGCTGCCGGCAAACTGCTGGTCAAGGCGGACGACGTGCGCATCAGCGGCAGCCAGGTGCGTGGCGCCATGGACGCCAGCGTGATCAGCGACAACGGTTCGCTGACCATCGACGGCGTGCAGGACACCTCGCACAGCAACAACCAAGACAAGGACAGCAAGTTCTTCGGCATCACCAAGAACGAGTCCCGTCAGACCAGCAAGGACAGCACCACGGTGCGCAGCGAGCTGGCGTCTGACAGCAATCTCAAGCTGAAAAGCGCCAGGGACATCGAAGTCGCCGGCTCCACGGTCAAGGCTGGCGGTTCGCTGACGGCGGATGCGGTCGGTGACGTGAATGTGCATTCGACGCAGAACACCCGTGACAGCAGCAACAGCACGCAAACCCGTGGCTTTGACGCCTACGCCAGGGAGCAGACGGCGGAGCAATATCGCGCCGGCGTGCATTACGAAGATAAAGCGCAAACCGTCACCACCAACGACGTCACCCAGCAAGGTTCCAGCCTCAGCGGCGGCAGCGTGCAAGTGAAGGCGGGCGGTGACGTGACGCTCAAGGGCGCCGAGGTCAAATCCACCGCCGGCGACACCACCCTGAGCGGCAAGAACGTCTCGTTGCTGGCCGAGCAGGACAGCCACGGCACCTCGACCGAAACCCGCAGCACCGGTGGCGGTTTCTATTACACCGGCGGCCTCGACCGCGCGGGCAGCGGTGTGGATTTCTCGCACAGCACCTCGCAAGACACCACCGGCAAAACCACCGCGCAAACCACCGGCGTGCAGGGCAGCGGCAGCCTGAACATCATCGCTGACAAACTCGTCACCGAAGGTGCGCAACTGAAGGCCGGCAACGGTCTGAACGTCGCCGCCAACGAAGTCGACAACCGCGCCGCCCACAACACCGAGAGCAGCACCCACAAAGAGAGCAACTGGTCGGCGGACATCGGCGCCAACGTCGAGTACAAAGACATCGCCCGGCCGATTGCCGGCGCCGTGAAAGAAGTGCTCGACGGCAAGGTGCCGGACAAGGATGCATTGGCCAATCTCGGTCAGCCGAACGTCGGTATCGACCTGGCAATCGGTCACGCCAGCGCCGATAAAACCGAGCAGAGCAGCAACGCCGTGGTCAGCCGGTTCGACGGCCAGACCGTGGATGTGAAGGTCGGCGGCACGCTGCACGACCAGGGCTCGCAGTACAACGCCAGCGCCGGCAAAGTGAACATCAGCGCCGACAAACTGGTGGCCGACGCGGCCAGCAACACCCGCAGCAGCACCGACAACGCGGTGGATGCCAAGGTCGATGTGCGCGTCTACACCAAGACCGGTGAAGACGTGAACGTGGCCGGCAGCGGTGCGGGTGGCAGCAGCCAGTCGAGCAAGAACAGCACCACCGCAGTAGTCGGCGGTTACGCTGGCAATCAGGGCGTGCACATCAATGTCGGCGGCGATGCACAGTTCGAAGGCAGTCGTTTCGATGGCGGGCAGGGTGGTGTCAGCGTCAAGACCGGCGGTGATCTGGCCCTGAATCAGGCCAACGACCGTCAGAGCAGCGACAGCGCCAGCCTGCGTGGCAATGGCTCGCTGACCGTCGGCACCTTGCCGGGCACCGACGGCACCAACGTCGATTTTGGCGCCGGGTTCCAGCTCGATCACCAAGGCAACCAGACCACCGACAGCCAGGCGCACGTCGCCAGCCTCAGCGGCAACGGCCCGGTGCAACTGAGCAGCGGTGGCAATCAGGTGCAACAAGGCACCAGGATCGACAGCGCTGGCGCTATCGACCTGAAGGCCGGCGGCAAGCTCGACCTGCAAGCAGCCACCGATTCGCATGTCGCTACCGGCAGCAACCTTGGCGGCGGCCTGAAGGTCGGCGCCAGCAAGACCAGCAGCGAGAAAAGCCGTGATCAGGGCGGCAACCTCAGCGGCAACTTCAACATCGGCCGGGTCAACGAGAACACCCAGACTCTCAATGGTGGTCAGCTCAACAGCCAGAACGGCATCGCGCTGAGCGGTGATTCGGTGCATCTGCAAGGCACTCAGGTCAGCGCCCCAAACGTCAGCATCGACGCGCAGAAGGGCGGCTTCGTTCAGGAATCCGCGCAGTCCACCGACCACCGCAACAACTGGAATGTGGCGTTGAGCGCCGGCGGCAATCTGAGCCAAAGCACACCAACCGCCGCCGATGAAAAAGTCAGCAGCGACCACGGCTTCAACGCCGGAGCCAAAGTTGGCGTGGATTACCTGCAAGGCACCACCCAGCAGAACAGTCAGATCAAGGCTGACACGGTGGTGTTGAACAGCGCGGGCGACACAAGCTTGAGCGGTGCGCGGATCGATGCGCGCAACGTCAGTGGCAAAGTGGCCGGTGATCTGTCGGTCGAAAGCCGTCAGGACTCCAGCAATCATGCCAAGGTTGATTTGGATCTGGGCCTGAGCGCCAAAAAGACTCCAGCCGACGACAAGGGAAAACTCGCGGGCACCGACTACAAGCCAACGCTGAAAGTCGAAGGCGAATACGCGCACAAGGACAGCATCAAACAGGCTTCCGGTATTAGCGGTAGCCAGGGTGTGAACCTCTCTGTCGGTGGCGCTACGCAGCTGACCGGCGCGCGGATTACTGCCACCGAAGGCAAGGTCGATCTGGGCGGTTCGAAGGTCAGCAGCACCGACCTGAGCAATCTCGACTACGGTGTGAAAGCCGGCCTGGACCTGCCACACAAAACCGAAGAAAACGCACCGAAGGTTTCCCTTGAAAACGGCAACCTGAAAGTCGGCCCGGTGACGCTTGGCGGTCATCTGGACAGTCAGTCACTCCAGGCAGGTATTGACGAAAAAGGCTGAGCCACCCTGCGTTCAGGGCTGCTCAGCCAGGGTGGCTTGACAGCCCTGCAATAATGGAATGTGCACCGCGATCTGCGCGGTGCACTTGATCACGATGCAGAGGAAGGTTTCCATGGACAATCAAGCACTCAAGGCCTTGTTCGACCAGCAGTCAGCTGTATACGACAAACAGTGGAGCGGCATGGCGCCCTTGCGTGATGCCCTGTATTTACTGCTGGATTCCGTGTTCGCGGGCCTGCCGGCGAATGCCCGGATACTCTGCGTCGGCGTGGGCACCGGTGTGGAAATGGCGCATCTGGCGCAGCAGTTTCCCGGCTGGGAATTCACCGCAGTCGACCCTTCGGGCGCCATGCTCGACGTATGCCGTCAGCGAGCGAAAGAGGGCGGTTTTCTCGCTCGTTGCCGGTTTCATGAGGGCTATCTCGATACGCTGACGGATGAATCCGGTTACGACGGTGCGACCTGTTTTCTGGTATCGCAGTTTTTGCTCGATCCCCAGGCCCGTATTGACTTTTTCCATGAGATTGCCCGTCGACTGCTGCCGGGCGGGGTTCTGGCGAATGCTGATCTTGCCTCTGACACCGCATCGCCGGCCTATGAAGCATTGCTGCGTCACTGGATGACGCTGATGGCATCGGCCCAGGTGCCGGCGCAAATGCTCGAGCGAGCGCGTCTGGCCTATGCCCGGGATGTGGCGATTCTGCCGGCGCCGCAAGTCGCCGGTCTGATCGAGTCGGCCGGGTTCGAGGCGCCGGTCCAGTTCTTTCAGGCGGGTTTGATGCACGGGTGGTTCTGCTCGCGCAAGGCAGAGATTAACGCGGGTTAGAGCGCTGGAGGGGTGGGGAAAACAGCTTCGTCGGCATTCCCGAGGAATACGTTGCTTCGGCTTAATAGGAAGCATTACTATTCACGCCCCTTTCCTCAGCGCGCCGCAATGATCCCCATGCTGCCCCGCAGACCCGGCTTTCTCGAGCATTACGAAGAGTTGATCGGCACCTGGACCCGTCGCCTGCGCAATCGCTCGCAGGCCGAGGATCTGGCGCACGACACCTTTGTGCGGGTGCTCGAATCCGATTCGTCGGCGGTGCAGCAACCCCGGGCATATTTGCATCAGACCGCGCGCAACATCGCGGTGGACGGCTATCGGCGGGAGGACCGGCGGGGTGCCATGGAGTCGGAGGCGATCGATCTCAGTGAGTCGCCGACCGGCGATCCGGAGCATTACATGCATGCGATCCAGCTGGCCGATTCCATCGAACGCGCGCTCACGGAGCTTCCGGTCAACTGCCGACGGATTTTCGTCTGGCAGAAGATCGAGGGCCTGACCCAGGCGGAAATCGCCGAACGCCTGGGCCTGTCCAGGAACATGGTGGAAAAGTATATGATCCGCACCCTGCGGCATCTGCGTGATCGCCTGGACGGGGCGCAATCATGAGCCGTGGCGTCTTTTCATCCCCAGCCAAACAGGACATTCCATGACGGATACTCGTGATTGCGCGTGCGGGCAAACAACGGTGCGCGATGACGCGGCACGCTGGTTTGTGCGTTTGCAGGAGCCGGCCATCAGTGTCGATGAACAGCAGCGCTTCGACGCGTGGCTGAACCAGCATCCGCAGCACCGTGATGAGTTTCAGTTGCTGCAAGGCTTGTGGACGGCAGCGGATCTGCTGCCGGCGCCACGCCTCAAGGCCCTGTGCGAAACCCCGCCAGCGCGGCGCGAACGCCGTCCGTTGTTGCGTTATGCCGTGGCGGCCAGCGTGGTGGCGGTGGGGCTCGGGCTCGGTCTGTTCAGCGGTTTGAATCATCCGTCGGGTTACAGCGCTGAATTCGCCACCGGGCTCGGCGAGCGCAAGCATGTGGCGTTGCCGGACGGTTCAGTGATCGACCTCAACAGCCGCAGCCGCCTGCAGGTGCGTTTCGAGAAGAATCGCCGGCTCATCGAGCTGACCGAAGGCGAAGCGATGTTCAGCGTCGAGCACGACATTTCCCGCCCGTTCGTGGTCGAGGCCGGCAGCGGCAAGGTCACGGTCACCGGCACCCGCTTCGACGTGCGGCGTGACGTGACCCAGACCCGAGTCGCGGTGGAACAGGGCACGGTCAAGGTGCAGGGTCGTGATGCGGCGGATGCCGATTTCATCAGCCTGACCGCCGGCCTCGGCACGCGGATCGATGCCCGGGGCAAAGTGGCGCCAGCTTACGCGGTCAACCCGGCGGAACTGACGGCCTGGCGCAGCGGCAAACTGGTGTTCAACAACGCCAGCCTCAGCGAAGTCGCCGAGGAAGTGTCGCGTTATCGTGACAAGCCGCTGAAAGTCTCCAACCCCGCCGTGGCCAGTCTGCGCCTGACCAGCGTGTTCAAATCCGACAACACCGATGCCTTGCTCAAGGCCTTGCCGAGCATCCTTCCGGTGGCCGTGCGCACCCTTGCCGACGGCAGCCAGGAAATAATTTCAAAATAAAATTCAGGTTTTTTTCGAGTTCGTCGTCTTCCTGTTTAACTGCAACTGGTTTGCATTAACAGCCGCACACTTTTGCGATCCACAGGACTCCGTTCGACGTGAAAAACTCCACCACCAAAAACAAAAAATCCTCCTGGTTGCCGCTGGCGCTCGCGCTGGCGGTCAACGCCGCCGTGCCGATGGCTTTCGCCGCCGAAGCCATTCACATCCGTGCACAGCCGCTGGGTCAGGCCTTGAGCGAACTCGGTCAGCAAACTTCGTTGCAGGTTTTTTTCAGCCCGGACCTGGTCGCCGGCAAACAGGCGCCGGCGGTGGACGGCAATCTTTCTCCGGAGCAGGCCCTGCGCCAATTGCTGCAAGGCAGCGGTCTGGATTACCAGATCAATGAAGGCTCGGTGACCTTGTCGCCAGCCCCGACTTCCGCCGACAGCGGCCCGCTGGAGCTGGGCGTGACCGACATCAAAGTGGTCGGCGACTGGCTCGGCGACGCCGACGCCGCCGTGGTGCAGAACCACCCCGGCGCGCGTACGGTGATCCGTCGTGAAGCGATGGTCGAGCAGGGCGCGATGAACGTCGGCGACGTGCTGCGCCGCGTACCGGGCGTGCAGGTGCAGGAAGCCAACGGCACTGGCGGCAGCGATATTTCGCTGAACGTCGGCGTGCGGGGTTTGACGTCGCGTCTGTCGCCACGCTCCACCGTATTGATCGACGGCGTGCCGGCTGCGTTTGCGCCGTATGGCCAGCCACAACTGTCGATGGCGCCGATTTCTTCCGGCAACCTCGACAGCATCGACGTGGTCCGAGGTGCCGGCTCGGTGCGTTACGGGCCGCAGAACGTCGGCGGCGTGATCAACTTCGTGACCCGCGCGATCCCGGAAAAAACCACCGGTGAAATCGGCACGACTCTGGAAACCTCGCAGCACGGTGGCTGGAAACACATCGACACCGCGTTCCTTGGCGGCACCGCCGACAACGGCATCGGCATGGCGCTGTTGTACTCGGGCGTCAACGGCAACGGTTACCGCGAGCGCAACAACGGCAACGACATCGACGACGTGATCCTCAAGACCCACTGGGCACCGACCGAGCAGGACGATTTCAGCCTCAACTTCCACTACTACGACGCCAGCGCCGACATGCCCGGCGGCCTGACGCAGAAGCAGTACGACGACAAACCGTTCCAGTCCGACCGCGACTACGACGGCTTCAGCGGCCGCCGCAAGGACGTGTCGTTCAAGTGGATCCGGCAGATCGACGAGCGCACCCAGGCGGAGGTGCTGACTTACTATTCCGACAGTTTTCGCGGCAGCACCATCGCCGCCCGCGATCAGAAAACCCTCAGCTCGTTCCCGCGCTCCTACTACACGCTGGGGATCGAGCCGCGTGTGTCCCGTGTGTTTGATGTCGGCCCGACCACCCAGGAAGTCAGCGTCGGTTACCGTTATTTGAAAGAGGCGATGCACGAGCAATCGAGCCGTCTGGCGCTGGTCAACAATGTGCCGGTGGTCACCAAAACCTCCGATGGTCACGTATTCCAGGACCGCACCGGCGGCACCGAGGCCAACTCGGTCTACATCGACAACAAGATCGACGTCGGCAACTGGACCGTGACCCCGGGCATTCGCTTCGAACACATCAGCACCGACTGGCATGATCGCGCCGTGCTCGACACCGCCGGCAAACGCGTGCCGGAGAAAAACCGCAGCATCGAGAGCAACGAGCCGCTGCCGGCGCTGAGCGTGATGTATCACCTGTCCGATGCGTGGAAGCTGTTCGCCAACTACGAGACGTCGTTCGGCAGCCTGCAATATTTCCAGCTCGGCCAGGGCGGCTCGGGTGACCAGACCGCCAACGGCCTGGAACCGGAAAAAGCCAAGACCTACGAAATCGGCACGCGTTACAACGATGACGTGTGGGGCGGGGAAGTGACGCTGTTCTACATCGACTTCGATGACGAACTGCAATACATCAGCAACGACGTGGGCTGGACCAACCTCGGCGCGACCAAGCACCAGGGTATCGAAGCTTCGGTGCACTACGACATGGCGGCGCTCGATCCGCGCCTCGACGGCCTGACCGCCAACGCCGGCTTCACCTACACCCGCGCCACGTACGAAGGCGAGATTCCAGGCTTCAAGGGCCGCGACCTGCCGTTCTATTCGCGTCAGGTGGCCACCGTCGGCCTGCGCTACGACATCAACCGCTGGACCTACAACATCGACGGTTTTGCCCAGTCCAAACAGCGTTCGCCCGGCACCGGCGTGAATGCTGATGGCAGCTTCAATGGCAATTACATCACCGAAGGCACGGCGGACGGGCAGTACGGCGACATTCCGGGTTACGTGACCTGGAACGTGCGTGGCGGGTATGACTTCGGTTCGCAGCTGTCGAACCTCAAGCTCGGCGCCGGTGTGAAGAACATCTTCGACAAGCAGTACTTCACCCGCTCCAGTGACAACAACTCGGGGATCTACGTGGGCACGCCACGGACGTTCTTCGTGCAGGCCAGCGTAGGCTTCTGATCTGCATCGATTGTTCCCACGTCGAACCGTCTGCGTGGGAACGATCTGAACAGATCAGATCAGGCTCAGACCTTCAGCGCTTTCCCGCCAATCGCCACCGCCACCAGCAACGTCGCCATCAACCCGAAGGCAAAACTCAGGCTGCTGGCGTGGGCGACAAACCCGATCACCGCCGGCCCTGCCAGAATCCCTGCATAACCCAGTGTGGTGATTGCCGGCACGGCGATGCTTTCCGGCATCACCGTCTGTTTGCCCACCGCCGTGTACAGCACCGGCACGATGTTCGAACAGCCGGCACCGACCAGCGCATAACCGAGCAGTGCGGCTTGCCAGCCCGGGGCGAACGTCGCCAGAAACAATCCCGCCGCCGCCAGCAGACCGCCAAACAGAATGATCCGCGTCGCACCCAATGCCCGGACGATCCTGTCACCGGTCAAACGGCCGGCCGTCATGGTCAGCGCGAACGCTGCATAACCCAACCCCGCATAGGCAGTATCGATCCCGCGTTCCTGGGCCAGAAACACTGCGCTCCAGTCCAGCGCCGCGCCTTCGGTGAGGAACACGATGAAACACATGCCGCCGATGAACAGCACGATTCCGTGGGGCACCGCGAACGCCGGCCCCGAGCTTTCACTGCCGTAAGGCAACATGTGCGGGACGGCTTTGAACAGCGCCGCGATCAGCACCAGGACCACCACCAGCATCGCCGTCAGTGGCGACAGCCCCAGGCCGAGCAGGGCGCTCACGCCCGCTGCACCGACGATCCCGCCGAGGCTGAACAGGCCGTGGAACCCCGACATCATGTTCTTGCCGCTGGCCCGCTCTACGATTACTGCTTGCAGGTTTACCGTCGAATCCACCGTGCCGAGCCCGGCACCGAACATGAACAACGTGGCGATCAGCGCAGGAATCGACGACACCGTCGCCAGCAACGGCAACGCCGCACAGATCAGCAGCGTGCCGCCGGTGGCCACTTTTTTGCAGCCAAACCGCGTGGCCAGAATCCCCGCCAGCGGCATCGCCAGAATCGAACCGACGCCCAGGCACAGCAGCAACAACCCCAGCGTGCCTTCATCGAGCCCGGCCCGCGCCTTGGCATACGGCACCAGCGGCGCCCACGCGGCGATGCCGAGTCCGGCAATGAAAAAGGCGATGCGTGTGGAGATCTGTTCGAGGCGTCCGGGAACGAACGTGTCTTGAGGGGTGAGGCTGGTCATAACGATCCTTGGCAAAAAACGTTTCAGCAGCGGACATCCTTGCACAGCTCTTCTGTGGGAGCGAGCTTGCTCGCGATAGTGTCGTGTCAGTCGACGCTCATTGACGGATACACCGCCATCGCGAGCAAGCTCGCTCCCACAGGGAATTGCGTTTTACAGTGACGCCTTTGACAACTTGAAACCGAGGGGCGGTTCATGACGCAGTTCTACGATGCACGGGGCAATATCTACGGAGTGATTTCACCGAAGGCGCTGAGAGACTCGGGAATCGATCTGCCCGCCAGTGCCACGCAATGTGCCTTGTCTCGACAGGCGTGGAGCCGCGCCGCGATCGCTCTGTGTTGTGACTGGCCCGACGGTCAGCAACCTGCCGGCAGCAAGTCCCATCGCAGCGATGGCTTGCTGATCGGCCCGTTTCAATCTTCGCCACCCTTCGACCTGCTGATCGTCAACACCGACGGCACGCTGGCCGAGCGCAGCGGCAACGGCCTGACGATTTTTTCTCAGGCACTGCTTGAGCAGGGGCAGATGCCGCAGGAGGGCGCGACGATGCGGGTGCATCACGACAAACAGGATGCGCAGTCGCCCGTGTCGACCTCGGTGAAACCGGCGCAAGTTGCGGGCGTGCATGGCTTCTGGCTTGATCTCGGGCAGCCCGATTTCGGCCCGGCGGCGGTTGGTGCGCTCGGCGTTGAACCGGTTCCGTTCAACGGTGCGCAAGTCAGCCGTGTTCGACCGTTGGCGCAACTCGATCCTGCCTGGGCACACAGCCAGTTCGTACGCATCGGCAATCCGCATTGCGTGACGCTGGTGCAGGACGAAGCCGCATTGCCGAGCAACGCACAGATGCTTGAATCGCCGCTGACGGACAGCCTGACCGCCATCGCCTACGCCATGCCCACCGGCGCCGGCCAGCCGTGCCCGGCCGGGGTCAACCTGCAATGGGCGATGCGCGCCGGGGATCAACGCATTGTGGCGCGGGTGTTCGAACGGGGCGAAGGCCCGACCGCTTCCTCAGGCACCAGCGCCAGTGCGGTGGCGAGCGCGGCGTGGCGGGTGGGCTGGGTGTCGGCGGGAGAAGTTCAGGTGGTGATGCCGGGCGGTACGGCGCCAATCCTGCTGGAGGAGCGCGACGGAGAACTGACCGGCGTGCGTCTGTTCGGCACCGCAGTGCGCGACGAAAAATAGCTGCAACCTCAAGATCAGAAGCGCCCGACGGTGTCGTTCACGGCACCGCTGGTGAATGCGTTATTCGCGCCGGCCTGCCAATACACCGCCGCCTGAGTCTGGCCACGCACGATGCACTTCCACTCGAGTTTTTGCTGACCCGGCACCTCAACCCTGGCGCTCCAGCGGTTATTGGCCAATGTCAGTGCTAGCGCATGCTGCGGGTCCCATGCCCCGAACTCCAGCGATGAACCCGCTGCATAGACGCTTTCGCCCGGTTGCGGATTGGCGTTGTCGCAATGCACGTTGACTGCCACCGTCGCAGGTTCGACAGGGCCGGTCCAGATCCGGATATCGCCGTTATCCCAGCTCAATGTCGGCGTGCCCAGGCCCTGTGGCAGCTGCTGCAGATCGGATTTCAGGGCGATCACCAATGTGCCGCGCACGCCCTGTGTGGTGGCGACCAGCCCCTTATAGGCGGTGTTGAAGCGAACCGGCGAATCCGCGCGGACACCGGCGGCCTTGCGCAGTTTGATCAATTCCCGGATCAGTTGATCGCGCTGCCAGTCGTACATGTGCGGCCAGTACACGGTCGGTGTGCCGGGACTGCTGAGGATGTAGGCGTAAGCAAGATTGACCTGAGGATCGGGCAACGCCCAATGATGCTGGCCGCCGTAGGCGCCAGGTGAGTAACCGGTATCGTGGTTGTCGACGAAGGTTACTGCGATTGCGCGCCAGGCGGGATCCGGATTGCCATTCAAACCGTGGCGCCAATCGGCGAGTGAGCCGTTCTGCATGCGCTCCTTCAGGGCAAAATCGAACACTGTGCAATGCGAGCGATCCGACCAGTCCTTGAGCACATCCTGCCAGCTTGCACTGCGTCGCCAATCGCCCTGCAGGTATTCGTCGGGGCCTTTCCAGTTTTCGCCGACGCAGAACTGCTGGTTGCCGAAGGCGTTCATCCAGCGATCCACCGTTTCCGGTGCATAACCACGGACGAAGTCAAAGCGCAGGCCTTCAGCACCATAGTTATCGCGCAAGTTGCTGAATTCTTTTTTGAAGGCGTCGAAGACTGTTGGGTGAGCGGTGTTCAGATCCGCGGCGCCATCCATGAACGCGTCGCCTTCGTCACATTGCGCGCAGTCATGCCGCCACTCATTGCTCCCACGGGGGAACATGGAATAGACCGCTTGGTCGCTCATGTGATTGGGCACCACGTCGTAGACGACTTTTACTCCGGCATTCTTCAGAGCTGACGCCGCCGCCTTGAGTTGCTGATCGCTGCCATATTCGCTGTTCTTGTCGAAGTTGCTCCAGAAATAGCCTTCGCCACCACCGGAAGTCTGAGCCTGGCTGTTGGACCAGCTTGATTTATCCATCCAGGGTGGCGGGAACCAGACAAGGGTGAATCCATCTTTGCCAATGGTCGTCGCCTGTTGCGCAAGTACCGAATACCAAGGTGTTTGATTGCGGCTTGAGTTCCAGTGAAAGCCCTGCAACAGGATTTCTTCACCGCTGCCGTTGCGAACGCCAGCCATCGCCGCTGCCGTTGTGGCGATCATCAGGCAGACAGCGAAGCTCAGGCGAAATGGTGAAGTCCCTTTCATGGTCGTCCCCCCGGGAACGATGGATCCCTTGGGGCTTACTGTGAGCCGGCTCGCAGCAGTTGTCGCCTGTCAGATCTGACAGGCTGGCGCTAACCTTTCGCGATAAAACCGCTGCGAACCATAACCGCTGCTCAACCCTCCATGAACTCCACCACCGGCATCTGCCGTTTCATCAGCACCTTGCCGTTGCGGATCGAATACAGCGGCAGGCCCTGACTGCGGATCACTTCGTAGTCACTGTCCGCCGAGAGGATCAGCAGGTTGGCCGGGCGGCCCTGTTCCAGACCGTAGCGTTCACCGAGGTGCATGGCTTTGGCGCTGTTGTCGGTGACCAGATCCAGCGCGCTTTGCAGGTTGCGGTAGCCGAGCATGTGGCAGATGTGCAGGCCGGCTTCGAGCACCCGCAGGATGTTGCCGTTGCCCAGCGGATACCACGGATCGACGATCGAGTCCTGACCGAAGCAGACATTCATCCCGGCTTCGAGCAATTCGTTCACGCGGGTCACGCCACGGCGTTTCGGGAAGTTGTCGAAGCGCCCTTGCAGGTGAATGCTTTCGGTCGGGCAGGAGACAAAACTGATCCCGGAATGCCCGAGCAGACGGAACAGTTTGGCGCAGTAGGCATTGTCGTAGGAGCCCATCGCGGTGGTGTGGCTGGCGGTCACGAGCGCGCCCATGTCGCGGCTGCGAGCCTCTTCGGCCAGCACCTCGAGGAAGCGCGAATGCGGATCGTCGGTTTCGTCGCAGTGTACGTCCACCAGACAGCCGGTGCGCTCGGCCAGGTCCATCAGGAATTTCACCGAGCTGACGCCCTGATCGCGGGTGTACTCGAAATGCGGAATTCCGCCGACCACGTCCGCGCCCATGCGGATCGCTTCTTCCATCAGTTCGCGACCATTGCTGAACGACTCGATGCCTTCCTGTGGGAACGCGACGATTTGCAGGTCGATCAGATGACGGCTTTCCTCGCGCACTTCGAGCATCGCCTTGAGCGCGGTGAGTTCCGGGTCGGTGACGTCGACGTGGGTGCGCACGTGCTGGATGCCGTGGGCGGCCAACGTCTGAATGGTTTTCCTGGCCCGGGTTTTGGTGTCTTCCTGGGTGATGGTGACCTTGCGTTCGCCCCAGCATTCGATGCCTTCGAACAGCGTGCCGCTCATGTTCCAGCGCGGCTCGCCGGCGGTCAGGGTGGCGTCGAGGTGGATGTGCGGCTCGACGAAGGGCGGCACCACCAGATTGCCGCCGGCGTCGAGGTCGTCGGGGCCCAGGGTCGGCGCTTCGGTCTGGCGCGCGATGCTGCGGATCAGGCCGTCTTCAAGGTGCAATTCGTGCAGACCTTCCTGGTTGCGCAGTCGGGCGTTGATGATGTGCATCGGGCGAATCCTTTTATAGATCTTGTAGAGGGGCGGCCGCGTTGCGGGCGCCGAGCAGGCCGGTCACTGCGATATACGTTAACGCGGCAACGGCGATCCCGACCAGCGGCGCGACCCACGGCGAGCCGAACGCCGCGACGGTTCCGGCCGCGTAAGCCGCGAGCCCCGGCCAGTTGAACGCCGGTAACCGTGCGTCGGCCAGACGCGGATAACGTCCGCGCCAGCGGAAGAAAAAGTCGGCCATGATCACGCCGCCAATCGGCGGGATCACCGTGCCGAGCAGGATCAGATAAGGCACCAGCATGTCGTACATGCCCAGCAGCGCGAGCACCGTGCCAATCACCGCGCCGGCCAGGGTCACGGTCTTGCGGCGACCGGTGCGCAGCAGGTTGCAACCGGCGACGGCGAAGTTGTAGATGGTGTTGTCCTGGGTGCTCCAGATGTTCAGCAACAGCATTGCCATCGCCGCCATGGCGAAGCCCTGCAACAGCAGCACTTCGACCACGTCGGGTTGTTGGTAGACGATTGCGCCATAGGCACCGATCAGCACCATCAGGCCGTTACCGATGAAAAAACCGATCAGGCTGGCCAGCACCGCGACCCGCGCCGAACGGGAAAAACGCGTCCAGTTGGTGGCCTGGGTCGCACCGCTGACGAAGGTGCCGAACACCAGCGTGATGGCGGTCGACCAGTCCAGCGAACCGCTGGGTACGACGCTGAGCAATCCGTCGAGGCCACCGACTTTCACCGTGGCGACCCACATCGACAGCATCAGCAGCAACATCATCGCCGGCACCGCGATGTACGACAGGATCTCCAGCCCGCGATAACCGACATACGCCGTGGCGCAGAACACCAGACCGAACAGCACCATCAGCCCCAGCACCGTACCTTCGTTCAGATCGAAATATTTGCCGAGCACCACGGCGGCTGTCGCGGTGCCCCAGGCGTACCAGCCGATCTGGGTGAACCCGAGGATCAGGTCGCTGAGCTTGCTGCCGACTTCGCCAAAGCAGAAGCGTCCCATCAGTACCGAATTCAGGCCGCTCTTGAAGGCGATGTATCCAAGGCCTGCGGCGTACACGCCAAGCAGCAGGTTGCCGATGACGATGACGGCGAGCATCTCGCCGAAGTTGAACGCCACGCCGAGCTTGCCGCCGGCAAACATGGTCGCGGTGAAAAAGGTGAAGCCGAGCAGCACCATCGCCGTGGAGGCCAGGCCTTTGCGCGCGTGCATCGGCACTTCGCTGAGGGGGTAATCGTTGCCGGGATCGTTTTGCGTCATGGGGCGTTCCTTGCTGGAAAGGGGAGGACGCGAAGAGGTTGCAGCGGTCGTGCCAAACGCGATGTTGCGGGTATTTATAGACGAGACACGGGTGATCGGCGCGAAAGCAGTGCATGGGGCGTCCTGCCGAACCATGTGGGAGCAGGGCTGTTCCCACAGGCGCGCGCAATGGGGTCAGAGGAACCGCAGCAGGGCGGCAACAATGGCTTCCGGCGCATCCTCCTGCACCAGATGCCCGGCATTCGGGATCGGGTGAAACTGCGATCCGGGAATCAGCTTGTGCAACTCGCGCCCGCGTTCGATGGGAATCCACTGATCCTCCTCACCCCAGAGAATCTGCACCGGGCAGCGGATCGTCGGGTACAGCGGCTGCGCTTCCAGCGTGTAGCGCTGATCCATCTGCGCGATCTGCCGGTAGAACGCCGCTTGCCCCGGATCGCCCAGCCACGGCTGTACGTAGGGCGCCAGTTCATCATCCGGAATGTCCCGGTGAATCGCCCCGCGAATATAGGTCGGGACAATGGCGCGCTGGATGTAATCCGGCAGGCCACTGAACGCCGCTTCATGCTGGCGCACGTGCTGTACGAACGGCGAACCCCACGGCGTCAGCGCCACCGGGTCGATCAGGGTCAGGCTGCGGTAATCCTTGCCGTTGAGCAGATGCGCACGCAGCACGGTGGCGCCGCCGAAGTCGTGGGCGACCACGTCCGGGCGTTGCAGATTCCAGTGGTCCAGTAACCGCACGAGCAATTCGTTCTGCACGCCGAGGGAGACATCGGCGTCCGGTTGCTCGGATTGCCCGTAGCCCAGCAGGTCGAAGTAGTGCACGCGGTGCGTGGCGAAAAAGTGCGGCGCGATGCGGTGCCAGACGTAAGAAGAGAATGGCGTGCCGTGCACGAACACCAGCGGCGGGCCGTCGCCGCGCACCCCGTGGCGAATCTGTCGCCCGTTGAAGTCAAAGACCTGATCCAGCAGCCAGTCCGTCATGGGCCTGTCCTCTTGGCGGTTTCGAGCCAAAAAGCATAGGCGTAAAAAACAGCCTCGGGGGCTGTTATTCAAACACTGAGGCGCCTTCTATCCCTGTGGGAGCGAGCTTGCTCGCGAAGGCGCCGTGTCAGGCAACACTTGCTTCACTGGCAAACCGCTATCGCGAGCAAGCTCGCTCCCACAGGGCTTTTCGGCGACTTCAGGATCGGTTACTCGCCGCGATAGATGCAACCGCTGGTGCAGGTCTCGTGGATGCGGATCGCACTGAGTTCCGGCAGCAGGGGCTTCAATTCATTCCAGATGAATTTGGCCAGCACTTCGCTGGTCGGGTTTTCGAGACCCGGAATGTCGTTCAGGTAGTTGTGATCCAGTCGCTCGTACAGCGGCTTGAAAATCGCCTTGATCTCGGAGAAATCACGGATCCAGCCGGTGTGCGGGTCGATGTCGCCGCTCAGGTGAATCGCCACTTTGAACGAGTGACCATGCAGGCGTCCGCACTTGTGGCCGTCCGGTACGTGGGGCAGGCGGTGGGCGGATTCGAAAGTGAACTCTTTGAAAATTTCCACAGTGATTTCAGCTCTGTTCAGATGGCGTTCGCCGCAGCGAATTCGGGCAGGCGGCGAGTTTACCAGCTTGTCCAGGGCTGTGCTGACTAAAGGGTCAGCAAGCGCTCGGCGAGGCGACCATTGGCAGTCAGTTCAAGGAATTCGTCGCCCAGCCGGCGGCTCTCGTCCATCGCCGCGCGCCAGTATTTCTGCCGGCTCGGCGCGTCGCCCATGAAGCGCTTGAAGTCGTTACGGTCGGGAAGTTTGCCGTAGGGCAGGCGCGCCAGGTATTCCTTGGAGGGCGCGAGCAACAGCACGTCCTGCAAGTGTTCCACCGAGGCTTTGCGCCACGGCAGGGTCTTGTCGAACCAGCCCGGAATCACCCGGTCGGTGAAGTGCGGATAGAGCACGATGCCGTCGCCGCTGTAAGGCAGGTCAAGGTGATAGTCCAGCAAGCCGCCGTCGCGGAAGGTGCCGGCTCCGGCGCCCGGGAGGTCGCGCACGCCCTCCATGACCATCGGGATCGAACCCGACGCCAGCAGCGCCTGACGCAGGTTTGTGGCATCGAGGGCGACGAATCGCGACGGGAAGTCATTCAGCGCATGCACCGGCGGCGCCAGGCGCGGGTCGTGGATGATCAGCCGTTCGAAGTGCCGCGACAATCGCGCGCGGCCCCGCAGGTTGTCGGCGATCACCGAGCCCAGCGCCAGCCCGAGCCGGCCGCGATGGTCGTCCGCCAGCCCGCCGTGGCTTTTGACCACCATGATGTTCAAGCGGTAATGGGCGTTGTTCAGAAGGCTGGCGTCGCGCCCGTCGAGCAGGTCATCGAGCATGCGCTGCGAACTGCGGCTGACGTCGCTGATGGTCACGCCTTTGTTGAAGTTCTGCTCGGTGTACAACTGACCGAGGCGACGGATGCCTTCGGCGGCGTCCGGCAGACAGGCGCTGGCGAACCGCCAGGAACCGACCGATGCACCGATCAGCGAACGCTCACGCGGCGCGGCTGGCAACCACTCGCCGAACAGCGCCAGATCCAGCCCCTGAATTCCCAGCGCCTTGGGCCCGCCGGCAGCGCCGGGCAGGGTGCCGACGTCGGCGGCGTTCAGGCCTTGGGCACGAATGCGCGCCATGGCCCGGGAGCCGGCCTTGAGGGTGAGGGACGGGAACTTGATGTGAATGGCGGTCATACCGGTCTCGATCGTTAGCAAGCGAAAGATTATAAGCACATGTTGCCAGCTCTGCAGGAGCAGGCCCGATGATGGCCATTCAGTTTCAGTTAAGTTCCCGGCGCTAAGGTGGCCACAAAGGAAGCACCACCTCACAGACGGAGATCCCCATGAAAATTCTCGCGAGCCTGTTCATCGCGTTCCTGCTGTTTGGTCTCACCGCCAACCGTGCTCATACCCGCGACCTGCTCGCAGATGAAGCCCGGAAACTGATCGACGCTGGTACCATTGTGCCGATTGAAACCGTCATGGCCACGGCCAGGGCGCGCCATCCGGGTTCGACCCTGATCGATATCGAACTGGAAAAGCGCTATGGCATTTACCTGTACCAGATCGAGCTGAAAGACTCGCAAGGTGTGGAATGGGAGCTGGAACTGGACGCAAGCGACGGGCTGCTGCGCAAGGACCATCAGGACACTTAATGAAATCGTTTTTACCTGATTCATCGACGCGCGCCACGGGCCTTCTGGCCCTGGCGCTCGTTGCATTCTGCTCGGTGACGCTGGCGCGCGACCTCAATCAGGACGAAGCCCTGCGCCTGCGTCAGCAGGGCGTGATTCTGCCGCTGGAGCAAGTGCTGCATAAGGCAATGGAGCGCTACCCCGAGGCGAAACTGCTGGAAGCCGAGCTTGAAGAGAAGCACGACGTCTACATTTATGAAGTCGAGCTGCTGACCGTCGAAGGTGTGGCTCGCGAGCTGCATTTCGAGGCCGCCACCGGCAACCTGATCAAAGACAAGGAAGATTGACCGATGCGCTTGCTTCTGGTGGAAGACCACGTACCGCTGGCTGACGAACTGCTCGCCGGCCTGCAACGTCAAGGCTATGCGGTGGACTGGCTGGCGGACGGGCGCGATGCGGTCTATCAGGGCAGCAGCGAGCCCTACGACCTGATCGTCCTCGACCTCGGTCTGCCCGGCGTGCCGGGGCTCGAGGTGCTGACGCAATGGCGCGCCGGCGGTCTGACGATTCCGGTGCTTATTCTCACCGCCCGCGATTCCTGGGCCGAGCGTATTGAAGGCCTGAAGGCCGGTGCCGACGATTACCTGACCAAACCCTTCCACCCGGAAGAACTGTATCTGCGCATCCAGTCGCTGCTGCGTCGCTCCAAGGGGCAGGCCAACCAGCCGACGCTCAAGGCCGCCGGTCTGCACCTGGACGAGGGCCGCCAGTGTGTCGTGCGCGACGGTGCCGACATTCAGCTGACCGCTGCCGAATTCCGTCTGCTGCGCTACTTCATGCTGCATCCCGAGCAGATTCTTTCCAAAAGCCACCTCGCCGAACACCTCTACGACGGTGAGACCGAGCGCGATTCCAACGTGCTTGAAGTCCACGTCAATCACCTGCGGCGCAAACTCGGCAAAAGCGTGATCGAAACCCGTCGTGGTCAGGGTTATCTGTTTGGCGGACAGGCTTCGTGAGATCGATCCAGCGCCGTTTGAGCCTGGGGCTGATCAGCGTGATGGTGATCGTCGGCCTGGTGCTGGTGCAAACCAGCCTGTGGCTGTTCGAAGTGGGCTTGCAGCGTTACCTCGAAGCGGGTCTGCGCAACGACAGTGAAAACCTGCTGGTGGCGCTGGTGCGTGGCCCGCAGGGGCTGCAACTGGATGAGCGGCACTTGTCGCCGGCGTATCAGCGGCCGTTTTCCGGGCACTACTTCCGTATCGATTTCGCCGACAGCCACTGGCGTTCCCGCTCGCTGTGGGATCAGGAACTGCCGATGCTTGAACACCCTGGTCTGCACAGCAACCTGCAATTGGGGCCGGACGGTCAGCAATTATTGGTGCTGCGTTCGGACTATCGACGGCTCGGTCAGTCGATTTCCATCAGCGTGGCCCAGGATTACACGCCGGTACGCGAGAGCTTCCAGCGCATGCGGCAGATCGGTCTCGGCCTCGGGCTGGCCGGGTTGTTGCTGATTCTGCTGTTGCAACGCCTGACCGTGCGCCGCGCATTGCGGCCGCTGGAGAAGGCTCGTGAACAGATCGCCCAGTTGCAGCAGGGCCAACGTTCACAACTCGATGAGCAAGTGCCGGCGGAACTGGAGCCCCTGGTGGCGCAGATCAACCATTTGCTGGCGCACACTGAAGACAGCCTCAAGCGTTCGCGCAATGCCTTGGGCAATCTTGGGCATGCGCTGAAAACTCCGCTGGCGGTGCTGCTCAGCCTGGCGTCGAGTGAACAGCTCGATGCACATCCGCAATTGCGCAAGATCCTCAAGGAACAACTGGAACAGGTTCAGCAACGGCTGAACCGCGAGCTCAACCGCGCGCGCCTGGCCGGCGATGCGCTGCCGGGGGCGTTGTTCGATTGCGACGCCGAGCTGCCGGGGCTGCTGTCGACGTTGAACATGATTCATGGCGAACATCTGGATCTGAGTTACGTGGCTCCTTCGGGCCTGCAATTGCCGTGGGATCGTGAAGATTTGCTGGAACTGCTGGGCAACCTGCTGGACAACGCCTGCAAATGGGCGGATGCCGAGGTGCGGTTGAGTGTGGTCGAGACGGCTGAAGGTTTTGTGTTGAGCGTGGAAGATGACGGGCCGGGGATTCCCGAGGCGCAGCGGGCCCAGGTGTTCAGCCGGGGGACGCGGCTGGATGAGCAGACCCATGGGCATGGCTTGGGGCTGGGGATTGTGCGGGATATTGTCGAAACGTGGGGCGGGGTGCTGGTGCTGGGCGAAAGCGAGTGGGGCGGGTTGAAGGTGCAGATTCAGTTGCCTCGGCGGTGAGCCCGCCCCCACAAGGTTTGTGGTGAGCGGGCCTGAGCGTCACACGCGAAACTGATCCATCAAACTCTGCTGCTGATTCGCCAGACTATTGAGCGACTGACTCACCCGAGCCGATTCATTCGCCTGCCCCGACAGCGACTCCGTCACATCACGAATCGTCGCCACGTTGTTGTTGATCTCTTCGGCCACCGCGCTCTGCTCTTCGGCGGCGCTGGCGATCTGCAGGTTCATGTCGCTGATTACTGTCACCGCATCGCCGATCTGGCGCAGTGCGGTGACGGCCTGGCCGACCTGTTCGACGCTGCCCTGGGCCTGACGATGGCTGTTGCCCATCGAACCGACCACGTCCTGGGTACCGTTCTGCAATTGCTCGATGACCTGGCGGGTTTCTTCCACCGATTCCTGGGTGCGGCGGGCGAGGTTGCGCACTTCGTCGGCGACCACCGCAAAACCGCGGCCGGCTTCACCGGCGCGGGCGGCTTCGATGGCGGCGTTCAGGGCCAGCAGGTTGGTCTGCTCGGCAATGGCGCGGATGGTTTCCAGTACCGTGCCGATCTTCTCGCTGTTGGCGGCCAGGCCTTCGACCTGCACCATGGCGGCGCTCATGTCGGCGGCGAGGGTGTCGATGCTGGCGGTGGTGCGGTCGATCACGGTCAGGCCCTGACGCGTGGCGCGGTCGGCATCCTTGGCGGCTTCGGCGGCTTGTGCCGCACTGCGGGCCACGTCCTGGGCGGTGGCGCTCATTTCGTGGGACGCGGTGGCGACCTGATCGACCTGACGGTATTGCTGCTCCATGCCGGCGCTGGTCTGGGTCGCAATCGCCGAAGACTGGTCGGCGGTGTTGCGCGCATCCTGCACCGAGCGTTTCACCTCGGCGATGATCGGTTGCAGCTTGTCGAGGAAGCGGTTGAACCAACCGGCCAACTGGCCGAGTTCGTCTTTCTTGTCGTAGGCCAGACGCCGGGTCAGGTCGCCTTCACCGCTGGCGATGTCTTCGAGCATGTGCGCTACGCCAAGGATCGGCCTGGTCACGCTGCGTGCCATCAGCCACACCAGCAACAGGCCGATCAGCGCGGCGAGTACGCCCAGGCTCAGTTCGATCAGGGTGCCCGAGGTGTTGCTGGCATCCAGCTGTTGCTTGAGCGCTTCGGCGCGTTCTACCAAGACTTTTTCCGGCACATCGAGCAGCACGCCCCACGACGGGCCGCCAGGAATCGGCTGGAACGGCGACAGCACTTTCAACTGCGCGTTGCTGTGCAGGCTGCTGACGTTTTGGCTCGACGCAAGCAGACGCAGCAGTTCGGCGCCGCTGGCGGTGTCCACGGCATCGAGACGCTGGCTGAGTTTGTTGGCGTCCGGGCTGTAACCGGCAAGCAGGCCGGCGGGGCTGATGATGCTCACGGCAGTCTGGCCGTCGTAGAGCTTTTTGCTGGCGCTCTGGCTGATTGCTTGCAGGCTGTTGAGGTTGATGTCCACCGACAGCGAGGCGATGACTTTGCCGTTGACCATCAGCGGGAACACGATGCTGGTCATCAGCACCTTTTGCCCGTCGATCACATAAAAGTAGGGTTCGATCACGCACGGCTTGAGCGTGGTGCGCGGGCAGGTGAACCAGGCGTTGGCCGCCTGGCCGCTGGGGCCGGTGCTGGTGTCGGCCATGTCGCTTTCCGGCAGGGCCATGGAGGTTACTTTGCCCGGTGTCGGTTGCGACCAGTACAGGGCGAAGCGGCCCTTGTCGTTGCTGCCTAATTCAGCTTGCCCGGCAAATAGCTCGTCTTTGCCGTCCAGCGCGTTGGCTTCGAACACCAGCGACAGGCCGAGCAGATCCGGGTTGGCCTGCAACGCCGATTTCACCTGACGGGTCATGTCCTCGCGCAGGTCGAAGGCGTCCAGGAAGCGCTTCTCGGCCTGTTCGCGCAGGAACAGCACCTGACGCGAAAAGCCGTGGCCATATTGATAAGCGTCCATGAATTGCTGGCGAATGCCCGCCGCCTGGACTTCGCCCTGGGATTCGATGCGGGCCTGGGCCGACTCGGTGAGCATTTCCATGCTCGAAGCCTTTACCAGTTCGGAACTGTGCTCCATGCGATACAGCGAAAGACCCACCAACAGGGTCACGATACCGGCCAGGCAGAGCCCGGCGAGCAGGGTGATTTTCCATTGGATGGAAAGTTGTCTGAGCGACATGGAGACGTCCTTATTCGATAAATATCTGAGACTTTGCACTGTAACGGCCGCGTTTCGGCTTTCTTTATGGCGCAAACGCAATATGGCGAATTGGCGCATGTTGTGGCGGATATGCCCTGTTCAGCGCATTGATCATGGAAAGTTACACAGTGTTGCGACCCGTCGCTTTGACACTGCGCCCGCTCTGCGGCACAGTGCGCGCCCTTCTAATAAGACCCTCTATGCAAATCCGCTGGCGAGCCGCGTGGCTTGCCGGCCGGACTCATCCTGTCTGGCGGTGGATGGTTTCACCGTCGTGTTTTTGAGGTAGTGAAATGAATGCAGTGATTGCTGCGGTCGGCGTCATGCTGATCCTCAGCCTGTCCCGGGTGCATGTAGTGATCGCGTTGATCGTCGGTGCGCTGGTCGGTGGCCTGACCGGTGGTCTGGGCATCGACGCCACGCTCAAGGCGTTCAACAGTGGCCTGGGTGGCGGGGCGACGGTGGCGTTGTCCTACGCGTTGCTCGGCGCTTTCGCCGTGGCGATTGCCAAGTCCGGCCTGGCCCATGCGCTGGCCGACAAGGCCCTGGCGATGGTCGACCGCCAGCATGCGAGCGGTGGTGGCAGCGTCAAATGGCTGCTGATCGGCCTGCTGTGGGTGGTGGCGATCGCTTCGCAGAACATCCTGCCGATTCACATCGCGTTCATTCCGCTGCTGGTGCCGCCGCTTCTCTATGTCCTGACCAAGTTGCAACTGGATCGCCGGCTGATCGCCTGCGTCATGACTTTCGGCCTGATCACGCCGTACATGTTCTTGCCAGTGGGCTTCGGCAACATTTTTCTCAACGAGATCCTGTTGGCCAACGTTGCCCGCAGCGGCGTGGACATCAGCGGCATCAACGTCACGCATGCCATGGGCATTCCGGCACTGGGCATGCTGGCCGGCCTGGGCATGGCGTTCATCAGCTATCGCAAGAAGCGCGTCTACGACCTGGGAAAAATCGAGCAGGTCGAGCAGGTGGCGGTGCAATACAACC
This sequence comes from Pseudomonas sp. B26(2017), assembly GCF_002113045.1. Classification (NCBI taxonomy): domain Bacteria; kingdom Pseudomonadati; phylum Pseudomonadota; class Gammaproteobacteria; order Pseudomonadales; family Pseudomonadaceae; genus Pseudomonas; species Pseudomonas sp. B26(2017). The sequence goes on along the minus strand of NZ_NEJJ01000017.1, from coordinate 24,196 downwards.
CGCGAAGCCTGTTGATCGCCGGTGTCGCCATTGCGGCGGCCTTCATTATTCAGCTGCTGCTGGACTCGATGATTATCGGGGCGCTGTCCGGTTTCCTGATCTTTTCGGCGTCGGGTATCGTCAAATGGCGCGAGACGGATGATCTGTTCACCGAAGGCATGAAGATGATGGCGATGATCGGCTTCATCATGATCGCCGCATCCGGATTCGCCGAAGTGATGAAGGCCACTGGCGAGGTGCAGACGCTGGTCGAGTCTTCGGCGTCGTGGATCAATCACAGCAAGGGCATCGGTGCCTTGCTGATGCTGCTGGTCGGGCTGCTGGTGACCATGGGCATCGGCTCGTCGTTTTCGACGGTGCCGATCCTGGCGGCGATTTTCGTGCCGCTGTGCGTGCAACTGGGCTTCAGTCCGATCGCCATCGTTTGCATCGTCGGCACGGCCGGTGCCTTGGGCGATGCCGGTTCGCCCGCGTCCGACTCGACCCTCGGCCCGACCTCCGGTCTGAACATCGACGGCCAGCACCATCACATCTGGGACACCGTGGTCCCGACCTTCCTGCACTACAATTTGCCGCTGCTGGCGTTCGGCTGGGTGGCCGCAATGGTCCTCTGACTTGATTGTCGATCGTTCCCACGTCGAGGCGTCGAACCGTCCGCGTGGGAACGATCTCAAGCCGCAGCTCAACTTTTGGTTTCGCGTGCCGTTATAGCCTGTAACCACGCCAACAAAACCAAAAAAGTGAGTTCCCTATGCGCCTGAGTCTCAAGGCTAAAGTCCTGTCCCTCGCCGTCCTTCCGGTCTTGCTCTTTGCGCTGGTGATCAGCCTGACCACGCTGTTCATCCTTCAGGAACAGGCGCGCAAGGAAGTCGAACAGACTCGCGAACGCCTGCTTGGCGACGCCAAGGCCACCCTGGCCAGCTATGTCGCGGTGGCCATGACCACCATCAAACCGTTGTACGACGCTGCCGCTCCCGGTGACGCCGAGGCGCGGGCGCAGGTCATCAAACTGTTGTCGAGCATCAAGTACGGCAAGGACGGCTACTTTTTCGGCTACGACTCCGAGACCGTGCGCCTGTTCAAGGCCAACGATCCTGAAGGCGTGGGCAAAAGCTTCAAGGACAACCGCGACCCGAACGGCGTCTACGTCAATCGCGACCTGGTGAAAGTCGCGAAGGACGGCACCCACTACCTGCAATACAGCTCGCCGCTGCCGGGCAACGCGCAAGTACTGGTGCCGAAACTCGGCTACACCGAATACCTGGCGAAGTGGGACATGGCGGTCGGTACGTCGGTCAACCTCGATGGCATCGAAGCGCAAGTGGCGGTGGTCGAGGCCAAGGTGCAGGAACGCATGCAGGGCGTGGTGCTGAGCATCGTCGGCGTGGCGGTGGTGGTGCTGCTGGTGATCGCGGCGGCAGGGATGCTGCTGGCCAATACCATCCTGCGACCGCTGACTCTGATGAAAGCCAACCTCGATGACATCGCGGCGGGCGAGGGCGACCTGACGCGGCGCCTGACCATCACCAGCCAGGACGAACTCGGCGAACTGGCCGGCTCGTTCAACCGCTTTGTCGACAAAATCCACGGCCTGGTGCGGCAGATCACCGAGATGACCTCGCAACTGACCGGACTGGTGACGCAAGTCTCGGATCAGGCCCAGCGCTCCGATCAGGCCATGGAGCGTCAACGCCACGAAACTGATCAGGTGGCCACGGCGATCAACGAAATGTCCGCCGCCGCCCAGGAAGTCGCCAAGAGCGCGCAGAACGCTGCCGTCGCCGCGCAGCAGACCGACGAAGAAGGTCAGACCGCCAAACGCGTGGTGGCCGGCAGCATCAAACAGATTCATGCGCTGGTGGACGACATCCGCAGCAGCGGTGTGTCCCTCGACAGCCTGCAACAGGACGTGTCGTCGATTGTCGGCGTACTCGGGGTGATCCGCTCGATTGCCGAACAGACCAACCTGCTGGCGCTCAACGCCGCGATCGAAGCGGCCCGGGCCGGTGAGGCCGGACGCGGGTTTGCGGTGGTGGCGGACGAGGTGCGGGCGCTGGCGTCGCGCACACAGATCAGCACTCAGGAAATCCAGGGGATGATCGATCGCTTGCAAGCGGGGACGCAGTCGGCGGTTGAAGCGATGCGCCGTTCCAGCGAGGCGGGTGACGGTACGTCGGCCCAGGCCAATCAGGCGGGGGCGTCGCTGGATGCGATGGCGGATCTGATTGCGACGATCAACTCGATGAATGCTCAGATTGCCAGCGCCGCTGAAGAGCAGACGGCGGTGGCGGAAGAGATCAACCGCAGCGTGCATCAGATTGCGGTGGCGGTGGATAACGTGGCGGATGAGACGCAGTTGGGGGCGCAGACTTCGCGCAGTCTGGCGGATCTGGGGCAGCGACTTGGGAAGTTGGTGGGGCAGTTCCGTATCTGATGGCGTTGTCGGGACAGATCGTCAGGGCCTGTCCCAATACGGCACCTCGCCAAAACACTCGACAAAGAAATCAATCACCGTCCGCACCTTCACCGACAACCGCCGGCTCCCCGGCCACAGCACCGCAATCTGCTGCGGCTCCACGCTGTTCGACACCTGATACTCCCCCAGCAACGGCACCAGCGTGCCCTCACGCACCGCTTCACCGATCAGCCATGACGGAAACATCACCAGCCCCAGTCCTTGCACAGCGGCCTGGGTCAGCGTGTCCGCGTGGTTACCGGTGATCGGGCCCTTGACTGCATACGGCGTCCACTCGCCCTGATCCTGACGGAAGAACCAGCGTTGCTGGCCGGTCGCGCCCTTGTAGGCCAGACACTGGTGGCGGGCGAGGTCGTCGGGATGCCGGGGCGCGCCGAAACGCTTGAGATACGCCGGGCTGGCCGCGACCTGAAAACGGTGCGGCGCCAAAATCCGCGCCTGCATGCTCGAGTCGTGCAGCGGGCCGATGCGGAACAGCAGGTCGGCGCCTTCCTGCAGCGGATCGATGTAGTGGTCGGTCTGCTGGATGTCCAGTTGCAGCTTCGGATAGCGCTCGCACAATCGCCCGAGCCATGGCGTGAGGTGACGCTGGCCGAACACCACCGGGGCGTTGATCCGTACCAGGCCGGTCGGTTCGCTTTGCTGTTCCTGCAACGCCTGTTCGGCCTCCTCCAGTTGCACCAGCACCAGCCGCGCGTGATGGCCGAGCATGCGCCCGGCTTCGGTCGGCGTGACCGCGCGGGTGTGACGGTAGAGCAATTGCTGGTTCAGCGCCTGTTCCATCAACTGGATCTGCCGGGAAATCGACGAGGGCGCCACACCCTCGCGGCGGGCGACTTCGGAAAAACTGCCGTGGTCGAGCACCGCCACAAACAGCCTTAGCGCCTTGAATCCCAGTTCGTTGAGCCCGTGCATCGTCTGTCCTGCTGTGCGAGTTACGCAAAAGTGTTGTCCGGATGCTCCCATTTATCGCACAGCTGCGCCAGCCGATAATCCGCGCCATCGTTTCCTTCAGAGGTTTTCAGATGCAGTCGTTTGATGAAGTGAGTGCTGCGCCGGCCCCGGTCGCCCGGCCTGGTTTGCGTTTGTTGCTGTTGCCGCTGGTGATCATGGCCGGCATGGGTTTGTCGGTGGAGGCCGGATTGCTCGGGCCCTTGGGTGAGCAGGTCGGGCATTTGTGGGCGACCTTGAGCATCTTCGGGATCGGGTCGGCGATTCTGTTTTTGCTGTTGCTGTTTGCGGGGCCACAGAAGGGGCCGGCGCTGACCGACTTGCCGCGCTGGCAGTTGATCGGCGGATTTCTGGGGCCGATGTACGTGGTGGTGTTGACGCTGGCCACGCCGCTTATCGGCATCGCCATGACCATGATCGCGATTCTGTCCGGGCAGGTCGGCAAGAGTCTGCTGATCGACCATTTCGGCTGGTTTGGCGCCACGCGCAAGAAGGTCAACGGTGAACGGTGGCTGGCGTTGGGGTTGATTGTGGCGGCTTTGGTTTTGATTGCGCGGGGGTGAGTGATGAGTCTGGTTATTTTGTTGGCGGTGGTGGTGTTGGCCGGTGCGGTGTTGAGTGTGCAGGCGGCGATCAACGGGCGGCTGGGGGAGACCGTTGGGGTGCTGCGCAGTAGCCTGTTGACGTTTGCGGTCGGCGCCGTGAGTACGGGGCTACTCATCCTGTTTTTCGAACCGGCCCAGGCGATCAGCCTGCTGGACGTACCGAAATGGCAGCTCAGCGGTGCACTGTTCGGCGTGGTGTACATGATGGTCATGGTGGGTGCGGTGCCGCGCATCGGTACTGCGGTGGCGACGGTGGCGGTGATTGTCGGGCAGTTGGGAATGGGGATGTTGATCGACAATTTCGGTTGGCTGGGCAACCCCGCCATCGAGCTGTCGGGCGCGCGGATTCTGGCGATGGTCTGCCTGGGGCTGGCGCTGGTGTTCATGTATCGCAGCAGTGTGCGGCAGGCGGACTGACAGCTTCTACACTGGTGGTACGACCTGCTCTTCAGGTCTCAGACAACCACCACCGAAGGAGTCTGTCCCATGCCAGATAGAAAATGCGATTGCCCGGGCTGTAATTGCAAGATCAAGGAAGGCGACCACGCTTATGTGGCGCACGGTAAACACTATTGCTGTGAAGCCTGCGCGCATCACCATAAGGGCGGCGAAGCATGTACCGGCAAGGGATGCCACTGCGCGCATCCTAAATAACGCAAGCCATGAAAACGTGGAGCCTAGTCAGGCTCCACTTCCAGTTTCAGGCTGTCATCGTCCAGCCGTTCGACATGGCGGACAGTCCCTTGCAGCCGACGGCCTTCAACGCTGACAACGACGGTTTTGGCTTTTTCGAGGTCTTGCGGCAAGGGCGCCGGCACGCGCAGGGAGAAGCGGAAGGGATCATTTTCGACGGGCTCCAGACCCACCGGACAGTCGACGCTTCGGGTCATGCGGCCAAAGAGCGTGTCCAGACCATAGTCCAGGTGCGCCGGGCTGTTGATGGTTGTCATGTGTGTTCCCCCGAAATAATCCCCAGCTGCGCGCAAGCTTAGCTTGCCGGACGCCACGTCACGTTTTCCACGCCGAATTTTTCTGCCATCGGCTTGCTGGTCTTTTGCACTTTCTCCCGGCCGAAACGCGGGATGCGGCCGACCCCTGCGTCGCAGCTTGCCCAGTGCCACGCCTCGGTGTTGTCCATTCTGTCCGAGCGGATAATGAACGACTTGGGCGCGCCGTGAAGGGTGTATTCGATGACAAACAGTTTTGCGTTGTTCATAAAGCCGGTCTTCCTCCCTGTGGTAATAGAAGGATCGCTGGGCATCGGGAAAATTCACTCGGATTGTCCGACGGTATCTATCAATGGCGAGGGACCGGGCTGACTGGTTACCATGACGCCTTCGCCAATCCCGATGAATGTTCCACATGGCCCTCGCCGCACCTCCTGACCTCACTGACACCGATGTGCCCGTACAGCCGCTGGCGCGCACCTATCCGCGCGGGTTGTTCATCGAGCCGCACGAGCATGTCTGGGGCCAGTTGCTGTATGCGATGAGCGGGGTGATGTGGGTCGAGACGCCGCACGAGGCGCTGGTGGTGCCGCCGCAGCGGGCGGTGTGGTTGCCGCCGGGGGTGCCGCACGGGATTCGCGTGGTGTCGGATTTGCAGATGCGCAATATCTATCTGCGTCCGGCGCTGGCGGCGACGCTGGATGAGACGGTGCAGGTGATTGAGGTCGGCGGTTTGCTGCGCGAGTTGATCGTCGGGCTGGTGGCGCAAGGTGACAGCGGAGATGCCGAGTATTACGAGGCGCTGGTCGGGCTGGCGCTGCTGGAGCTGAAACGTGCAAGGCGTTCACAGCTGAAGATCCCGTTGCCGGACGATGCAGACCGGCGGTTGATGAGTCTGTGTCAGGCGGTGATGGCCGCGCCGTCGCTGGACATTCCTTTTGAGCAACATGCCGAGAACGCCGGGGCCAGCGTGCGCACCCTGGCGCGGTTGTTCAAGGAAGGGCTGGGCATGGGCTTCGCCGAGTGGCGGCGTCAGGTGCAGTTGGCGACGGCGGTGGCGGAGTTGATCCAGGGCGTGCCGGTCAGCGCGATCGCCCGTGAGCTGGGTTATTCGCCGAGCAGTTTCAGCGACATGTTCCGCCGGGAGCTGGGTGTCGCGCCTTCGCAGTTCGATGGCGGGCCGCTCGCCGGCTGATTTGGCCGAAATTCAGAAGTCCTTGGCCGATGCCGGTCGCAGCCTTTCCCTAGACTTTGCCCATTCCCTTTGTGTGGCGGAGTGATCCCATGAATTACCTGATTTCACTGGGCGTCGGTCTGGGTGTCGGCCTGCTGTATGGCGCGCTGGATGTCCGTTCTCCGGCGCCGCCGACCATCGCGCTGGTGGGCCTGCTGGGCATGCTGGCGGGCGAGCAGTTGTGGCCGATGGGCCGGCAACTGGTCAGTGGCTGGCTGTCCTGAATCCTGTCTTTTTCCTTCGGTGGAGATTTCCATGAAAGCACTGCAATTCGATAAAACCGGTGACCTGTCGTCCCTGCGCTTCGTCGAGGTGCCGACGCCGGTGCCGGGGGCCGACGAGGTACTGGTGCAGATCAAGGCGGCGGGCCTCAATCCCAGTGACGTGAAGAACGTGCTCGGGCGTTTCCCGTACACCACGCTGCCACGTATTCCCGGTCGGGACTTTGCCGGTGTGGTGGTCGAAGGGCCGCAGGCGTTGATCGGTCAGGAAGTCTGGGGCACCGGGCGTGAGCTGGGCTTTTTTGCCGATGGCTCCCATGCGCAGTTCGTCAAACTGCCGGCCAATGGCGTGGCGCACAAGCCTTCGCATTTGAGCTTCACCCAGGCTGCCAGCCTCGGCGTGCCTTACACCACGGCGTGGGATGCACTGGAGCGCAGTCTGGTCAGTGCCGAAACCCGTTTGCTGGTGATCGGCGGCGGGGCGGTGGCGACGGCGGCGCTGGCGTTGGCCAAGGTGCGCGGCGCGCAGTTGCTGGCGGCAGCGCGGCGTCCGGAGCAGGTCAAAGACTTGCAGGCTCAGGGTTATCAGACGATTCAGCTGGATAAACCCGAGGATCTGGGTGCACAGGTCAACGCGGTGTATCGCGGTGGCGCCGATGTGATCTTCGACACCACCGGTTTCTGGCTGCCGGCCTCAGTCGCGGCATTGGCGCCCTTCGGGCGGATCGCGATCATCGCTGCGCCGGTGGACGGGCATGTGCAACTGCCGGCACTGGCGCTGTATCGCAAGGGCGGTTCGGTAGTCGGTATCAACTCGTTGCTGTACGGCGTTGAAGCCTGCGCGGCGATGCTCGAGCAGTTCGGCCGGTTCTTCGACGAAGACCTGCTGCCACTGCCGCAAGGGCTGGTCGAAGCGCCGTTGGCCGAAGGGCTGGCGCGCTATGCGGATGTGAATCAGGGCAGCGGTGACAAAGTGATTCTTATCCCCTGATCGTCGCTGTTATTCATGTCATCACACAGCCCTGCGGGAGCGCGTTCGCACCCTCAGGGCTTTGTGGGTTTCAGGACTGCGGGACGCCGTTCTCCCACGCCGACCAGTTTTTCAGGATGTCCTGCACCAGGGGATTCCCCGTGCGATAGAGGTTTTCCAGGGCCGGCACAAATCCGCCCTGATCGGCGTACTTGAGCAGGTTGTCCACTTCGCTGCCACCCGGCGCCGGGCGGTCGAAGTCAGAGCCGGCGCGCACCACGGCGAGGCGCTGCACGTCCACCAGGCCCTCGCGGCTGGCGCGCAACAAAGCCTCGTAGGTGGAGTTGTCTTCCTGTTGGGTGGTGCAGTACTCGCCCTTGTTGTCGGTCAGCAATTTGGTCCAGACCTCGGCGCGTTCGCTCAGGCGTGTGCCGGAGAACCAGGTGTTGCCCGCCAGCGTGTCGCAACGGGTGACCACCGGCGGCTGATTGGCCGGTGCTGCCGGGTATTTCAGGCGCCATTCGGCCGACTCTTTGCTTTCGCTCAGTTTGACCTTGTGGCTCAGGGCGAAGGCCTTGGCTTGCAGTTTCGGGTTGAGTTCGAAGACTTCGGTCTTGTAGTCCAGCGGTGGTTTTTCGTTCGGGCCTTTGGTGTTGATGCCGAGGTAACCGGTCGGCCAGCTCGAGGGTGCATCGCGCGAGTCCAGTTCCCACTGGGTGCCGAATTCGACCAGATAATGCGCCCACGCAGCGGTACCGATGGTCCCGTGTTTCGGGCTGATGCCGGCAATCCCGGCAATCAGGAAGTAGCTTTTGCGCAGGTCGAATTTCGGCGACAGCGCCAGTGCCAGGGTTGAGGCGGCGGCGTTGGTCTGGCCCATGCCGGTCGTCATCAGGCACACCTGCTGCGTGTTGCAGCGAACGGTCGGGTACTCGGCCGACAGGCCCGGTACGCGGATTTCCTGCTTGAGTTCGAGGCGATCGATCCAGTGCTGTGCCTCCGGGGCGAACATGGTGATCAGCACCACTTTCGGTTGAATCGGTGCCTCGGTCGCCCACGCGGGGGACGAGAGCAGGGCGGCAGCGGCCAGTGATACACGCGTCATTGCTTTCATGTTTGCTCCTTGATTCAGAACTGATAACCGATGCCGGCGTAATAACCCCAGCCATTGGAACGTGCGCGGAAGTTGCCGTCGCCGAAGTTCAGCTCGCTGCCGTCCTCCCAGTTGCCGCCGTTGTGGAAGTAACGGCCGACCAGGGTGAAGCGCAAGTGGGTGAACGAGTACAGCAACACGTTGGTCGCCACCGTGGCATTGGCGGTGCGCGCCGGGTTGTCCTTGTGCAGGTCCGAGCCGAAATCGAAGTTGGTAAAGCCGATGTAGGTCAGCGACGCACCGTTGCTGAATTTGTCGATCGGCACGATGTACTTGAGCTGTGCGCGGTAGCCGTCCCACGAGTATTCATTGCTGGCGCCGTAGTTTTCCCACTGGTAGCGCCCGTACAGGTTGGCCGACAGATTGACCCGCGAATGGGTGTCGATGTCGGTGCCTAAACCGCTGTACAGCGTGTTGGCGCGATTCTCTTTGCGGCTGCCGTGATCGTAGATCCAGTCGAACGCCACGTACCATTCCTTGAACGGGCCGATGGCCAGGCTGCGACCGGCGAGGTAGTCGATGGAGATGCGCGGTTCGTGCTCCATGAACACCGGCGAACCGTGGTCCCACACACCTTTGTCGTGGCTGTTGCCGATGTTGAAGATTTTCGGGATGTCGATGTAGCCGTACAGCTCGAACGGGCCCTTGCGCCCGAAATACTCGTATTCCAGGTAGATGTCGTCGGCCGGTTGCGGGCCGAAGCTGATGTCCTTGCTGCCGATCAGGGTCAGGTCCTGGTTGTACCAGTCCGACAGGTATTCGCCTTTTTTCGGTGGGCTGACTTCGGGGCTGAGGGCTTCGCCCTGGGCGGATTCTTCGGGCAAGGCAGGTTGTGCCAGTGCTGTCTGGCTGAGAACTCCGGTAACGCCGGCCAGTAGGAGGGAAACAGCAAAGGTACGCATACCGCGACGGCGGCGGCTGGAAGAAACGTGCATTCAAAGTCCTTTTTGTGGATCGGCCCCGTAACGGCGGGGTGGTGCGATTGTGGAGGCAAAGTGTCGGGATTGACGCTTCGCAAACGTTTGCACAAGTCATACCAGTTTTGCGCGCGCACCTGATGGATCCTTATTCCTGAAGGCTCTATCACAAAAGTATTAATGCCATTTAACCAATGTTCCATTGCAGGGCATCAACTAGCGTCTTTGGGGAATGAGACGGTTGGAAGACCGTCGCGCTCTTGATGCGCGTGTTCGATTTGCCTGCCGTTGCGCGCTTTCAAGGATGAAATTGACCACGAAAGGAGTATCCCGTGGAAGCAAGGTTTGGTGTCGCCCTCGTTTCGCGTTTTTCCCCGCTTTCCCTTGCTGTGCACCTGAGCGTTGCCGGATTTCTGTTCGGCGGTGTCAGTGCACCGGCGCTTGCAACCTGTTCCACTGCCGGATCCACGGTGACCTGCACCGGGGTGCCGAGCCTGCCGCTGTTTCTCAATGACTTCAGCAGTGCCAGCAACGGCCTGACAGTCAACGTCAACTCGGGCGCGCAGATGAACGCGACGCTCGGCGGCAAGGTGCTCAACCTGACGGGCGTCAACATCAGCCTGAACAACTCCGGCACCATCGACCCTGCATTGCTGGGCCTGGTGTCCGTGCTCAGCGGCGGCGCGTTCATCGGAACGGGCGCCTCCAGCACGGTCAGCGTGCTCAACAACGCCAGCGGCCTCATTCGTGGCACCGGCATGTTGCTCGGCCTCAACCTGACCAGCATCGATGGCCTGGGGATAGGGGTCAACAATGCGGCGGCCGGCACCACCACCATCACCAACAACGGGACGATCACCTCAACCGGTCTGTCGGTGGGCGGGATCACCCTGGCCGATACGCCGGTGGTGGGTGTGTATGGCGGTTCACAAGTCGTCATGAACAACAGCAGCACCGGCACGATCAACGGCCGGGTGGCCTTCGAGACATCGGCGGCGGGCAATACCTTCACCAACGCCGGTAACATCACCGGCAGCGTGTCGATGGGCGCGGGCAGCACCAACACGTTCTACGCGATCACCGGTTCGAGCGTAAACGTCGGTGACGGCGTGCAAGTCACCGTCGGCCTCGGCGGCCTGATCGGCATCAACCTGACCTTCGCCCCGACCGGCACGATCGATGGCGGTGCGGGTGGCACCAATACCCTGATTCTGCAAAACCCCATCGGTGTCGGCGGCGGCACCACCGGTTCAGGCACGGCGTCCAGCGCCACCTATGTCAACTTCAACAACCTGACCCTCAACAGCGGCACCTGGACCCTGCAGGGACCGTTGGTCAGCGGGGCGACGACCCTCAATGGCGGTGTCGCGCTGTTCAATGACAATGGCGCGTTCGGCAGCGGTGTATTGACGTCCAATGGCGGCATCCTGCAGGCCAGCTCTGCCGGACTGAACATCAGCAACCTGATCTCGCTGGGTGCCGGCGGCCTTACGGTGCAGGGGACCAACGCCACAACGCTCAGCGGCGTGCTGTCCGGCAGCGGCGGCCTGACCAAGATCGGCAGCGGCCAGCTCAACCTCAACGGGGTCAATACCTACACCGGCAGTACCGTGCTCAATGGTGGCGTGGTGCAGGTGGGGAACAATCAGGCCTTCAGTGCCGGCGGCATTACCGTTGGCGGCGCGTCGAGCATTTCGGCCTCCGGCCCGATTTCGTTGAACAACGCGCTCACCCTCAACAGCACACTGACGGCGACCGGCACCGGGGCCCTGACCCTGGGCGGGCTGATCAGCGGCGCCAGCGGCCTGACCAAGACTGGCAGCGGCAGCCTGACGCTCAGCGGCGCCAACACCGGTTACAGCGGCACCACGACCTTGAGTGCCGGCACCTTGCGCGTCGGCAACAACAATGCCTTGGGCACCGGGGTGCTCAACACCGCCACCGGCACCAGCCTGGACAGCACCGCCAACGTGACGTTGGCCAACAACATCGGCATCACCGGCGCGTTGAACGTGCTCGGCAGCAATGCCCTGACCCTGTCCGGCATTCTCTCCGGCACCGGCGCGATTACCAAGAGTGGCACGGCCAGCCTGACCCTGACCGGCAACAACACCAACAGCGGCACCACCGCGCTCAACGGCGGCACCTTGCTGGTCGGCAGCAACACCGCCCTCGGCACCGGCGCGCTGAATGCGGCGGCGGGTACCACGCTGGATGCGACCACGGCGGTGACCCTGGCCAACGCGGTGGCGCTGGCGGCGGACCTGACCATTGGCGGAACGCAGGCACTGGGCCTGAGCGGGGTCATCAGCGGTGCCGGCAACCTGATCAAGAACGGCACCGCGAACCTGACCCTCAGCGGCAATAACACGTTCTCCGGCGGTACGACGCTGAATGCCGGGACGCTGATTGTCGGTTCCAATACCGCGCTGGGCACGGGCGCACTGACCACGGCGGCGGGCACTACGCTCGATGCCAGCGCCACCGTGGCGCTGGGCAATGCCGTCGCGCTCGGCGGCAATCTGAACATTGCCGGCAACGCCAACCTGACCCTGGGTGGCGTGGTCAGCGGCAACGGCGGGCTGACCAAGAATGGCGCGGCCAACCTGATTCTCAGCGGCGCCAACACCTTCCTCGGCGGCACCACGTTGAATGCCGGTACTCTGACTGTCGGCAATGCCGGCGCACTGGGCAGCGGCAGCCTGACCGTCGCCAACGCCGCGACCCTGGACAGCAGCGCCGCCGTCAGCCTGAGCAACGACGTAGCGCTCAACGGCAATCTGAGCATCGGCGGCAGCAATGGCCTGACCTTGGGCGGTGTCATCAGCGGCGCCAGTCAATTGATCAAGAACGGCACCGCCAACCTGACCCTCAACGGCGTCAACACCTTCACCGGTGGCACGGCGCTCAACGCCGGCAGCCTGACCGTCGGCAACGCGGCGGCTCTCGGCACCGGTACGCTCACCGTGGGTGGCTCGGGCGGCTCGCTCAACAGCAGCGCCAACGTCACGCTGAACAATGCGATTGCCCTCAATGCAAACCTCACCGCCGGCGGCGCCAACCCGCTGACCCTCGGCGGCGTGATCAGTGGCGGAAGCAACCTGATCAAGACCGGCGCGTCGACCCTGACCCTGACCGGCAACAACACCTACACCGGCTCTACGTCGCTGAACGCCGGGACACTGATCGTCGGCTCCAACACCGCCCTCGGCACCGGCATCCTCAACGCCGGCAACAACACCACGCTGGACGCCAGCACCGCGACCAGCCTGGCGAACAACGTCAACCTCGGCGGCAACGTGACCCTCGGCGGCAGCAATGCCCTGACGCTCAATGGTGTCGTCGCCGGTGTCGGCGGCCTGATCAAAAACGGTCCGGCCGATCTGGTCCTCAACGGCGCCAACACCTACTTCGGCAACACCGCGTTGAACGTCGGCAAACTGATCGTCGGCAGCAACACCGCGCTGGGCAGTGGTGCGCTGAATGCGGCCGCCGGCACCACGCTGGATACCAACGCCGCCGTCAGCCTGGGCAACCAGGTCAACCTTGCCGGCGCGCTGAATGTCGGTGGCAGCGCCGACCTGACCCTCACGGGCACCGTTGCCGGGGCCGGCAGTCTGGTGAAAAACGGTGCGGCCAACCTGAATCTGAACGGCACCAATACCTACATCGGCGGCACTACCTTGAACGCCGGTACCGTGACCGTCGGCAACAGCTCGGCACTGGGCACGGGGGCCTTGACCGTCGGCGGTGCCGCCACGCTCGACAGCAGTTCCTCGCTGGCCAGCCTGGCCAACGCGGTTGTCCTTAACGCAGCGCTCAGTGTCGGTGGTACCCAGAACCTGGCCCTCGGCGGTGTCGTCAGCGGCGCCGGCCAGTTGATCAAGAACGGCGCGGCCAACCTGACGCTCAATGGCAGCAACACCTTCGGCGGCGGCACTACGCTCAATGCGGGCACGCTGACGCTGGGCTCGGCCGGTGCCCTGGGCAGTGGCGGCCTGACCGTCGGAGGCGCAGCAACGCTGGATAACAGCAGTGCGCTCAGCGTCGGCAACAACATCACGCTCAATGCCGACCTGACCGTGGCCGGCAACAACGGTCTGAACCTCAGCGGGGTGATCGACGGTGCCGGCAACCTGATCAAAACCGGCCTGGATGACCTGGCCCTCAGCGGCACCAACACCTTCACCGGTGCGCTGAACATCCTCTCCGGCAGTGTCAGCACTCTTACCAGCGGCGCACTCGGCAATACCTCCGGCGCCAACGTCAGCGCCGGCTCCAGCCTCAACCTCGGCAGCAATGCCAGCCTCAATGGCCTGAGCGGCAGCGGCGGCGTGCAGATCGGTGGCGGTAACACTTTGACCGTGGGCGGGGTCAGCAGCACCAGCACCTTCGACGGCGATCTCAGCGGCAATGGCGGTTTGACCAAAGTCGGCACCGGCACACTGAACCTGACCGGGATCAATGGCCTCGTCGGCAACACTGCCGTCAACGGCGGCACCCTGAACCTCAGCGGTTCGCTGGCCAGCGCCCAGGTCAACGTCAATACCGGCGCGAGCGTTACCGGCAGCGGTTCGATCCTCGGAACCCTCAACGTCAACAATGGCGGCCACCTGGCGTTGTCTTCGGGCAATACCCTGTCTGCCGCGTCACTGGTTCTGGCTGCCAACAGCAATATCGATGCGAACCTCGCGACGCCATCGACCACCTCGCTGATGAACATCGGCGGCAACCTGACACTCGACGGCAATCTCAACGTTACCGATGCCGGCGGATTCGGCGTCGGGGTCTATCGCTTGTTCAACTACACGGGGGCACTGACCGACAACGGCCTGACCGTGGCCGGTGTACCTGTGGGGTTTGGCCTGGGCGATCTGGTGGTGCAGACCTCGGTCGGTAACCAGATCAACCTGTTGGTGTCCGCGCCGAACGCCAATATTCGCTTCTGGGATGGCAGCCAGACGATCCCGAACGGTACGGTCGATGGCGGCAGCGGAGCATGGGATGCCGTCAACACCAACTGGACCAACGTCAACGGGACGCTCAACCAGACCTGGGCCGGCGACTTCGCGGTGTTCCAGGGCACGGCGGGCACGGTGTCGGTCAACGGCACGCAGCTGTTCACCGGGATGCAGTTCCTCACGGACGGCTACAACGTGGTCAACGGTATGTCGGGACTGCTGACCGCCGTCAACGGCAGCGGTGGCACCACGGCGATGCGGGTCGATCCGGGTGTGACTGCCACGGTCGGCGTGAACATTGACGGCAGCGGGATTCTCAACAAGCTCGACAGCGGCACCCTGGTACTCAACGGCGCCAACAGCTACACCGGCGGCACGCAACTCGATGGCGGCACCCTGGTGGTCGGCAGCAATACCGCACTGGGCAGCGGCGCGCTGATCGCCAACGCCGGCACGCAACTCGACAGCAACACCGCCGTGACCCTGACTAATGCGACCACGCTGAACGGTAACCTCACCGTGCTGGGCAGCAATGCGCTGACCCTCAACGGTGTCATTTCCGGTACCGGTGGCTTGATCAAGAACGGTTCGGCCAGCCTCACGCTCGGCGGCAACAACGCTTTCCTCGGCCCGGTGGCACTGAATGCGGGCGGTCTGATCCTGGCGTCGAACGCGGCGCTGGGCTCTGCCACCCTGAACGCGGCGAACGGTACCACCCTGGATGCCAGCGGCGCCGTCACGGCGGGTAATGCGATCAACCTGGCAGGCAACCTTGGCGTGGTCGGCAGCAACGATCTGACACTCAGCGGAGCCATCAATGGCGCCGGCAGCCTGACCAAGAACGGCGCAGCCAATCTGATCCTCAGCGGTGCCAACAACTTCCTCGGTGGCATCACCCTCAATGCCGGCACCCTGACCGCCGGCAGCAACGGCGCCCTCGGTCTGGGCAACCTGACCGTGGCCGGTGCCTCGGCGCTGGACAGCAACACCTCGGTGTCGCTGGGCAACAACGTGGTACTCAACGCCAATCTGACCAACACCGGCAGCAGCGACGTGACCCTCGGCGGTGTGGTCAGCGGCAGCGGGGCACTGATCAAAAACGGGGCCTCCAACCTGACCCTCAACGGCATCAACACCTACAGCGGCGGCACCACGCTGAACGCCGGCACCGTGACCCTCGGCACCTCGGCGGGCCTGGGTTCCGGCGCGGTGACCGTGGCGGGCGCCTCGACTCTCGACAGCACGGCGCCGCTGGTGCTGGCCAACAACCTTAACGTCAATGCCAACCTGAGCGTGGCCGGCAACAACAACCTGACGCTCGGTGGCGTGATCGCCGGCGCGGGCACACTGACCAAGAACGGTCTGGCCGACCTGACGCTGACCGGCAACAACACCTTCAGCGGTACCTTCGACGTGCAGGCCGGCAGCCTCACCACCTTGGGCAACTCGGCGCTGGGCAGCAACGCCGGGGTCAATCTCGGCGCTGCGGCGACCCTCAACCTCGGCGGCTCCGGCAGCCTCGCCAGCCTGACCGGCAGCGGCACCGCACTGATCGGCGGCGGCAATACACTGAGCATCGGCGGTAACAACGCCAGCAGTATTTTCGACGGCGTGCTCACCGGCACCGGCGAACTGAGCAAACTCGGCACCGGAACGCTGACCCTGACCGGCCTCAACAGCCTGACCGGTAACACCACGGTCAACGCCGGTACTTTGAACGTCAGCGGCTCGCTGGACAGCGCCAATGTGCTGGTCAACAGCGGCGGCACCCTGACCGGCGGCGGCTCGCTCGGCGGGGCCGTGACCGTGGCGGACGGTGGCCATCTGGCCGGCGCTACCGGCAGCACGCTGTCGGTGAATTCGCTGGTGTTCAACGCCAACTCCAACTTCGATGTCGGCCTCGGCACACCGGTGTCCGGTGGCGGCAACGCGCTGGTCAACGTCGGCGGCAACCTGACCCTCGACGGTACCCTCAACGTCAGCGATATCGGCGGATTCGGCAGCGGCGTATATCGCCTGATCAACTACACCGGTGGCCTGACCGACAACGGCATGCTGATCGGCACCGTGCCGGGCAGCGTCACGCCGGGCGACCTGACCCTGCAAACCGCGCTGGCCAACCAGATCAACCTGCTGGTTACCGCACCGGGCGTTACCGTGCAGTTCTGGGACGGCAACCAACTTGTCGCCAACGGTTCGGTGGATGGCGGCAGCGGCACCTGGGGCACCGGCACCACCAACTGGACCGACGTCAACGGCACCACCAACCAGGCCTGGAGCAACAGCTTCGCGGTGTTCCAGGGGACGGCGGGCACCGTCACGGTGAACGGTGCGCAAACCATCACCGGCATGCAGTTCGTCACCGATGGCTACAGCCTGCAGAACGGCACGGCCGGTTCGCTGAATCTGGTCAACGGATCGCTGGGTAACGCGACCGTGCGGGTCGACCCGAACGTCACCGCCACCGTGGGCGTGGCGCTCAACGGCGCTGGCACACTGGGCAAGTACGACACCGGCACCCTGGTGCTCAACGCGGCCAACGGTTACACCGGCGGCACCGCGCTCAACGGCGGCAAGATCGTGGTCGGCAATAACTCGGCCCTTGGCACCGGCGTATTGACCGCCGCCAACGGCACGGCGCTGGACAGCAACACAGCGGTCAGCCTGGCCAACGCCGTGGTGCTCAACGGCGGACTCACCGTCGCCGGCTCCAACGCATTGACCCTCGGCGGTGTGGTCAGCGGCAGCGGCAATCTGATCAAGACCGGCGCATCGAGCCTGACCCTCAACGGCAGCAACACTTACAGCGGCGGTACTCAACTGTCCGGCGGCTCGCTGATTCTGGGCAACAACAGTGCGATCAGCAGCGGCGCCCTCAGCGTGCTGGGCAACGGCACCCTGGACAGCACCTCTGCACTGCAACTGGCCAACGCCATCAACCTGGGGGCGCAACTGACCCTGGCCGGCAACCAGGACACCACGCTGATCGGCGCGATCACCGGCAGCGGCAGTCTGGTGAAAAACGGCAGTGGCGACCTCGTCCTCAGCGGCGCCAACACCTACAGCGGCGGTACGACGCTGAACGGCGGCAGCACCCGTGGCGACACCAGCAGCCTGCAAGGCGCCATCGTCAACAACGCGACGCTGACCTTCGAGCAGAACAGTGACGGCAGCTACACCGGCAATCTGACGGGCGCCGGCACACTCAATAAAACCGGTACCGGCGCCTTGCTGCTGACCGGCAACAATACCTTCACCGGCAACACATCGGTGCAGGCCGGTTCGCTGAACGTCAACGGTGTGCTCAACAGTGCCAGCGTCAATGTCGCCAGCGGGGCGAAAATCGGCGGCAGCGGCGTATTCGCAGGCGCCGTACAACTGGCCAACGGTGCGACGCTGACGGGCGGCGGCACTGCGACGCCGCTGTCGGTCGGTTCGCTGGCGTTGTCGTCGGGCACCAACCTGGACTTCTCCCTGGGCTCGGCTGCGAGTTCCACCACGGTGGTCAACGTCGCCGGCAACCTGACCCTCGACGGCACGCTGAATATCAGCAACGCCGGCGGTTTCGGCACCGGGGTCTATCAACTGTTCAGCTACGGCGGCAGCCTGACCGACAACGGTCTGGTCTACGGCAGCCTGCCGGTGTCGGCGGCCAACCTGACCCTGCAGACCGCGCTGGCCAATCAGGTCAACCTGCTGGTGCAGAACACGCCGGGTGAAGTGCAGTTCTGGAACGGCGGCACCACCAACCCGGATGGCAGCATCGGGGGCGGAAGTGGCGTGTGGGGCCCGGGCACCAACTGGACCGATCCGAGCGGTACTCAGGCACTGGCGTCGAACGGTCAGTTCGCCGTGTTCGGCGGGCAGAGCGGGACGGTCACCGTGCAAGGCAATCAGAACTTCACCGGGTTGCAGTTCCTCGCCAGCGGTTACAACCTGGTTCCAGGTGCTGGCGGTACGCTGACCCCGGTCAACGGTCCGGGCGGCAGCCTCGCGCCGGTGCGAGTGAATGCCGGTGGCAGCACGGAAATCTCCGTACCGCTGGTGGGCAGTGGCGGCATCGAGAAGCTCGATTCCGGCACTCTGGTTCTCAGCGGGGCCAACACCTACAGCGGCGGCACCACCGTCAGCGGCGGTACGCTGATCGGTAATACCCTCAGCCTGCAAGGCAACATCCTCAACAACGCCTCGCTGGTGTTCCAGCAGAACGCCAATGGTCAGTTCAACGGACGCCTCAGCGGTGTCGGAGCCATGGCCAAACGCGGTGCAGCACGCTTGCTGTTGACCGGTAATCAACCCTTCAGCGGCACCGTGGCGGTGGATCAAGGCGTGCTGCAAGTCGGCAGCCGCGCGGCGCGAGCCTCTCTCGCCGGGCAGGTCACCGTGGCCAATGGCGCAGGCCTGAGCGGGAATGGCAGCGTCGGTTCGGTGGTCAACCATGGCGTGGTGGCTTCCGGTGGCGAGGACGGCACCTTGAGTGTCGCCGGCAACCTGAGCAACGCCGCCGACGGTGTGCTGGCCCTGACCGTCAGCTCGCCGACCGCCACACCGCTGGCGGTCGGTGGTAGTGCCACCCTGGGCGGCGGTCTGCAGGTCAACAGTCTGGCACCGTTCACCGGCAATACCGTGTACTCGCTGATCACTGCCGGTGGCGGGGTGACCGGCACCTTCAGCGCCGCCGATCTGCCGCAATACGCGTTCCTGAATACTGCGCTGGTGTACGACGCCAACGCGGTGAATCTGGTGGTCAGCCGCAACGGCAACTCGTTCGTCGACGTCGCCGCCACCCGCAACCAGCGCAATACCGCTTCGGCGTTGATGCGCAACGGCGCGGCGGGCAGTGCGTTGCAGGGCGAAATCGTCAACCTCAGCGTGGCCGGGGCACGCAACGCCTTCGACAGCCTGTCGGGGGAAATTCATGCCAGCACCGCCAGCGCCATGCTCGAGGATTCGCGCTACGTGCGCGACGCGGTCAACGACCGTATGCGCCAGCCATCGTGCAGCGCGCCGGACGATCCACGCCGCGCCCTGGCCCCAAGCGACAACCAGCTGAGCAGCAACGGCTGCCACGGCGAAATGGTCGGTTGGGCCCGTGCCCTCGGCGCCTGGGGCGAGTCGGACGGCGACAGCAACAGTGCGAAACTGGATCGCAACCTGAGCGGCTTCATGCTCGGCACTGACAAGCAGCTCGACGACCAGTGGCGCGTCGGCATGGCCGCCGGTTACACCCGCAGCGATCTGGATGCCCATGACCGTCGCTCGGATGCCACGGTCGAGAGCTACCACCTGGCGGCGTACCTCAACTCGCAATTCGACGCTTTGGCAGTGCGTCTTGGCGCGGCGTACAGCTGGCACGACATCGAAACCAAGCGCGATGTCAGCGTCGGCGCCTACAACGACCGGTTGAAGGCCAATTACGACGCGCGCAGCGCTCAGGTGTTCGGTGAAGTCGGCTATGCCATAGAAGCGGCCGGAATTGCCCTGGAACCGTTCGCCGGTCTGGCGTACGTCAACTACGACAGCGACAAGGCCAAAGAGAAGGGCGGAGCAGGGCGTCTGCGCGCCGAGTCCGATCAGGACATCACCTTCTCGACCCTGGGCGTGCGCGCCGGCAAGGTCATCACCCTGGCCAACGGCGGGCAATTCACCCCGCGTGCGGCGCTCGGCTGGCGGCATGCCTTCGGCGACACCAAGCCTGACGCCGACCTGACCTTCATCGACGGCGGCGCCTCGTTCAACACCCAGGGCGTGCCGATTGCCAAGGACAGCGCAGTGGTCGAAGCAGGCGTGGACTTCCAGATCAGCCCGACCGGCAAACTTGGCATCGGCTATTCGGGGCAGCTGTCGAACGAGAGCAACGACCATGCGATGACCATCAGCTTCAGCCTTGGGTTCTGATTCAGGAGCGAAGCACTTCAGCCGCCCGCAAGGGCGGCTTTTTTTTGCCCGATCACAGCCAGTGGCAGTTGCCTTCACCGGCACTTGGATCTTGCTGTAGGAATTTGCTGAAACTACAGGTCTGTTTCTGGCATCACGGACATGTCCTACACGATTAAACGATTGTCCTGACTGCGTCGAACCGTAGACCCACGCAAAGTCCCGAGCCTGAAAAAGGTACAGGGAAATGTGGATGTTTGGCGCCAGCACACCCGTTGTATTCACACTCGAAATAGAGGGTTTTCACCACGACCTTCAGGTCTTCGAATTCCGGGCCAGGGAAGCGCTCAACCAGACCTACGAGGTCGAACTCGAGCTGGTCAGCGAACGCCGCGACCTTGATCTCGAATCCCTGCTGCACCAGCCAGCCTTTTTGTCGTTCTGCCCGGACGGCTCTGGCATTCACGGCCAGATCCATCGGGTCGCCCAAGGTGACTCTGGCACACGCCTGACCCGCTACCAGATTGTTCTGGTGCCTCATCTGGCCTATCTCGCCCATCGTCATAACCAACGCATTTTCCAGCATCAGAGCGTGCCGCAAATCATCGCTCGTGTGTTGAGTGACCATGGCATGCAGCCGGATGCCTGGTGCTTCCAGCTCAGCGCCGAATACCGGCCTCGCCTGTATTGCGTGCAATTTGACGAGACGGATTTGTTCTTCATCCAGCGCTTGTGTGAGGAGGAGGGGCTGCACTTTCATTTTCAGCACAGTCGCGACGGGCACCTGCTGGTATTCGGTGATGATCAGAGCGCCTTCCCTATGCCGGCTGCACCGACGGCCTATGCACAAGGCAGCGGCATGGTTGCCGAAGCGGCGGTCATAGACCGCTTCAACGTCCGCCTGGAAACCCGCACCACACACGTCAGCCGCCGTGATTACCACTTCGAAAAGCCAACCGTGCAACTGGACGCCGAAGCCAAAGAGGCACGGCTTCCAGTGCTTGAGGATTACCGCTTTCCGGGTCAGTTCACTCATCGTGACCGGGGTAAACATCTCAGTCAGCGTGCCCTTGAGCGGCATCGCGCCGATTACCGTCAAGCCCGGGGGCGCAGCGATCAGAGCCTGCTGCGCAGTGGCAGTTTCGTCGACATGAGGGAACACCCACGCGACGATTACAACGGATTATGGCTGCTGACCAGCGTCGATCATCTTGGCCGGCAACCGCAAGTGCTGGAAGAGTCAACGACCGACCTCGCTACCGCAGACGACTTCACTCAGGGCTATCGCAACCACTTCGTTGCGACGCCCTGGGACGTCATTTTTCGCCCCGCCCTCGAACACCGTAAACCCCGAATCAACGGCAACCAACATGCCGTGGTGACCGGGCCGCCCGGCGAAGAGATTTACTGCGATGCCTACGGCCGGGTGAAAGTCCAACTGCTGTGGGATCGCGAAGGCCAACTCAACGAACAATCCAGTTGCTGGTTACGCGTAGCCACAGGCTGGGCTCATGACCAATACGGCAGCGTGCAGATTCCGCGCGTCGGCATGGAAGTGCTGGTCGGGTTCAGCGAGGGCGATCCGGACAAACCGTTCGTCCTGGGTTGCCTGCCCAACGCCGTGACGCCAGTGCCGCTGGATCTACCGGCAGAGCAGACTCGCAGTATCTGGCGCAGCCAGAGCACCCCCGGTGGTGGCGGTTACAACGAGCTGCGCATCGAGGACAAAAAAGGCGCCGAAGAGATCGCCATCCGCGCGCAACGTGACTTTGTCCAGCTTGTGCTCAATGACCAGCGAGTCCAGGTCGACAATCAACGCACCGTGGTCGTTGGCGGCATTGCCAGTCATGAGCTGCACAGCGACGAACACCATCTGACCCATGGCAATCGCCTGACCGAAATCAAGCAGGACGATCATCTGTGGGTGCAAGGCGACCGCCACATTCGTGTCGCCAGTCAGCGCCTGAGCGCGGGCCAGCAGATCCATATTGGCGCAGGCCAGCAAGTGGTCATCGATGGCGGGACTCACGTGACGATCAAGGCCGGCGGGCATTGGTTGACGCTGGGGCCCGAAGGCATTTGCAGCAGCGTGCCGATTCTGCAGGGCGGCGCACCTGCGCCGGGAATGGCGGCGGAACCGTTGGTGCCTGGGGCGTTGCCGTTGTTGAAAGTGGCATTTGATCCGATTCGGCAACGCCACGCCCTGGTGTCTGCGCGCGCCTCGCGTTGCCTGATCTGCGAGGCTGCCAGCGCGTGAGCCTTTTGACTGATTTGCCTGACGATTTGCCATGGACCCGACAACAGGCTTTTTTGCTGCTGGACGGGGCGACGATCAGTGATCTGCCAACGCGGCTGAGGCAGATCAGCCCTTCGGTCAGCACATTGGCTCTGTATGACCAGCCACCCTTCGCGGCACTGCGCGATCTGTCGCCTCTGCTCGTGGCCATCGAGCGGGCTGACGAGCCATTGGCACGGTTCTTCCTGCAACACGCGGCGCAAGAGTGGGGCGTGCTGTTGTTCAGCTGCGCGCCGATGCACAGCGTTGGCGAGCATTTGCGCAAACTGCTGAGTGTCGAATTGCCGGCCGGGCAATCGGCGCTGTTGCGGCTGGCCGATGCCGGGGTGGTGCATGCGCTGTATGCCAGTGGCGATCAGCGTTTGTTCGGGCCCTTGACCTGTGTGGTGACGGCGGACTGCGTCAACGATGCCTGGCACATCCATCGGCCTCGGCAGGCTGAATGTCCGGAGCTTCCTGTTCCTTATTGCCTGAACCCTGAACAGAACGCGGCGCTGGATCAGGTTGATCGGCGCCGAGCGTTGCTGGATCTGGATACGCATCTGTTGAAGCACTTTTCCCGATTTCATGTCGGCGAAACCCTGACCCAGCGCTGGCCAACGCTGCAGCAAATGGAAACCCAGGCCAGCGCGCTTGGCCTAAGCAGCCGATCCGAGCTGTTCAACTTCTCCAACCTGTTGGCATTGCTCGACAGCCGCGATATCGCCCAACACCCGCAAATCCACCACTTGCTCCATACGCCATCGCTGCAATCACCGGGCGAGCGTGTCGCGCTGGCCGTTGATGTGGCGCAGCGTTGGGCCAGTCAAAGGCAACGCCCATGACCCATCCCGCCATCCTCGACGCTGCCGCCGCCTCGAAAGCCCCCATCGTTGCGCCCGCAGCTTGCCCGCTGCAACAAACCCATGTGCAACTGCTGCCGCTGAGCTACGGCCTGGTGGAAAGAGCGTTCGATCCGGGCACCGAATTGAAATTGCCGTACACCTTGACCGCGCGCCCGCTGGGCATCCGTCGTCTGCGTGATGGCTGGCTGTACATCATCGACAGCCTCAGCGGCGAGTTGTACGAATACCGAATGCTCGACGGTATCGTCACGGCGCTGCTGCATCAGGGCAAACAGGTCAGCGAGGATCAGCGCGCAGCGATTGAAGAGCGTCCGGCGCTGATCTTTCCCCGGCAAAGTACGTTGTACGTGACCTTTGCCGAGGTGCAGTGGACGGCGGGCAAATGCCATCAGGTGCTGGACAGCCGCGAAGAGCGCAACCATTTCATGCAGGCGGTCGATCTTGCACCGGTGGATTGCCTGACCGGTGGCGAGCATTTGCTCACCGTCGAGCAGACCCGGCAGTGGCTGGCGGAAGTGGCGGCGGGGGCCGAGCCGGTTGCCGATGCGGACGCGACGCGGATGCCCACCGTGCAGGTCAGCGACGCCCCCGAGCACGAGCGTGAACCTTATCTGTGGGAGCAACCCCGGCGCTTTCGCGAGGCGCACATCGGCGAATTCCTCGGCCGGGTGCGCGGGCCCTATCAGGACGACACGCTGTTTCTGCTGGTCAACGACGATCTGGGGGTGATGCGCGATCTGGCC
>NZ_NEJJ01000016.1:0-183344 GCF_002113045.1 Pseudomonas sp. B26(2017) | reverse complement strand
CCGAATTTCTTGACGACCATAGAGCGTTGGAACCACCTGATCCCATCCCGAACTCAGAAGTGAAACGATGCATCGCCGATGGTAGTGTGGGGTTTCCCCATGTGAGAGTAGGTCATCGTCAAGATTAAATTCCGAAACCCCAATTGCGAAAGCAGTTGGGGTTTTGTTTTGCCTGCAGGAAAGTTTTTGCTCGCGTCAGCGAGCACGTTGACGGTTACCATGAGCGTCCGTTTTCCAGGAGGCAGGCAATGCAACTCCAGTTCAGTCACGTCGATGTACTCGTCAATAACCTCGAAGAAGCCTGTGCGTACTACGCTCGGATATTGAAGGCGAGAATCTCCAGGACACTGGTGTGGGAGCGGGGCGGCTTGCATGTGCGATATGCGATTGCGTTGATCGGGCAGGAGCGTTTCATGCTGGTCCAGCCATTGGCCGGGAATCTGCGAAAGCTCCTGGATAGCGCGGGCGAGGGCATGATCTACCGCCACTGCTATTCGACTCCCGACATCGAAAAAGCCTACGACGAACTGGTCGCCGATGGGGTACAGCCAGAAGATGAAAACGGTAACCCGCTGGCTCGCGAACACCTGCAATCGCCGGCAGGGGCACGCATCATCTGGCTGCCCAAACGCTTTGGCCACTTCTCGATTGAAATTCTGGAGGAGGCGACGTTGGAAGCGTTTATCAAGGACGCGTTTGCCTGACGTTTTTCCTCTTGTGATACGCCACGACTACCCCGTATAAGAGCGACTTTCACTTCCGATATAAGAAAAGGGTGCACGCATGAGCAATGCCTGGAACGAAGGATATTTCACGGACGAAGGCTACACCTACGGATATAGCCGGGAAATCAATCCGGTTTTCCAGCGTTATTGCCTGCTGTTGCGCGGTTTCGCCACGCTGGAAAGCACGGACGGTTACCACTGTGAGCTGGGCTTCGGTCAGGGCGTTTCGATCAACATCCATGCTGCGGGCAATCCGGGCTCCTATGTCGGCACCGACTTTCACCCCGGGCAGGCGTCCCATGCCATCGCTCTGGCCAGAGACTGGGGCAGCGATGCGCGACTGTATGACGATAGCTTCGAGCAATTGCTGGCCCGTCATGACTTACCTCAGTTCGACAGCATCAGCCTGCATGGCATCTGGACCTGGGTCAGTCGAGACAACCACAAGCTGATCGTGGAGTTCGTCCGCCGTCATCTCAAGCCAGGTGGAATGCTCTACGTCAGCTACAACTGTTTCCCGGGCTGGTCGCCTCAGGCACCCTTGCGCCAACTGTTCAGTTTGCACGACCGGTTCGCCAGTCCGGCCTCTGTACGTCCTGATCAACGTATCGACGCTGCGCTGCAGTTTTCCGAAGCGCTGCTGGCTGCAAACCCCAAATATGCCAACTCGGCGCCTGGGCTGGATGCCAAGCTTCAGAGCATTAAAGGCCAGGATCGCCAGTACGTCGCCCATGAGTATTTCAATCGCGACTGGAACTGCATGTATTTCACCGACGTGGTTGATGCCCTGGCGCCCGCCAAGCTCGATTACGCCACGACAGCCGTGCCGTTGGACTCCGTCGACCCGCTCAACCTGAGCGCCGAAGGCATGGACTTTCTGGAAGGGATCGAGCATCCCGTCATGCGTGAGCAGGCGCGTGACTACTTTGTGAACCAGAGTTTCCGGCGCGACCTTTATGTACGCGGCGCCAACAGACTGTCCGCCTCCGAGCACCGCGAGCGTATGCTCAGCACGCGCTTCGTCCTGTTGCAGGTGGCCGAGAGCGTACCGGTCAACGTCACCGGTCCGGCAGGCGCAGCCACTTTGCAGGCAGAAATTTATGGTCCGGTACTCTCTGCACTGGCGGATGACGCTTATGTGCCGAAGACCCTGCGGCATTTGCTGGATCTCGTGCCCTCATTGGGCTATGGGGATGTGGAGCAGGCGCTCAACGTGTTGATCGGCATGGGGGCCGTGGCGCCCTGTCAGAGCGAGGCAGCCGAAAAACTGGTGCAGGCCCGCTGCAATACCCTCAATCTGCAGCTGTGCAAGCGTTCGTTGTATGGCAGCAAAATTCAGACTCTGGCGAGTCCAGTGACGGGGGGAGGTGTGACGGTCAGTCGCTTCCAGCAGTTGTTCCTGATATCGGTCAAGCAGGGCAAAAAGCACCCGGCTGAATGGGCGCAACTGGCATGGGGCATCATTGGCGGCCAGGGCGAAGGTCTGCTGAAGGATGGCAGGGCCCTGACCACCGCCGAAGAAAATCTTGCCGAACTGACCGGTCAGGCCCAAGTGTTTGCCGACAGTACGCTGGTCATTCTCAAGGCGTTGCACATCGTTTAGGCACGAGAATTGATGGAGGACAGGCGCCAGAACGAGATTCTGGCGCCTTCGTATCAAAGGCGTCGTCACGGGCGGTGCCGAAATGGGCTTATGTCGGTTTTATGTAGCAGTCAGGCGTGGGTGGATCGAATGGAGTTATCAGATCTTCGGCGTGAGCACGGCGCTTCGATCGACGAGCAGGTCAACACTGATCGATTGCATCAGTTGTTTCGCCAATCCGTTTCAGCCGTTATCGGCAGCTACCTGGCCGCGCTCATGCTCTGTGGGCTGTGTTGGGATCGTTTTGAACAAGCCTGTATTTTCGTGTGGCTCGGCCTGCTGACGGTGTCCACGTTGTTGCGTATATCGATGTTCGTCGCCTGGTTTCGCAGCGATGAGAGCGAGCGAACACCCAAGCGCTGGGAGCGTAAATACTGGGCAACCCTGGTGCTGTCCGCCGGCATATGGGGCGCAGGTGCGTTGATCATCATGCCGGCCGACGACCTGTTGGCGCAGGCATTGGTCATGCTCTTCACGGTCGGGATGTCGGTCAGCGCGGTGTCCTGTTATTCGGCTTATCGATACATGACGCTGGTCTCCGTGGCACTGGTGCTGCTGCCGTGTACGTTCTGGCTGCTGTTTCAACCGTCCACGCTTCAAGTGGGCATGGCGCTGGCAGTCCTTGTTTTTGCGTCGTTCGTCGCCCGTGCTACGCGCAAAATGACTGAAGCGCTGGAGGCGGCCTTTCGCCTGACCCGGGAAATGGAGCGCGCGCACAACATCTCCAGGCTCGCCGCACGAACCGACGAACTGACTGGCCTGAACAACCGGCGGGCGTTTTTCGAGCGGGCACAGCAACTGTTCGATGAGTGCCGGCGACGCCAGTCGAACCTGTGTGCCGTCATGCTGGACATGGATCATTTCAAACACATCAATGACACCTACGGCCACCAGGTCGGGGATCGTGTTTTGCAGCAGATGGGGAGCATCATCTGTACATATTTTCGGGACACCGATGTGCATGGTCGATTAGGCGGCGAAGAGTTCGCGATCCTGCTTCCGGATACCTCGATCGAGAAGGCGCTGGAGTTGCTGGAAAACCTGATTGTGACCATGCCCAGGATCATGACCGGCCCGGTTCATCGCATCACCGCCAGCCTGGGCGTTGCTTCGATGCAGAACGAAGACTCGGATCTTCACAGTTTGATGAACAACGCCGACAAAGCCTTGTATCGGGCCAAAGCCCTTGGACGTAATCAGATCGTGGTGGCTGAAACGGTTTAATCAAGCGCGCCCGAGCACGGCGTCAATGCGAAGACACATAAACAGACGGCGATGTCGGTGCAGGCAGCGCATACGTTGCCTTCATCCATTCAATCTCCGCCTGCGGCGTTCGCCCGAAAAAACGTTTGAACTCGCGGCTGAACTGCGAGGCGCTTTCATAGCCGACACTGAACGCCGCCGCTGATGCCGTCATTGCGTGGCGCAACATCAAAAGTCGCGCTTGATGCAGGCGCGTCGACTTCAGGTACTGCATGGGCGAGGCATCCGTCACGCTGCGAAAGTGCAGGTGAAAACTGGGCACGCTCATGCTTGCTTCGCGGGCCAGTTGCTCGACGTCCAGGCGCTCCTGATAGCTGCTGTGGATCTTGCGGATCGCCCGCGTCACCTTGCCGAAGTGTCCCTGTCGATTGAGTGCGGCGCGCATCGAACCGCCTTGTTCACCGGTCAGAATGCGGTAATAGATCTCGCGCAACAGCGACGGTCCCAATATCTGCGCCTCACCCGGAGTGCTCATGGCTTCGAGAAAACGCAGCGTCGAAGCGCGCAGGCGGTCGTCCATCGGTGAGGCAAACATGCCCTTGGGTGGCGCGCCGCTCGGACCGTGAACGTCATCCACTTGCTGCATCAACTCGCTGGCCACCTGGAAATCGAGTTGCATATAGATCGCGAGCATTGGCTCGTCTTCAGAGGCATCGGTCTCCATGGTGAAGGGGATCGGAACCGACACCACCAGATAATGCTGAGCGTCATAGACGTAGACGTCATTGCCCAGATACCCGCGCTTCTGCCCCTGACAGAGAATCACGATGCCGGGATCGTACAGCACCGGCGTGCGAGTCAGTGGCCGGTTCGAGCGCAGGAAGCGCACGCCTTCCAGTGCACTGAGGTTGTAGCCCTCCACCGGTGCGAGCGCTTCCATCAGCTGCACCATGCGAGAAATACTTGAGTCGGCCTGTTTCATTGCGTTCTCTCTGTGGGCCGTTCAATGGTCGGTGGAGCGCGTCAGCGTTTCCCATTGATCGA
Organism: Pseudomonas sp. B26(2017); assembly: GCF_002113045.1. Classification (NCBI taxonomy): domain Bacteria; kingdom Pseudomonadati; phylum Pseudomonadota; class Gammaproteobacteria; order Pseudomonadales; family Pseudomonadaceae; genus Pseudomonas; species Pseudomonas sp. B26(2017). The sequence continues at coordinate 178,730 of NZ_NEJJ01000016.1, read as the reverse complement.
TCTCGCTGGCGGCGCGTTTCAGCTTGTCGCGCACCAGGCTCAATGCATCGCTGCCCAGCAACAGATGCGTTGGTGGAGCCGCGCTGGCAATGATCTGCAGCATCGCTTGCGCGGCTTTCTGCGGATCGCCGAGCTGCTTGCCGCTTTTGTCTTCGCGCGCCTTGCGCACGGGGTCGAAGCTGGCGTCATAGTCAGCGATGCTGCGAGGTGTACGCTGCATCGAACGACCGGCCCAGTCGGTTCGAAATGAACCCGGCGCGACGGCGGTCACGAAGATATTGAATGGCGCCAGTTCCTTGCTCAGCGTATCGGAGATGCCCTCAAGCGCAAACTTGCTGCCGCAGTAGTACGCAATGCCCGGCATGGTGATCGTGCCGCCCATCGACGTGATATTGAGAATATGGCCCGCCCGCCGCCGGCGAAAGAACGGCACAAACGCCTTGGTCACGGCAACCGCGCCGAACACGTTCACGTCGAACTGGCGGCGCATGTCCTCCAGCGGCGATTCTTCGAAAATGCCTTCGTGGCCGTAGCCGGCGTTGTTGACCAGCACATCGACCGGGCCGTGGGTTGCTTCGACGGTCGCCACGACGCTATCGATCCGGTCGAAGTCCGTGACATCCAGCAGCACGCCGTATGCCTTATCGATGGACAGCGCCTGAAAGGCTTGCAGGTCGGCTTCGTTGCGCACGCTGCCGATGACGCGGTGACCGGCAGCCAGCGCTTCCTTGGCCAGCGCCTGGCCGAAGCCGCTGCTGACGCCGGTGATGAAGAGGGTTTTGGTGTCAGGCATGACGTTCTCCGCAAATCAGGTGTGCCGTCATGGTAGCCAGCGATAAATGGTTCACCTATGCCGGTTTGTCTTCGAGCCTTGCCTAATCCTCTCAGCGGCGATCAGCCCCACAGTGGTCATCGCGGGGCTGATTAACGTGACCCGGATTTATGCCTGATCCAGCGTCTCGGCCACGCCCTGATCTTCACCCAGAAACCCGCCGCTCTGATGCTGCCACAGCCGCGCATAGGTGCCGTTTTTAGCCAGCAGTTCAGTGTGAGTGCCTTGCTCGATGATGCGCCCTTCATCCATGACAATCAGTCGATCCATCGCCGCAATCGTCGACAGACGATGGGCGATGGCGATCACGGTCTTGCCTTGCATCATTTCATCGAGACTTTCCTGAATGGCGACTTCGACTTCGGAATCCAGCGCACTGGTGGCCTCGTCAAGTAGAAGGATTGGCGCGTTCTTGAGCATCACCCGTGCAATGGCGATACGTTGGCGCTGGCCACCGGAAAGCTTGATGCCGCGCTCGCCCACCAGCGTGTCGTAGCCGGTGTGGCCCTGACGGTCGCTCAACTGGTTGATGAAACCGTCGGCCTGGGCGTTCGCCGCAGCGCGCTGGATTTGCGCGTCGGTCGCGTCCGGTCGGCCGTAGGCGATGTTGTCGCGAATGGAGCGGTGCAGCAGGGACGTGTCCTGCGTGACCATGCCGATCGCGCTGCGCAGACTGTCCTGTGTCACCTGTGCGATGTTTTGCCCGTCGATGCGAATCTCGCCGCGATCGACGTCATAGAAGCGCAGCAGCAGGTTGATCAGCGTGGACTTGCCGGCACCGGAGCGGCCCACCAGACCGATTTTCTCCCCCGGCTGAATGCTCAGGCTCAAGCCGTCGAGCACCTGGCGTTCGCCGTTGTAGTTGAAGCTCACGTTGTCGAAAGTCACTGCACCGCCGGAAGGCACCAGTACGCCCGCGTCCGGCGCATCCTGCACTTTGGGGCCTCGGGTCAGGGTGCCCATGCCGTCCTGCACGGTGCCGATGTTTTCGAACAGCGACGTCATCTGCCACATGATCCAGTGCGACATGCCATTGATGCGCAACGCCATGGCCGTGATCGCCGCCACGGCGCCGGTACCGACTTCGCCCTGATGCCACAGCCACAAGGCGTAACCGCCGGCACCCATGATCAGCCCGACCACCAGCGCCTGATTGACGATCTCGAACTGGCTGACCAGACGCATCTGGCGAAAACCGGTCTGTTTGAAGTCCTCCATCGCCGCCCGCGCAAAGTGCGCTTCACGTTTGGAATGGGAGAACAGTTTCACCGTGGTGATGTTGGTGTAGGCATCCGAAACCCGCCCCGTCATCGATGACCGCGCATGGGCCTGCTCTTGTCCAACCTGGCCCAGGCGTGGCACGAAATACAGCATCGCCAGCCCGAACAGCACGACCCAGGCAATGAACGGCAGCATGAGTTTCAGGGCGAAACCGCCGGCCAGGGCGATGATCGCGATGAAGTAAACGCCGATGCCGGGGGCGATTTCGATGACGGTGAACAACACCTCGCGCACGGCCAGTGCGGTCTGCATCACTTTGGTCGTGACCCGGCCGGAAAACTCGTCGGAAAAGAACGAAAGGCTCTGCCGCAACATCAGTCGATGGAAATCCCAGCGCAGGCGCAGCGGCAGATTGATCGCCAACACCTGATGCTGAACCATCGTGCGCAACGCCACCAGCCCGACGCTAGTCAGCAGCACGATGCCGATGCCCCACAGCACGCGGCTCTCTTGGCCGTTCACATCGCCGCCGGCCTGCCAGCTCGAGAGCAGGTCCACGACCTGGCCCAGAAAGGAAAACAACCAGGCTTCGTAGATCGACACACCGGCACTGAGCAGCGCCAGCGCGAGGATATAACCACGAGCACCGCGGGTGCAGGCCCACAGAAACCGCGCCAGACCGACCGGCGGTGGCGGCGCTTCGTCGGGCGGGAAGGGGTCGAGCCGTTGTTCAAACAGGCGAAGCATTGTGGGTCTCCGAAACGATCAATTGCGGGGATTCTGCCATCTAACGACGCTCTTGAGGGTTTGCAGGTTCCCGGACATGTCCTCGTTGAGGGAAAACCCTCATTGCCGGAATACCGTCGCGTTACTAGCATGAGGGCTCGGCAATCGACCCTTTCGATGGAGAGCACCATGGCTACCACGCAGACTGACGACAAGCGCCCAACCCCCGATCCGGCTGAGGACAACGCTTTTTTCCCCTCGCCGTATTCCCTCAGCCAGTTCACCTCGCCCAAATCCGATCTCAGTGATGCCGAGTACCCTAATCGCTACAAGGGCGGGCGCTGGAAGATCCTGATGATCGGCGCGGACGAACGCTATCTGTTGACCGACAACGGCAGCATGTTCTCCACGGGCAATCATCCGGTTGAAACCTTGCTGCCGATGTATCACCTGGACAAGGCCGGTTTTGGCTTCGACGTCGCGACGCTGTCGGGCAATCCGGTCAAGTTCGAATTCTGGGCCATGCCCTCCGAAGACGCCGAAGTGAAAGGCTTCTACGAGCACTATCGCGATCAGTTCAAGCGTCCGCTCAAACTGTCCCAGGTGATCGAAGACGCGCTGGGCGAGGACTCGGATTACATCGGCGTGTTCATCCCTGGCGGGCACGGTGCGCTGATCGGCCTGCCGGAAAGCGAGGACGTGAAAAAGGCCCTGCAATGGGCCGTCGCCAAGGACAAATTCGTCATCACTCTGTGCCACGGCCCGGCGGCGCTGCTGGCGGCCGGCCTCGGTGAAACAAAAGACTCGTGCATCTTCAACGGTTACCGGATTTGCGCGTTTCCCGATGCCCTGGATGCGACAACCCCTGACATCGGTTACATGCCGGGCCACCTGACCTGGAAGTTCGGCGAGCAGTTGCAGGCGCTCGGTGTGGAAATCACTAACCAGGACATTTCCGGGGCCACGCTTCAGGATCGCAAGTTGCTGACCGGTGACAGCCCGCTGGCGGGCAATGCGCTGGGCAAACTGGCGGCCGCCGCGCTCTTGAAAGAGGTCATGTCGGGGTGAGTCCCGGACCTGCCGAAGCACTCTTGCGCGCCGCCCTCGAGATCGAGGCGGCGCCCACGCTGGTGGCAATCCAGAAGGCCGTCCGCGGTTTCGCGGGGGCCTATGGTTACGATCGATTCGTGCTGTTCTCTGCCACCTCGACGGCAGAGGAAGTGGTCGAGCGCATTTACTGGGTGGAGGGCGACTGGTTCGGCGACGACATGGCTGTCGACGCCCAGACCTATGTTCAGCGCTGCCCCGTGACTCGCCATCTGCTGGACACCCGCGAATCCTTCTTCTGGAGCAAAGTGCAGGAGCCGAGCGGTGAACTCTATCGGGTGGTTCGCTTGCCAAGCGGGCCTGGCCTGCATGGCTTGCAGATTCCGGTCTTCGGCCCGCGAGGGCTTGAGGGCGCCATGAGTCTGGGTGGCGAGCAGATCGATGCTTCTGCGCGGATTCGTCTGGCGCTGGGCATGCTCGCTTCGGTGGCGTTTTATTCCGCTCGACGCTTGCTTGAAGCGCCGCTGGACGAGACGTCCGGCAAGCTCTCGACCCGCGAGCGCGAAGTGCTGGCGTGGGTCGCTGCCGGTCGCCGGCAGGCGGACATTGCCGCTACGCTCGGCCTCTCCGGACGCACGGTGGAAAATCACCTGCGTTCGGCTCGTCGGCGTCTGGGGGTGGCAACCACTGCTCAGGCCATCAAGATTGCCATTCGCAAGGGTGAAATAAAGGGGTGAGGTTCTCACTCTGCCCGTGCCGCGCTTGAACGGTCGAGCAAAACTCCTATGATGCAAAGGGCCTGCGCTGGCTGCCTGTAACCGGCGCCGCCCCTATGCTTTTTAGAGAGATCGATCCTCGTGGAGTCTTTTCCGGACGCATTGCACGAATCCCTCACGACTGAATTCATGTTTGGTCCGTTCTGCGTCGTACCAGGCAAACGGCTGCTGACCCGCAACGGGAGGGCGGTCGAGATCGGCGGACGTGCTCTGGATCTGCTGATTGCCTTGCTCGAGCAACCGGGGCGCGTGCTGTCCAAGTACGATTTGATCGACAAAGTCTGGCCCGACAGCGTGGTGGCTGAAGGCAGCCTGCGCTTTCATATGACCGGTTTGCGACGGATTCTCGGGGATGGCGAGGAGCAGGCGCGCTACATCGCGACTCAGGTGGGTGTGGGTTATGCCTTTGTTGCGCCGCTGGAAAGAAAACAGACTGCTGTTCAACCGACGCCCATCGTGTCCCGAGCCACCGAGGGCGTCTGCAGTTTGCCGCCCCGGGCCAGACTGATCGGCCGCGAGACCGACCTGCAACTGGTCATCGACCACATGCAGCAACCAAGACTGTTTACCATTGTCGGCCCCGGTGGTGTCGGCAAGACCAGCCTGGCCATCGAAGTGGCGCATCGCATTGCCGCCCAAGGCTACGAGCGCGTCTGCTTCGTCGATCTGGCGCAGGTGGAAGACTGTGCGCTGGTGCCGTCGGCGCTGGCCCGATCACTGGACATTCCGGTGCAGGCGGAGGACCCGATGTTCGTCCTGCTCGCGCATCTGCGTGAGCAGCGGTTGATGCTGGTGATCGACAACTGCGAACACCTGATCGACGCGGTGTCGACGCTCCTGGAACAGATCAGCGATACCGCGCCGGATGTCGGGGTTCTGGCCACCAGCCGCGAACCGCTGCGGGTGCGTGGCGAATACGTGCACTGGCTCAATCCGCTGGAATTTCCCCGTGAGTCGCAACACCTTTCGGTTGAGGAACTGCTGGCATTCCCGGCCATCAAGCTGTTTGTCGAACGCGCGTCGTCGAGCAATGCGGCGCTGTTGCTGGAAGCGGGCGGAGGGCAAATGATTGCGGACATTTGCCAGCGGCTGGAGGGCATGGCATTGCCGATCGAACTGGCGGCGATGCGGGTCGCCAGCCACGGATTGAAGGCCACCCACGCGTTGCTCGGTGAGCGCTTTTCGCTGGGCTGGTCGGGGCGCAGGACGGCGGTGCCGCGCCATCAGACCCTGCGCGCCATGCTCGACTGGAGTTATGACTTGTTGTCGCCGCAAGAGCGTTTGGCGCTGGAGCGGTTTTCGGTCTTTGTCGGGCCGTTTTCCCAGGAAGCCGCCGCTCAGGTGGTGGCCGAGTCGCAACATGGGAGCGCTGCGGCGGCCGCGATCCTTGACGATCTGGTGTGCAAGGGGCTGGTCACGGTCGATCATAGCGATTCGACAGATTCTTATCGATTGCTGGAGATGACGCGCGCCTATGCCCGGGAGAAGTTGACGGCGCGGGGCGACGCCGAGGTCAATGCGCTGGCGTTCCGGCACGCAGCGTTTTATATGGATCTGCTTGGGCATCTGGGGACTTCCCCCGACGAGATCTTCCGTAATTCGACGCGCCTGGCCAGCCAGTTGGGCAATGTTCGCGGTGCGCTGGAATGGAGCTTCGGCCCCCAAGGCGATCCAGGGCTGGCGTTGCCGCTGGCGGCTGCGAGCGCGCCGTTGTTCCTGCATTTTTCATTGCTGGTCGAGTGCCGCACCTGGTGCTCCCGGGCGGTGGAGCTGCTGCAGCTGGGATACTACGGCACGCCCACCGAAATGGAACTGCAAGCCGCGCTCGGGCTTGTGCTGATGTTCACCCGAGGCAACAGTGAAGCCGCCGAAAAAGCCTTGCTTCGCGCCCAAGACATTGCAGTCGCGCTGAATGACTACGGCTCACAATTGCGGCTGCTGGGCCGCTTGCAGATCTTCTACGAGCGCATCGGTGATTTCCCTTCGTCGCTGGCGTGGGCAGAGCAGGCCGCCGTGGTCGGCAACATTCTCAACGAGCCCGCTGCCATCGCGATTGCCTCATCGCTGACCGGCATCTCCCATCATCTGCTCGGCAACCAGCGTCTGGCCCGTGAGGAGCTGGAAAGCTCGCTGCGCAACAGCTTGCCGTCTCATCCCAGCAACACGATTTACTACGGCTTCGATCATCGCAATCGCACGGGGCTGGCGCTGGCGCGTTCACTCTGGCTGCAGGGCTACCCCGATCAGGCCCGGCGCTGGGCCGAGCAGATCGAGGCCGAAGCGTCGGCGCTGCAGCATCCGGTCACTTACTGCATCGCAATGGTCTGGATTCTGTGCATCTATATCTGGACCGGTGATCTGGCGAAGGCAACTGCCAGCCTCGAACGGTTCAGTACCATCGCCGAAACCAACGCACTCGGCCCCTATATTGCCGCCTGCCACGGGTTGCGCGCGGCGATCGCCATCCGCGCCGAAGAGCCGGGGGAGGCAGTTGCCATGCTGGAAGAGAGTCTGGCGCGGTTGCGCGGCATGCGATACGAACTGCTTACCACTTCATTCGAAATTGCACTGGCCGAGGGCCTGATTCTGGGGGGGCAACACGCAAAGGCCCTGACGCTGGTCGAAGGCACCATCGATCACTGCCGTCGAAGCGGCGATGCTTTTGCACTGCCGGAGTTGCTGCGAATCAAGGCCGGTATTCTCAAGGCCATCCACGTCGATGATGACCAGGCCATGCTGGCGGTTCTTGAGGACTCCATAGCGCTGAGCCGCGAGCAGGGCGCGTGGGCGTGGGAGTTGCGGTCATCGATGGATCTGGCGCGGTTCTGGCTTGAGCAGGGTCGACCGGATCAGGCCCGGGAGTTGCTCGGCGCCTGCCGCGAGCAGGCTTCGGAAGGCTTTGACAGCCTCGATCTGCGGCGGCTGGAACGCTTCTGGCAGAGCCTGCCTGCTACGCCGGCGTAATCAGTGCCGCCATTTTCACCAGGTCTGCCAGCGAGCGGGCCTTCATTTTGCGCATCACCTTGCCGCGATGGGCCTTGACGGTGATTTCGCTGATGTTGAGGTCGGCGGCGATCAGTTTGTTCAGCCGTCCGCTGACCACCGAAGCCATGATCTCCTGTTCGCGCGGCGTCAGGGTCTTGTAGGCCTCGAGCAGGGAGCGCAGGTTCTTTTCGCCCTCGAGCGCCACGCGACTGCTTTGCAGCGCATCGGCCATGGCGGTGAGGATCACCTCGTCGTTGAACGGTTTGGTCAGAAACTCCACCGCGCCGGCCTTCAACGCCCGCACCGTGCGCGGAATATCGCCGTAGCCGGTGATGAAGATGATCGGCATGTTGTGACGTTCATCGGCAAGGGCGGTCTGCAGGTCCAGGCCGCTCAGGTCGGGCAGGTTGATGTCCAGCACCAGACAACTGGGCACCAGCGTCCGAGGCGCGTCGAGAAACTCCTGCGCGGACTCGAACAGCCGTGGCTGCCATCCGGCGAAACGGATCATCAGCTCCAGCGACTCGCGCACGGAAATGTCGTCATCGACAACGAATACGACGGGCGTGACATCACTCATCGGTATTGCTCCACGAGAAAGGGCCATTGCGTTGTTCGCGTTCAACATGTCGATTCCTTGTTCTGTTCGGCTGCACGCTCAGTCGAGGGGCAGGGCGGCACTCAGGGCCTTGAGCAATTGAGCTTCGCTGAACGGCTTGAACAGGCACTCCACCGCGCCACTGTTCAGCAGCTTTGCCTGTTCGCTGGTGTCGCCGTGAGCCGTGATGAAAATCACCGGAATGCGATAGTCACGGCGCAGCAGTTCCCGTTGCAGATCAGGGCCCGACATGCCGGGCATGGCCACGTCGAGAATCAGGCAATGCGTCAGGTCCAGGTAGGGCGATGACAGAAACGCCTGCGCCGAGGCAAATGCCTGGACGGTAAAGCCGAATTCCTTGATCAGGTCAGGCAGTGATTCACGAACCGATTCGTCGTCATCGACCACCGATACGAGCAAATGCGTACCCATCAATCATTCTCCACGGTGCGATCGGTGAGGTCGCGGTTAGCGGTTTGCGGCAAGTCCGTCGAATTCGGGATGGCAAAGGTAAACGTCGCGCCCGGGCCATCGTTGGCGGTCGCCCAGAGTTTGCCGTCGTGGCGCTCGATGATGGAGCGACTGATGGACAGACCAACGCCCATGCCCGAGCTTTTGGTGGTGTAGAAGGCATTGAAGATGCGTTCGATGTCCTGCGGATCGACGCCGTTGCCGCTGTCCTTCACCGCCAGGTAAACGCTCTCGTCCGGCGCCAGACCGGTGCTGACGATCAATTGCCGGGCCCGGTCGTGGATCGCACTCATGGCCTCGGCGGCATTCATGATCAGGTTGAGGATCACCTGCTGAAGCTGAACCCGGTCCCCCCTGACCAGCGGCAGGGCTTCGGCAAACTCCGGATGCAGCACCACACCATTGCGTTGCAGTTCGCCCAGCAGCATGGCGATGACTTCCCGTGCCGCGTCATTCAGATTGACGTCTTCAATGGTGATGCTTTTCTTCGAGAACAGCGCCCGCAGTCGGTTGATCACATCGGCAGCACGATTGCCATCGCGAATGGTGCGGCGCGCGGTTTCCCTGGCGCCATCGACGTTCGGCGGGTCGGCACCGAGCATGCGCAGGCAGGTGCTGGCGTTGGTGATGATACCGGCCAGCGGTTGATTGACCTCGTGGGCAATCGACGCCGTCACCGCGCCGAGGCTGGCGACTCTGGCCAGGTGCGTCAGTTCCGAGCGCGCCTTGCTCAAGACCTCTTCGGCAAGCCGGCGCTGGGTGATGTCCTGCAGCGCTGCGATGTATTCGAAACCGTCCGGTGCGTGGGGGATCGAGTGCGCCACCAGCCGCACGTATTTCACCGTACCGTCGGGCATCAGCAGCCGGTGCTCATGTTCGAAGTCACGCCCCTTGCGGCGCTGGCGCTTGATCATTTCCCGATGGCTGGAAATGTCGTCCGGGTGCACGCGGCGATAGATCGCATCGAAGCCGGGCGGGGTGTCCGGGTCCAGTTCAAGGATGCGGTAGACCTCGTCCGACCAGGTGATCTCGTCGGTGCTCACCCGCCAGGAAAACGTACCGGTGGCGCTCAGGCGCTGGGCCTTGGCCAGAAAGACTTCCGCCCGTTTGCGGTCTTCGATGTCGGTGTTCTCGCCGTACCAGCGCACGACCTGCCCGGTGTCATCGCGCTGGGGCACGGCGCGGATCAGAAACCAGCGGTAAATCCCGTCGAAGCGCTTCAGGCGGGCCTCGTACTCACCGGCGTTTCCCGATTGCAGAATCGTTTGCCAGTAAACCGCCAGCCCCGGCGCATCGTCCGGGTGGATGGACGCCGTCCAGCCATGGCCGCAAGCCTGTTCGAGGGACATGCCGGTGTAGTCGCACCAGCGTTGATTGACGAAACCGACGCTGCCTTCAGGCGAAGCGCTCCAGACAAAACCGGGAACGGCATCGATGATCCCGCGCAGACGTTCTTCCGAAGCGCTGACTTCGGCGAGGGCACTGGCGATCAAGATCTTGTCCCGCCGGCGTTCATCGATATCGACCTGCAGCACACACCAGCGCGTAATGGCACCTTCGTTGTTTCTGATCGGCAGGCCGCGCACATGGAACCAGCGATAGACACCGTCCGCGCGACGGATGCGATGCTCGTTCTCATAGGGTGTGCCGGTGCCGACTGAATGCATCCACGCGGCGATGACCGAGGGCAGGTCGTCCGGGTGCACGGTTTCGCTGGTCTGCCATTTTTTCAGTTCGTGGAGCGGGGCGCCGATGTAGTCCATGATTTGCCGGTTGACCTGTTCCAGCTCACCGGAAGGCGTCATGAAGGCGACCATGGCCGGGATGCTGTCGATGATGGCTTCGACCCCCGGCGCTGGCATGACCGCGTCATCCGCGCGGCCTGAAGCGTCCTCGATGACGCGCTCCTGCTCGTTCGTCATACCGATTCTCGTTGTGTGCAGTCACCGTTGAACAAAGATGCGCCTTCGGATGGCGCGCGCCCATCATACTTTGGTGTCGCCCGTCGCGAATATCGGCCGCCATCGCACGCTGCGACGGACATCACAGTGGCACTTTTGTAAGCCACTGTATCTACGGCCCCTCGAGCCATACAAACATGCAAATCAGCCTGTTCGAGAAACCGCGAGGATACATCCGCCGCGCAGTCTTGGCCCTGGTTTCAACGTCCTCCGACGATTGAATGAAAACGATGTGACGTCCGCACTCCTGCCACCGCAAAGGCAGCAGGACAGGCCGTCCCTTTGACAGGGCAGAACATTATGAAAGCAGTGGTAATCGAGGCCTTCGGCGGGCCTGAAGTCTTGATGGTGAAAGACATTCAACTGGCAGAACCGGGGCCCGGACAGGTCCTGGTCAAGGTCATGGCGGCGGGTATCAATTTCATGGACACCGGTGCCCGACGCGGGCTCGGCGCTGCCTGGGAACTGCCGCTGACACTGGGCGCAGAAGGCGCCGGCATCGTTCTGGCCACCGGCCCGCAGGTGACGGAGTTCAGTGTCGGTGACCGCGTGGCCTGGCATTACGTGCCGGGCAGCTACGCTGAACAGGTGATCGCCCCGGTCAGCCAGTTGGTGCCGTTGCCGGACGACATCGACTTCACCACCGCCGCCAGCCTGATGATGCAAGGCCTGACCGCCAGCAATCTGGTGGACAAGGTGCATGCGATCCAGCCGGGCGACGTAGCCTTCGTGCATGCGGCGGCCGGGGGCGTGGGGCTGATGCTGACCCAACTGATCAAACTGCTGGGCGGCAAGGTCATAGGCCGGGTTTCTCATGCCGACAAGGTCGAGGCGGTACTCGCGGCGGGGGCGGACTATGTGGTGATCGGGCGGGCGCAAAACATTGCCGGACAGGTCCTGCGCCTGACCGACGGCCAGCGGGTGAATGTGGTGTACGACGGCACGGGCGCGGAAGGTTTCGCCGACTCGCTGGAGATGTTGGACTACTTCGGCACACTGGCCTTGTACGGACCGTTCATGAACCCGACACCGCCGATCGATATCTTCAGCATGCCGCGCAGCATCAAGCTGACGTATCCCTCGGTCATGCACTACGTGCGCAACCGCGAGGTGCTGCTGGAAAAATCCCGGCAACTGTTCGCGTGGGTCAGTGCCGGCAAACTGAAAGCCGTGATCGGCAAGCGTTATTCACTGGATGATGCGCAACAGGCCCATCGCGATATCGAGTCGCGCAACACGACGGGCAAGCTGATCATCGTTCCCTAGTGCCACGCCGGATCAGCAGGACCGCCAACACCTGGCTACCGGCGAAAAACATGAACAGGTGTTGTGCGGTCCATCCGGCGTCCAGCAGAAACCCGGCGACCACCGGCGAAATGATCGCCCCCAGACGCCCCATCGCCAGCACCACACCGACGCCAGTCGTGCGAACCGACGTGCAGAACGCTTGAGGGGCCAGGACAAACAGAGCCGCGACTGCACCATTGAGCATCAGCCCCAGCGTGACCGCCACGAGTGCCGCCAGACCGGGGACGTGCGAGGCCGGCACCATCAGCGGCAGCAGTGCTGCGTCAAGCAGCAGAAAACCCGACAACAAACGTCGGCAGCCGAAACGATTGGCTGCCAGACCCAGAAACAGGGCGCCGAGCATGCCACCCAGCGCCAACAGCATCCCGATCCGGGCGCCTTGCTGGTCGGTAAAGCCATTGTCGACCAACAGGGCCGGCGTCCAGCTCATCACGAAGTAAAAGCAGAACATCAACAGAAAGAGTGCCAGTGCCAGCGACAGAGTCTGTTGCCACTGACCGGCTGAAAACGGCCGGCTGACGTCGTCAGGCGACAGCGGAGGAATAGGCGCGCGGTGTTCAAGTGCCAGAAATGACGGCGACTCTCGCAGCCAAAAGACACCGGCCAACGCCGCTACCAGCGTGATGCAGCCCCCGGCGAGAAAGACATACCGCCAGCCCATCAAGTCATTGAGTCCATGCGCCAGCACACCGCCCAGACTGGCGCCCATGGCGAAGGCGAGAGATTGCAACGCGACGGCCAGATTGCGCCGCTGCGGGCTGGCGTGTTCGAACGTCAGCACGTTCGCGCCGACCAGCACCGCCCCAGTGCCGATGCCGGTCAGCAGACGCAGGAACATCAGCACGTGATGATCCGGACTCCAGAACGACAGCAACATACCCAGGCCACTGAGCAGCAGGCCGGCAAGCAATAAAGGTCTGCGCCCGAAGCGGTCGGCCCTGGGCGCAGCCAGCAACGAACCGAGCGCCATCCCGACCAGGCTTGCGCTCAACAACAGGCCCAGTTGCGCGCCGTTCAACGCCCACTCCGCCGCAACCCGGCTGGCGGTGAAGGCCATGGCCATCACGTCGAGTCCGTCGATCACGTTGAACAGCATGCACAGCCCGATCACCCACCATTGCGAAGTGGTCGATGGCGTAGTGCTCAGGCGTTCGAGCGCTGTTTCCCCACGCATCCGCAATCCTTGTTCCGCTCTGTCATTCAAATGGGCCGTTTCCCCGCCGCATTCTGCCCGTTAACCGCTGCTGAATTCGAGCGCGATTTTGCGCGCCAGGCCAGCGCGTCATACCAAGGTATCGACCGACACCATCGTGTAATCGTCCCGATGCCAGCGCGGTGGTCTGATCCGATTGGCGATGCCTTTCGAATAATGACTACAAGGAGATCCATCATGGTTGCGGTTCTGTCCGGTCTCACCTGGCGCCATTGCCTGGCGTCATCCATCAGGGGCGGCGCGCTCGGCCTTGCCGTACTCGCTGGCAGCAGCGGCGCCTGGGCCACGACGCCGGCCGCGGATTCATCGCAAGCCATTCGCCCGTACACCGTGCATGTCGACGAAGCGAAGTTGAGCGACTTGCGCAAACGCATTGCCGACACCCGCTGGCCGGACAAGGAAACGGTCAACGACGTGTCCCAGGGTGTGCAGCTGGCGCAGGTCCAGGCACTGGTCAAGTACTGGGGCAATGGCTATGACTGGCGCAAGGCCGAAGCGAAGCTCAACGCCTTGCCGGAATTCGTGACCACCATCGACGGCGTCGATATCCAGTTCATCCATGTGCGCTCGCGCAATCCCAATGCGATGCCGCTGATCCTCACCCACGGCTGGCCGGGTTCGCAGTTCGAGTTCCTCAAGACCATCGGTCCGCTGACCGATCCCGTGGCCTACGGTGGCAAGGTCGAGGACTCGTTCGATGTGGTGATCCCGTCGATTCCCGGCCATGGTTTTTCCGGCAAGCCGACCGAACTCGGCTGGGGGCCTGACCGGGTGGCGAAGGCCTGGGATGTGTTGATGCAGCGTCTGGGCTACAGCCATTACGTGTCCCAGGGTGGCGATCATGGTTCGGTGATTTCTGATGCGCTGGGCCGCCTGGCGCCGCCCGGCTTGCTGGGCATCCACCTGAACATGCCGGCCACCGTACCGCCGGAACTGGTCAAACCGATCAACAGCGGTGATCCGGCTCCAGCGGGACTGACCGCACCGGAGGTCACGGCCTTCAATTCGCTCAGGCAGTTCTTCGGCCGCAACGCCGCTTACGGCGCAATGATGGTGACCCGGCCGCAGACCATCGGCTATCTGCTGGCCGACTCGCCCGCCGGCACGGCAGCCTGGATGTACGAAAAATTTGCCGCGTGGACCGACAGCGACGGTCAGCCCGAGAAGGTCCTGAGCCGCGATGAAATGCTCGATGACATCAGCCTGTACTGGCTGACCGACAGCGGGGCGTCGTCCTCCCGTTTCTACTGGGAGAACAACAACAATAACTTCAGCGCCGCCGCGCAGAAGACTGCCGACATCAAGGTGCCGGTGGCGATCACCGTATTCCCCCACGAAATCTACCGTGCGCCGAAAGTCTGGTCGCAGCGCGCCTATCCCTCGCTGGCCTACTTCAGCGAAGTCAGCAAGGGCGGGCACTTCGCGGCATGGGAACAACCGCAACTGTTCAGCGAAGAACTGCGCGAAGCCTTCCGGCCACTGCGTGCGGCTGCGCAGAAAACCGCTGCGCAGGCAGCGCGCTAACCCTTCAATCCGCAAGCCCTTCAAACCAAAGAACGGAACCGCCGCCCGGCGGTTCACGAGGGAGACTCGGCATGACTGACTCTAATGCTCTAACCCCATCCCGGCGCTTGCTCACCGTTTCGATGCTGGCGCTTGCGCTGGGCATTGCCTCGGCATACGCCAGCGCCACCGAAGTGCCCGCCGGCAAGATCGACGCCATTACCGCCGGCACCAACGTATCCTTCGGCGCGCTGAAACACGTCAAGGCCGGATTGCTGGACGTGTCCTACGCCGAAGTCGGGCCCGCCGACGGTCCGGTGGTCATCCTGCTGCACGGCTGGCCATACGATATTCACAGCTACACCGACGTGGCACCGGCACTGGCGCAGAAGGGCTATCGGGTGCTGATTCCTTACGCGCGCGGCTATGGAGACACACGTTTCCTGTCTGCCAAAACCGTGCGCAACGGCCAGCCGGCGGCGCTGGCGAAGGATCTGATCGACTTCATGGACGCACTGAAGATCAAGCAGGCCGTGCTCGGCGGTTATGACTGGGGCGCGCGCACCGCCGACATCGTCGCCGCGCTCTGGCCCGAACGGGTGAAAGCGCTGGTGGCGGTGAGCGGTTACCTGATCGGCAGCCAGGACGCCGGCAAGACGCCGCTGCCGCCGGCGGCGGAGTTGCAGTGGTGGTATCAGTTCTACTTTGCGACCGAGCGCGGCCGCCTGGGCTACGAAAAAAACACCCATGACTTCGCCAGACTGATCTGGCAGCTGGCCTCGCCGAAATGGAACTTCGACGACGCCACCTACGACCGCAGTGCCGCCGCGTTGCAGAATCCAGATCACGTCGCCGTGTCGATCTTCAACTATCGCTGGCGCCTGGGGCTGATCAAAGGGGAGGCGCGATACGATCCGCTGGAGAAAAAACTGGCGGCATTCCCCTCGATCGGCGTGCCGACCATCACCCTCGAAGGCGACGCCAATGGCGCGCCGCACCCACCGGCCGAGGCCTACGCCAAACGCTTCACTGGCAAGTACGAATACCGGCTGATCAGCGGCGGCATCGGCCACAACCTGCCACAAGAAGCGCCGCAGGCGTTCGCTCAGGCGGTGATCGATGCCGATCATCTCTGATCGCTGGCTGAAGGGGATCCGACGATGAAACTCAACCATTGGGCCGTGCTGCCAGCGGCCATTTCGCTCGCGGCACTGGCGGCTGCCGGTGTCGCTTTGGGCCAGGCCGATGACGGCGAAGCGTCGCCGATCTACGGCGTGAAGCTGCCGAAAAACTACCGCCAGTGGGCACTGATTGCTCCGGCACAGGAAGCCGCGCCGCTGAATGAACTGCGCGCGGTACTGGGCAATGACCGGGCGATCAAGGCTTACCAGGGCAAGACGCTGCCGTTTCCCGAGGGCACGGTGCTGGTGAAGCTGGCGTGGAAGCACGTGCAGTCGCCGGAATTCGAGCCAGCCTCGATTCCGGGGGCGGCCACCACCGTTCAGGTGATGGTCAAGGACTCGCGCCAATACGCCTCGACCGGTGGCTGGGGATTCGGCCGGTTCATCAACGGCAAACCCGCCGATGAAGCCCAGCACCAGACCTGCTTTGCCTGCCATCAGGCGCGGGTGCAGAACCACGATTTTGTCTTCACCCGATACGCCCCCTGAATCTGTCATACGAGGAACATCCACATGAAAAAAACACTGACTGCACTCAGCATCGCTGCCGGCCTGTGCCTGGGCGCCAATGCCTTCGCCCAAACCGCCAAACCCACGGTCGTGCTGGTGCACGGTGCGTTTGCCGACGCGTCGAGCTGGAATGGCGTGGCGAAAATTCTCGAGAAGGATGGCTACACGGTGATCGCCGCCGCCAATCCGTTGCGCGGCGTCAAGAGCGATGGCGCAGCGGTATCGGCATTGCTGAGCAGCATCCAGTCGCCGGTGGTGCTGGTCGGTCACTCCTATGGCGGCAACGTCATCAGTGAGGCAGCCAACGATCATGCCAATGTCAAAGCACTGGTGTACGTCAGCGCCTTCGCCCCCGAAACGGGTGAGACCGTCGCAGGACTCGCCGGCAAGTTTCCCGGCAGCACCCTCGGGCCAACGCTGGCGCCACCCGTTGCGCTGGCCGATGGCGGCAAGGACTTGTACATCCAGCAGAGCAAATTCCACGACCAGTTCGCCGCCGACGTGCCGGCTGCACAAGCGGCCCTGATGGCCGCGACCCAACGCCCGGTGACCGAAGCGGCGCTGAACGAACAGGCCGGAACGCCGGCCTGGAAGCATATTCCGTCGTGGTACATCTACGGCGACAAGGACAAGAACATCCCGCCCCAGGCGATGGCGTTCATGGCCAAGCGTGCAGATGCCAGGGCGGTCGAGGTGGTGAAGGGCGGCTCTCACGTGGTGATGGTGTCGAACCCGGCGCCAGTGGCCCGATTGATTGAAAAAGTCGCGGCGGCCAACTGAAACCCTGCGACGTGCCGAGGCGCGTCGCAGGTCTGTCACTTCGCGCTCAGGCAGCGGACACCTGCGGCGATCTTGCCGGTGCCAGTCTGAGCAGCGGGGTGATGCCGAGCATCAACAGCAGTACCGCGAACAGCAAGGTGTACGCCGGGCCATAGTGCCCGGCGTATTCGCGCAGGGCACCGAACAACAGCGGCCCGAGCGCGGCAATCAGGTAACCGATGAACAACATGAACACCGTCCACAATCCGGCCTGTTCGCTGGTGCTGGCGTGATCCAGCGGCAAGGTCATGGCCACGGTGAAACCCATGCCCAACCCGATGGCCGCGAGCACCACGTACAGCATCGGCCAGTACGCCGGCAGGAACGCCATGCCGCCCACCCCGAGCAGGGCCAGCAACGCCGACAACCCGAGCAAACCGCGCCGGTCGTGGGCCTTGCCCGGAATCAGTCCCGCACCCACGCTGGCGACGGCGAACACCGCCGTAAAAATGCCCAGCAGGATGCCCGGGGAAATACTCGACGTGGCCGCTTCCACCGAGGCAGGCGCCATCCAGGCGAAGAGGGCGTAGACCACGAATTGACCGGCACCGAAGTTCAACGCGATCAGCCACGCCTGCAGCTTGCCCCATGGCAGGCGTTTGCTCGGGTTCGACGGCGATTTCACCGCTGGCGCCGGTGTCGCAAAACGCCGTGCCATCCACACCCAACTGACGATGGCGGTGAGGCACAGCACGCTCCAGACTCCGGCGCTGACCTGCCAGTCCTGCGCCAGCTCGGCAATCGGCGCACTGAGCACCGCCGCGAGGGTCGCGCCCAGACTCAGGCCGCCGGCATAAATGCCCATGAACAGCGCCGGCCGTTGCGCAAAGTGGGTCTTGATCCACGCACCGGTCATCGCGCCGGCGACGGCAATGCCGATGCTGGCGAAGAACGTACTGCCGAGCAGGAACAATGCGTTTGGCGAGATCGCCCGCAGCAAGGTGGACGTGCCCAACAGTGTCAGCGCGACGACGACACTGCGATCAATCCCGAAACGTCGGGCCAGGCTCGGAACCAGCAATGCAAACACGCCCATGCACACGTCGGGAATCGAGGTCAGCAGCGCGGCCTGGGTGTAGCTCAACTGGAAGTGCTGCTGGATCAACAGCAGAATCGGGCCCACCGAGATGATCGGCGGACGCAGGGCGATGGACAGGATCAGCAGGCCGATCACCGCCGTGACGCTCTGCTGGTGGCCGGAGAGATTGCGGGTGATTGCCATGGGAAAGGCCTCATTGATGAACAATGAGCGCAAGGCTAACAATGGGCCGGCCATGGCAAATGCCAGGATTTGTCGCCAAAGTGACAATCGCCGCTTTACCACGATCAACGTCTGTTTTCAGGAGGCAACACTCGATGAAACAAGAGGTGCGCAAGGTCGTCGCAAAGCGAGGATCCGCGCCGCGCAGCGAACGTTATCCCGACTATCAGGATGTGCCGCGCGTAATGACCGTGCTGGTGCGCGATCAGGCCACCGGCGAGTACAACGAACCGCATGTACATCGACACGGGCAGTTGCTGTATGCCTCGAACGGCGTGATGCGGGTAGCCACCGAACGAGGGTTGTGGATCCTGCCGCCGAAGCGGGCGCTGTGGATTCCGCCCGGAATGATCCACGATCAGTTGATGCTGAGCGCCGTCAAAATGCGCTCGATCTACATCGACCCGCAGGTCTGCGCCGGGCTGGGCCCTCACTGCAAAGTGCTGGAGATCCCCGGACTGCTGCGCGAGTTGATTCTGGCCCTGGCCGAGCAGCCTATCGAGTATCCGCAGGAGGGGCGCAACGCGCACATCGTGGCGCTGATAATCAATGAGTTGCAGGCGGCGCGGACGTTGCCGATCGAAGTGCCGTGGCCGCTCGACCGGCGACTGGTCACGGTCTGCGAGGCGATTCTGCAGGACCCCGGACAAGACCATTCGATCGGCTATTGGGCAGACCGGGTCGGCGCCAGTTCGCGCACGCTGATTCGCTTGTTCGTCAATGAGACCGGCCTGAATTTTCGCCACTGGCTGCAGCAAGTGCGGCTGGCGACCGCCATCGACCGGCTCGACAAGGGGCAGTCCGTCGGGCTGATTGCCCGGGATCTGGGCTACGCCAGCCAGAGTGCATTCAGCGCAATGTTCAGACGGGTGATGGGCGAATCGCCCCGCGAATTTCTCGTCCGCGATTAGGGTGTTTTTACGATTCCGATACCTTCGTATTCTGTCGTTGAAGGGAGGCGGGTGGTATCAATGACGCTGCTGTTGCAGGTGCATTGAACACCCAGCCTCGTTCCGCGAGGAACCTTCGAAGAGTGAGAATCCTGATGCTTTTATACCTATCGACCTGGTCCGAAATAGCGCAATTTCTCGAACGCAGCCGCACCATCGTCATCCCGATCGGTTCCAACGAACAGCACGGGCCGACCGGCCTGCTGGGCACCGACTGGATGTGCCCGGAAATCATCGCCCATGAAGCGCAGAAGAACACCGACCTCCTGATCGCCCCGACTTTCAACATCGGCATGGCGCAGCATCACCTCGGTTTCCCCGGCACCATTTCGCTCAGGCCTTCGACCTTCATCGCTGCTATCGCCGACTGGACTCGTTCGCTGGCCGCCCACGGCTTTGAAAAGATCTTTTTCCTCAATGGCCACGGCGGCAACATCGCGTCAATCGAAGCCGCGTTTTCGGAGCTGTACGCTGAAGCGAGTTTCGCCCGCCGCAAAGCCGGGCTCGCCCTGAAGCTGTGCAACTGGTGGGACCTGGAAGGGGTTAACGAGCTGGCCCGTGAGCAGTTCCCGACCGGCCACGGCATTCATGCCACGCCTTCGGAAATCGCCGTGACCCAGTGGGCATACCCCGATTCCATCAAGTCGGCGGACTATTCGCCGCAGATCGCCAATTGGGGACCGATCCGTGAGGCGGCGGATTTTCGCGCCCGTCACCCGGACGGCCGAATGGGCTCGGACCCGGCGCAGGCTTCGCCGGAAAAGGGCCGGCAACTGGTGGAAATGGCCGCTCGCGGCCTGGTGCAGGAGGTGCAAGCCTTCAGCCGTGAATCATTACCCGACTGAGCCGTCGCCCTGACCAGCGCCCGGATTTTCCGGGCGTTGCTGTTTCAACCCTTTGGGAATATCGACATGTGGACTATCAAGCACAGCTACATCGATGGCGTGTTAGTGCACGTTCAGGGCCGCGAAACGATCGAATGCATCAATCCGGCAACGGAATCTGTCATCGGCACCGTCACCCTGGCCAACCGAGACGACGCCAGGCAAGCCATCGCCGCCGCCCAGCGTGCGCAAAACACGATGGGGCGTACCTCCAAAGCCGAGCGTATCGACATGCTCAAGCGCCTTCAGGCGGCGGTACTGGAGAGCACCGACGAAATACGCGACACCGCCATCGAGAAATACGGCGCACCGTTGGCCCGTGCGCAATGGGTCAGCCAGTACGCGTCGCAGTCCTTCGCCAACGCAGCGCAGGTGCTGGAGAACTACGAGCTGGTCCGGTCTGCGGGACATGCAAGGGTGATCATGGAGCCGGTCGGGGTGTCGGGGCTGGAAGCGTTTCTTGAAGCGAAAAGCATCGTAGAGGACTGACAACGGCAGCAGGGCCAGCAGGATCAATCCTGCCGGCCCTGCTTGCATCATTGCGGATCAGCCCAGCGCTTCGATGGCCTGCGCAACACCTGCACCGTACGCCGGATCGGCACGGGTGCAGTTATCGATGTGGCGTTGTCGGGTCTGGGCGCTGGCGCCATGGATCGAGCGCGCCGTGTTCTCAAACAAGACCTGTTGCCGGGCGGGCGACATGGCCCGGAACAGCGCACCCGGTTGCGAGAAGTAATCGTCGTCCTCGCGATGATTCCAGTGTCCGGCACTGCCTTTGAGGGCCAGCGGTGGCTCACTGAAATCCGGTTGCTCGGCCCACTGGCCGTAGCTGTTGGGCTCGTAGCCGATTGTGCTGCCCGCGTTCGCATCGGTGCGCATCTGGCCGTCCCGGTGATAGCTGTTGACCGGGCAGCGCGGCGCATTCACCGGGATCTGATGATGATTGACGCCGACGCGATAGCGCTGTGCATCGCCGTAGGAGAACAGTCGCGCCTGAAGCATTTTGTCCGGCGAGAAGCTGATGCCGGGCACCACGTTGGCCGGGTTGAAGGCTGCCTGTTCGACGTCGGCAAAGTAGTTGTCGGGGTTGCGGTTGAGTTCGAGCACACCGACTTCGATCAGCGGGTAATCCGCGTGGGGCCAGACTTTGGTCAGGTCGAACGGGTTGATCGGATAAGTCTCGGCATCCAGCTCCGGCATCACTTGCACGTAGAGCTTCCATTGCGGGAAGTGACCTTCCTCGATCGCGTTGTACAGGTCGCGCTGGGCGCTTTCGCGGTCATCGCCGATCAGGGTTGCGGCTTGTTGGTCGGTGAGGTTTTCAATGCCTTGCTGGGTCTTCCAGGTGAATTTCACCCAGAAACGCTCGTTCGCCGGGCTGATGAAACTGAAGGTATGGCTGCCGAAACCGTGCATATGGCGATAGGTGCGCGGCAGTCCGCGGTCGCTCATGACGATCGTGACCTGATGCAGCGCCTCGGGCAGCAGTGTCCAGAAATCCCAGTTGTTGCGGGCGCTGCGCAGGTTGGTGCGCGGGTCGCGTTTGACCGCATGGTTGAGGTCGGGGAATTTCAACGGATCGCGCAGAAAGAACACCGGCGTGTTGTTGCCCACCAGGTCCCAGTTGCCTTGCTCGGTATAGAACTTGATGGCGAATCCACGGATGTCGCGCTCGGCATCCGCCGCGCCACGTTCGCCGGCCACGGTCGAGAAGCGCACGAACACATCGGTGGTCTTGCCCACGCAGGAAAACACTTTGGCCTTGGTGAAACGGGTGATGTCGTGGGTGACGGTGAAAGTGCCAAACGCACCCGAACCCTTGGCGTGCATGCGCCGCTCAGGAATGACTTCGCGATCGAAGTGCGCCAGTTTTTCCAGCAACCAAACGTCCTGCAACAGCATCGGGCCTCTCGGGCCGGCGGTCTGTACGTTGTTGTTATCAACCACGGGCGCGCCCGCGGCAGTCGTCAGCTTGTTCATGCGCAACTCCTGGCTTTTGTCGGTTTCCCGCCATCACATCAAAAGCCCCGGGCGCGATCTATTGCACCATGGTGTCGCCGGATAGTACGAAGGTGTGGTTGGAAGACTGAGCGTTTTGCTGTGGGCAAAAGGCGGATCAGGCGAGGGTGATGCTGACCTTGATGTTGTTGCGCGTGGCCTTGGAGTAAGGGCAATTCTGGTGCGCCGCGTCGATCAGTTGTTGCGCCACCTCAGGCTCGATCTCCGGCAGTGACACCGCCAGTCTCGCCTGCAGGAAAAAACCCTGCTCCCCATGGACCAGATCGATTTGAGCATCGACTCCGGCCGTTGCCGGAAAACCGATCTTGCGCGCGTTGCAGGCATGGCGCAGTGAGCCCAGAAAACAGGCCGACCAGCACACGGCAAACAATTGCTCGGGGTTGGTTCCGCTGCCGGGTGCGCCCGGTGGAGAAAGCTTGAGATCCAGTCGGCCATCCTGACTGCGCCCTGTGCCCTCGCGACCTCCTGTGGTGTGGGTATGCGCGGAGTAGAGGGTTTTTTCGATATCAATCATGGGCATTCCCTGAAGAGCATTGCACAGCGAGAAGGGCGGTTCACGTTGCCCGTGTGGCTTCATGGCATTCGCGTATGGGCGCACCCGCTAAAGCGTCGGCCGTGGCCACGGCGTCAGTGCCGCGATGGCCCGGATTGTTGAGCAGAGTCGAGCGCGCGATCTCGATCAGCCAGGCGCGAAACGGAAAGCTCGGGTCATGGGCGGCCTGTTCCTGATAGAGCATCCTGAAAGCTTGCTGGACGAGGTTGCCGGTGTCTTCACGACGGATCCGCCCGGCCTGCGCCTGTCCCTCGTAAAAGGCGATGAGTAACGGCGTCACCGTCGCGAACAGTTGTTGCGCCTCCCCCCGGCCATGGCTGACGGCGCCCGCGACCAAGGCATACAGTTCGTCATTGCCGAGCCGGTCAGCCTCGCACAGGCAATTGTTGCGATAACCTTCAGCCATGGTCGAATCCCTCGCAAAACCATCGTTCGACTGAGCGAGGCGACCGAAAAGGTTCGCAGGTGGCCTGGCGTTCAGCGGTGAGATTCAAGCCTGCCTTCACGGCAGAATGACTGCCAGTTATGCGTTGTTAGCGTTTGTTAGCGCTGGGTGATTGCAACACGTCGCGCGGTGGTTTTTTCACTGGCCGGTCAAGACTCTGCGCGGGTTTCGATGTCCGTCGCCTGGACGAAACGGTGGGGCGGTGTTCGAGCATTTTTGACATTCCTGTCTCTTTGCCATCGTCACAGGGGTGTAGGAAACAGCTGATATTTATTTCGTCGAATTCCTACATTTTGTTTGCCTCACCAGCAAAAAACGTGGTTATTATCCGCCGGCGCTTCGGGTCATAAACCCGGCGCCAGAAGATTGCCGTGCGTCTACAGACCCGGCAGTCGCAGCCGATCGGGACCACCCTGGCGCTGTCATCCCCGCGCAGGTTGTTCCTCGTCGTTGACCCTCAAATGGAAGTCGAGGTTTCAATTGGTCACGCGGTTTGCAATTGTCGATGCAATGAACGGGGCGACATCTGTCGCCAATGATTCGGCCCACTTTCCAGTTGCCTGCGCCGACCGCGCGGCGGCGTTCTTCTCCAGCCTGTCTCCCCCCGATTTTCTGCGTGTGCCCGCGTTCAACGCGAGTCTGCACGCGCGCGCCGCGCCATCCTCCTGAATTCGAATGACCGTGCCGGCACCTGATGCCGGGGCCTGACCGGCAGGGCGCGTGCTGTCTCTGCCTGATCACAAAAATAATGTAGTCACGGACGGTATCTCCGATGCTCGACAACACTTCCTTGCGTGGGACGAATCCCGCGCAGCCCGACTTTTCCTCGTTGAAACCGTTCGATGCAGACCTGTGCGTGCACGGTCTGTTTGAGACGCAGGTGCTGCGCAACCCCGAGGCCATCGCTGCACGCTGGCAGGAGCAAGCGCTCAGTTACCGTGAACTGAACACCCGCGCCAATCGGCTGGCCCATCACTTGCGCAACCTTGGGGTCGGACCGGACGTGCGAGTCGGGCTGTGTCTGGAGCGTTCGCTGGAGATGTTGGTCGGCGTACTCGCCGTGCTCAAGGCCGGCGGCGCCTATGTGCCGCTGGACCCGGCGTATCCGCAGGCGCGGCTGGCGCACATGCTGGTCGACAGCGCACCGCCGGTGGTGCTGACCCATGGCTTGGCGCGCGAGGCATTGCGGGCGGCGCTCGAACAGTCGGCGACTGCCCCCGCGATATTGGATCTGGCCGACGACTCTGATTGGTCTTCGCTCCCGGCAGACAACCTCGATCCTCACGCTATCGGCCTGACACCCCGACACCTGGCTTACGTGATCTACACCTCCGGCTCCACCGGCACCCCGAAAGGCGTGATGGTCGAGCATCGCGGGCTGGTCGCCGTGAGCGCCGATTGGGCGCAGCTCTATGGCTTGGGCGGGCCGATCAACCACCTGCAAATGGCCGGTTTTTCCTTCGACGTGTTCAGCGCGGACCTGATCCGTTCGCTGGGTTTTGGCGGCACGCTGGTGCTCTGCCCACGGGACACTCTGATGGACCCTCCGGCCCTGTATCGCCTGATGCGCGAGGCGCAGATCGGCTTTGCCGACTTCGTGCCGGCACTGCTCAATCCGCTGCTGGCGTGGGTCGAAGAGACCGGCCATGACTTGTCGTTCCTGCGCACCGTGATCTGCGGCTCCGACATCTGGACCGCCCACAGCGCGCGGCAATTGCGCAGGCTTTGCGGTGATCGGGTGCAGATCGTCCAGGCCTATGGCGTGACCGAAGCGAGCATCGACAGCACCTGCTTTGAATTCACCGAAAACAGCCAGATCGACGCGGTGCTGCCCATCGGCCGGGCACTGCCCAACACCCGGATTTATCTGCTCGACGCTGACGGCACACCGGTTGCCGAGGGCGTCGCGGGCGAGTTGTACATCGGTGGCGTCGGTGTGGCGCGCGGTTATCTGAACCGGCCGCAACTGACTGCCGAACGTTTCATCGACAGTCCATTCGTGGCGGGCGAACGCCTTTACCGCACCGGGGATATGGCGCGGTATCGGACTGACGGGCATCTGGAATTCCTTGGCCGCAACGATTCCCAGGCCAAGTTGCGTGGCCTGCGTCTGGAGCTGGGGGAAATCGAAACGCGACTGGCGGATATTCCGGGCGTGCGCGACAGCGTAGTGCTGCTGCGCCAGGACAGTCCCGGTGAACCACGTCTGGTTGCCTATTACTGCGAAAAGCCAGACACAGCGCTGAGCCCGCGTTCACTGCGTGAACAGCTGCACAAAAGCCTGCCGGACTACATGGTGCCGACCGCGTTCGTGCGGCTCGACAAGCTGCCGCTGACCGCCAACGGCAAGGTTGATCGGCCCGGTCTGCCAGCGCCGGACGTCGAGGCGTTTGATCAGCAGGAATACCAGGCGCCTCAAGGATCGCTGGAAACTGCGCTCGCCGCGATCTGGGCCTACGTGCTCGGCGTCGAGCGGGTCGGGCGACAGGATCAGTTCTTCGCCCTCGGCGGTCACTCGCTGCTGGTGATGCGCGTGCTGGCGCAGGTTCGTCATTCGCTGGGGCTGGAAGTCGCGCCTTCGACGTTGTTTGCTGCACCGGTTCTGGCGCAGTTCGCCGAACGGCTGCAAGCCAGTCAGGCTGCGGCTCGTCCAGCGATCACAAGCCTTGAACGCGTGGGCGCGCAAACGTTGTCGTCTGCCCAGCAACGCCTGTGGTTTCTGGCACAAATGGAGGGAGGCAACGCGGCGTATCACATGCCGCTGAACCTGCGTCTGCGTGGTGCGCTGGACGTGGCGGCACTCGAACGCAGCTTCAATCAGCTGGTGGCGCGCCATGCTGCGCTGCGCACGACGTTCATCGCCGTTGAGGGGGAAGGGCGTCAACGGGTGTCGCCGCCAGCGCACAGCATCCGGCTGACGGTGACTGACGTGCAGGGCCTCGATGCGCAAGAGCGCCTGACCCGCTTGATCGACGAGGAGGGCAGTCGACCGTTCGACCTGAGCCATGGCCCGTTGATGCGGGTCAGCCTGCTGCGATTGGCGGCGGATGACCATGTGTTACTGCTGACCCAACATCACATCATCTCGGATGGCTGGTCGATGGGCGTGCTCACCCGAGAGCTGGGCCAGCTGTACGCAGCGGCGCTGCTGGATCGCGACGATCCGCTGCCGCCATTGCCGGTGCAGTACGTGGATTACGCGGTGTGGCAAAAGCAGTGGCTGTCCGGCGAGGTACTGGAGCAGCAGAGTCGTTACTGGCGCGAAACCCTCACCGGCGCGCCGGTGCTGCTGGAGCTGCCGACCGATCACAAGCGTCCGCCCGTGCAGGATTATCTCGGCGGCTTCGTTCCACTGGCCTTCGACGAAGCGTTGACCGGGCGATTGAAAGCCCTGGGCATGCAGCAAGGCACCACGCTGTTCATGAATTTGCTGGCTGGTTTTTCGCTGCTGTTGTCGCGCCTGTCGGGACAAAACGATGTGGTGATCGGCGTGCCATCGGCCAACCGTCCGCAGCAGGAGCTGGAAGGGCTGATCGGTTTCTTCGTCAACACCCTCGCGCTGCGCATGACGCAGTCAGGTACGCCGTCGGTGGCGCAATGGCTGCAACAGGCGCGGCGAGTGGCGCTGGACGCTCAGGAGCATCAGGACCTGCCGTTCGAGCAAGTGGTGGAATTGCTCAACCCGCCGCGCAGTCTGGCCCACAGTCCGCTGTTTCAGGTGCTGTTCGCCTGGGAGCAGGATCAGGATTCCGACCTGTTGCTGAGCGGGCTGGACGTTACACCGATCGAGAGCAGCCATCAGGTGGCCAAGTTCGATCTGCAACTGGCGCTCAGTGAGCGCGACGGGCAGATCGTCGGTGGTCTGGAATATGCCTCGGGCCTGTTCGAGCGCCGCACCGTCGAGCAGTTCGGCGAGTACCTGCGTCGGGTGCTGACGCAAATGGTCGAGGACAGCCAACAGTCGCTGGCGGGGATCAAGCTGCTGAGCGCCGAGCAACACCAGCAAATCGTTCATGACTGGAACCGCACCGCGCGCAATACCGCGTCGTTGCCCGGTTGCGTTGAGCGCTTTGAAGCCCTGGCCCGGCAAACGCCCGACGCCGTGGCGCTGCTCGCCGACCGCGAACAACTGAGCTATGGCGAACTGAATCGCGCGGCCAATCGCCTCGCGCATTACCTGATCGAACAAGGCGTCGGCCCCGAGCATCGCGTCGGTTTGTGTCTGGAGCGCTCGCCGCACATGGTCATCGGCCTGTTGGCGATCCTCAAGGCCGGCGCGGCGTACGTGCCGTTCGACCCGGCTTACCCGAGCGAGCGTCTGGCGTTCATGTTCAGCGATGCCGCGCCGACCCTGTTGCTGACGCAATCGAGCCTGATGGCCGGGCTGCCGGCGAACGAGGCGAAAATCTGCTGCCTGGACACTGACGCCTCGCAATGGGCGCAACTCCCAACGGATGATCCGCAAGTCACGGTAAGCCCGGAACACCTCGGCTACGTGCTCTACACCTCCGGCTCCACCGGACGCCCGAAAGGCGTGGCCCACAGCCGTCGCGCGCTGGACAACCTGATTGCCTGGCAACTCGATCAGGCCACGGCACCGCAGCGTGTGCTGCAGTTCGCCTCGCTGAACTTCGACGTCTCGTTCCAGGAAATCTGCAGCACGCTCTGCCAGGGAGGCAGCCTGTTGCTGATGACTGAAGCCAGCCGCAAGGACCTCGCCGCGCTGCGTCCGACGCTGGTGGCCGAAGGCGTGCAGCGCGCGTTCCTGCCGTTCGCCGTGTTGCAGCAACTCGCCGGTCTGACAGAGCCCGATGCGCCGACGCCGGCCGGCGGTTGCGAGATCATCACCGCCGGTGAAGCCCTGCAAATCAATGACGAGCTGCGCGGGTTTGTCCGTGGACTGGGCGGTGCTCGGTTGCACAACCAGTACGGGCCGACCGAAACCCATGTGGTCAGCCAGTTCAGCCTTGAGTGCAACGAGGCCGATTCCTGGCCGGACGCGCCGCCCATCGGACGGCCCATCGCCAACGCGCGGCTGTACGTGCTGGACGAGCACTTGAATCCGGTTCCGGTCGGCGTCGCGGGCGAGTTGTACATCGCCGGCGCCTGTCTGGCCCGTGGCTATCTGAACCGCCCGGACCTGACCGCCGAACGCTTTCTGCCGGATCCGTTCAGTGCCGAGCCGGGCGCGCGGATGTACCGCAGCGGCGACCTCGCGAAATTCCTGGCCGACGGCAACGTGCAATACCTGGGACGCATCGACCAACAGGTGAAACTGCGCGGCTTTCGCATCGAACTCGGCGAGATCGACAGCCTGTTGCACCAGCAGCCCGGCGTGCAGGAAGCCGCCGTGCTGCTGCGTGAAGACGTCGCCGGGGACAAGCGTCTGGTGGCCTACGTGGTCGGCACCGCAACGAGTGAATTCTTGCGTGGCGAACTGCAACGCCAGTTGCCCGAACACATGATCCC
Organism: Pseudomonas sp. B26(2017); assembly: GCF_002113045.1. Lineage (NCBI taxonomy): Bacteria > Pseudomonadati > Pseudomonadota > Gammaproteobacteria > Pseudomonadales > Pseudomonadaceae > Pseudomonas > Pseudomonas sp. B26(2017). The sequence continues at coordinate 149,998 of NZ_NEJJ01000016.1, read as the reverse complement.
GAGCGCCTGGGTGCGGCTCTCGCAACTGCCGCTGACCCGTAACGGCAAGCTCGACCGCCAAGCGCTGCCGGCGCCGGAACGCAGTGCCGGGGCGACTTACGAAGCGCCGCGCAACGACACTGAACGGCAGATGGCCGAGATCTGGGCCGAGGTGCTCAAGTGCGAGCGGGTGGGCATCCACGACAACTTCTTCGACCTCGGCGGCCACTCGCTGCTGGCGACGCGGATGATCTACGCGATCAACCAGCGGATGGGCGCGCAACTGTCCCTGAGCAGTCTGTTCCAGACGCCCGTATTGATGGATCTGGCGGCGCAGGTCTCGCGTGATGATCAGAGCGTCGAACCGGCGTTCATCCAGATCGGGCCGGATCGTGCTAATCGACATGAACCGTTCCCCCTGACCGATATCCAGCAAGCGTACTGGTTCGGTCGCGAGACCACGGTCAGCCTTGGCGGTGTCAGCGCTCACGGCTACGAAGAGCTACGCATTCCCGGGTTCGACGCCGAACGTTTCGAGCTGGCGCTGAACCGCATGATCCAGCGCCACGACATGCTGCGCGTGATCTTCCTCAGCGACGGTACGCAACAAGTGCTGACGCAGGTGCCGACCTATCGCATGCCTCGCAGCGATCTGCGCGGTTTACCCGCCGATGTGGCGCAGCGCACGCTGGAAGCGACCCGCGAACGCCAGTCCCATCAGGTGCTGGATGCCAGTTGCTGGCCGCTGTTCGAGTTCAGCCTGTCGTTGCTGGATGACGGCATCACCCATTTGCACATCAGCCTCGACGCGCTGATCGTCGACGCCGCGAGCACGCAGATTCTCGCCCGCGAACTGATGGCGTTCTACGTCGATCCGGCGCTGGAACTGGCCGAACCGGGCCTGACTTTCCGCGACTACGTGCTGGCCGAACAACAGCTGCGCAACGGTCGCCGCTACGAGCAGGCACTGGGCTACTGGCGTGAACGGGTAACCACTCTGGCCCCGGCGCCGGACCTGCCGCTGGTGCGCCAGCCCGAAAGCATCGCCAACCCGCACTTTACTCGCCGTGACCGCGACATGTCGGCGGCGCAGTGGGCGCAACTCAAAGCCGTGGCCAAACAGTTTGCGGTGACGCCGTCGGTGATGCTCCTGACTGCGTTCAGCGAAGTGCTGGCGCTGTGGAGCCGCACACCGCGCTTCACCCTGAGCCTGCCATTGTTCAACCGCATGCCGTTGCACCCGGATGTCGATGAAATCATCGGCGACTTCACTTCGCTGGTGCTGCTGGAAGTCGGTATCGACGGGGCGCTCAGTTTCACCGACAAGGCCCGCGCCGTGCAGGCGCAGCTGTGGCGCGAAATCGACCATTCGGTGGTCAGCGGCGTGCGGGTGCTGCGCGAATTGTCCCAGGCACGGGGTGTGCAGCAGACGGCGATGCCGATCGTGTTCAACAGCACGCTGTCCGAGGCGGCGCCGGAATTGGCCGAATTCAACCTGGCTGACGCATTGAATGCCAAACACATGCACAGCATCACCCAGACCCCACAGGTTTGGCTCGACCACACCTTGCTGGAGCTGGAAGGACGCCTGTTATTCAACTGGGACAGCATCGACGAGCTGTTCCCGCAAGGCATGATCGAGCAGATGTTCGTCGCCTATAACGCGCTGCTCGACAGCCTTTGCGAGCCGACAGCCTGGGGCGCAAACACGCCTCGACTGTTGCCGCAGGCGCAGTTGCCGGCGCCGGTCGACAATCAGCAAATGCTGCCACTGATGCACGAATTGTTCGAACGTCAGGCCCTCGCCACGCCGGATGCACTGGCGGTGATCGGCGCACGGCAGCTGACCTACGCACAGTTGCGCAACGAGGCCCGGCAACTCGGCGCCCGGCTGCAAGCGCAGGGCGTGGTGCCGAACCGGTTGGTCGCGGTGGTGATGGAGCGCGGCTGGGAGCAAGTGGTTGCGACTTTGGCGATTCTGTACGCCGGCGGTGCCTACCTGCCGATCGAACCGACCCAGCCAGCGGAACGATTGCGGCATATTCTGGAGCGGGCCGAGGCGAGTCTGGCCCTGACCCAACCGGCGCTGCTCGACCAAATTGAATGGCCGGCGCAGATCACGGCCATTGCCGTGACGGATGCAGTCTCAAACGATGTGCTGGCGCTGCAACCGGTGCAGGTGAGCGAGAGCGACCTCGCCTACGTGATCTACACCTCCGGCTCCACCGGTCAGCCGAAAGGTGTGGTGATCGATCATCGCGGTGCGGTCAACACGCTGCTCGACATCAACCGGCGCTTTGCCGTCGGCCCGAACGACCGCGTATTGGCGATCTCGTCGCTGAGTTTCGATCTTTCGGTCTATGACTTCTTCGGCACGCTGGCCGTGGGTGCTGCGGTGGTCATCCTCGACCCGCAACTGACTCTCGATCCGGTGCACTGGCTGCAATTGATCAAGCGTCATCAAGTCAGCCTGTGGAACTCGGTGCCGGCGTTGCTTGGCATGCTGGTCGAGTACGCAGAGGGCGAGGGTGGTGCGTTGCCCGTCAGCCTGCGCGTGGCGATGCTGTCCGGCGACTGGATTCCATTGACCCTGCCCGAGCGGGCCTGGGCCTTGCAGCCGGACTTGCAGTTGATCAGCCTGGGCGGCGCCACCGAAGCGTCGATCTGGTCGATCTGCTATCCGGTGCAGCATGTCGACCCGGCCTGGCGCAGCATCCCCTACGGCAAGGCCCTCGATCATCAGCGCTTCTACGTGCTGGATGACGCGCTGCAAGTGCGCCCGACCTGGGTCGCCGGGCAGCTGTACATCGGTGGTATCGGTCTGGCGAAAGGTTACTGGCGCGATGAAAAACTCAGCGCGGGCAGTTTCTTCGCCCATCCACTGACTGGCGAGCGGCTGTACCGCACCGGCGACCTGGGGCGCTTGCTGCCGGACGGCAACATCGAATTCCTCGGCCGCGAAGACAACCAGGTCAAGGTGCAGGGCTATCGCATCGAACTGGGCGAGATCGAAGCCGCGCTCAATCGCCATCCCGGCGTGCAGAGCGCGGTGGTGCGGATTCTCGGCAGCACGCTGGGCGAGAAGCGCCTGGCGGGTTATGTACTCAAGGCCGATCCGGCGTTGCAGGCCAGCGATTTCAGCACGTACCTGAGCGACAAACTGCCGGCCTACATGATTCCGGCGTCGTTCACCTTCGTCGAGGCCTGGCCGTTGTCGTCCAACGGCAAGGTCGACAAGAAACGCCTGCCCGAACCTGAGCAGATCGAGCAGCAGGGGCCGGCGCTGGAAGTCGAGGGCCCGCAGGAACAGCGGCTGGTGGAAATCGTGCAGGGCGTACTCAAGCGCGAATCCATCGCCGCCAACGCCAACCTGCTGAACCTCGGCGCAACGTCGATCGATATCGTCCGGATCAGCAACGCCTTGTCCGGTGCCTTGCAGTTCCGCCCGCATGTGGCGCAACTGCTGGCCCAGCCGACGTTGCTGCATTTGCTCGGCATGTATCGCCAGAACCGCGCGCGTCAGGAACTGCTCGGCAACGTGCAGCAGACGCCGGAGCCCGTGCAGGACATCATCGAAGATCCCCAGCAGCGTGCGCAGTTCAAGGCTGAGCAGCGCGGTCGCCGTGAGTTTGTTCGAACCCTGCCGGCGCTGGCGCTGGATCTGCCGCAAGACCCGGCTTTCGCCCGGCGTCTGAGCGATTACCGCTCGGTGCGTCAATACGATCGGCAACCGATCGCCACCCAGGCCTTCGCGCACGTGCTGGCAGCGCTGGCCCAAGGACAACTCGACGGTGAGGTGAAATACCAGTTCCCGTCGGCGGGCGGCCTGTACCCGATTCAGGCCTACCTCTACGTCAAGGCGGATCGCGTGCTCGGTGTGCCCGGTGGTGCGTATTACTACGATCCGCGCCAGCATCGTTTGCTGGCGCTCGAGAGTGGATTGCTCGACCCGGACACCTACGACTATTTCGTCAACCGTCCGGTGTACGAGAACGCCGCGTTCTCGCTGTTCTTCATCGCCGACATGGCCGCGATCCGGCCGCTGTATGGCGAGCGCAGCCGCGACTTCTGCCACATCGAAAGCGGCGCCATGGCCCAGTTGCTGAGCATGACCGCCGTCGAACACGGTCTGGGTCTGTGCGGCATCGGCTCGGTCGAGGAGCAGCAACTGACGGCGCTGTTCGACCTCGGGCCGAGTCATGAATTGATCTACTCGATGATCGGCGGGCTGCGCACGGCCGATGAACAGCACCGCGCGCCGGTCGAGGCGTTTGCCATCGAGCCTGTGAGCGCCAGCCTGGACGACGAAGACATGGAGGAGTTCGAAGTATGAATGCCGATCAATTGCTGGCGTTGTTCGCTCGCCATGGCGTGGCGCTCGAAGTGGACGGTGACAGGCTGCGCTGCAAGGCGCCGCGCGGGTTTCTCACCGAAGAGCTGACCCAGGCGCTCAAGCGCCACAAACAGGAACTGATCGCCTTGCTCGGCGGGCACGCTGACGCGGCGATTCCCCGTCGCACCGGCGAACACGCGTCCTGGCCGCTGTCGTTTTCGCAGCGGCAACTGTGGTTTCTCGATCAACTGGAACCTGGCAACCCGTTCTACAACGTGCCCACGGCGGTGACGCTCAAAGGGCAGTTGGACGTCGCCCGGCTGGAACGAGCGTTGAATGAACTGGTTGCCCGCCACGAAGTCCTGCGCACGACGTTTTGCAAGGTCGACGGTGAACCGCGTCAGGTGGTGCATCCGTCGATGCCGCTGTCGTTGTCGGTGACGGATTTGCGCCAGTTGCCTGGCAAAGAGCGCGAGCAGCAAGTGCGATTCGCCGTCGAACAGGACGCCCGGGCGCCGTTCGATCTGGCCACCGGACCCTTGCTGCGGGCGTCGCTACTGCGCGTGGCCGACGACGAGCATCTGTGGCTGTACAGCGTGCATCACATCATCGCCGACGGCTGGTCGATGGGCGTGATCCTGCAGGAGGTGGCCACGTTGTACGGCGATTATGTGCGGGGCGAAACCCCGTCACTTGCGCCGCTGCCGGTGCAGTACGCCGACTATGCCTGCTGGCAGCAACAACGTGTGGGCGGTGCGGTGCTGGACGCTCAGCTCGATTACTGGCGGCGCAACCTGGACGACGCGCCGCTGTTGTCGACCTTGCCCGCCGACCGGCCGCGGCCGTTGGTGCAGCGTTATGTCGGCGCCACTTTCAGCTCCTCGGTCGATGGCGGCACCTTGCGCGAACTCACGGCGCTGGCCCGGCAGACCCAGGGCACGCTGTTCAACGTGCTGCTCGGCGCTTTGGCGGTGTTGTTGTGGCGCCACAGCGGTCAGCAGGATCTGTGCATCGGCACGCCGTTCGCCAACCGCAATCGCCCGGAAGTCGAGCCGCTGATCGGTCACTTCGTCAACACGCTGGTGCTGCGTCAGCGCCTGAATCCGCAGCAGACCTTCGCCGAACTGCTGCGCGAAGTGCGTGGCCAGATGCTCGACGTCCATGCCCATCAGGACGTGCCGTTCGACCGCGTGGTCGAAGCGGTCAACCCGCAGCGCGACCCCGGTCATTCACCGTTGTTCCAGGTGATGCTGGTGCTGCAGAACACGCCGGGCAACGCGGTGTCGATGCCCGAGCTGGAACTGGCGCCGTTCGGCACCACTAGCGCCACGGCCAAGTTCGATCTGGCATTCGAATGGGTCGAGCGGGCAGGGCGGCTGGACTTGCTGGTGGAATACAACACCGACCTCTACGACGTTGCGACCATCGAGCGCCTGAGCGGGCACTACCGTCATCTGCTCGAACAGATCGCCGCCGACGCCAAGCAACCGATCAATACCTTGCCGTTGATGAACGAGGCGGAGCGCCAGCAAGTGCTGGTCGACTTCAACCGCGCCGCGCCACTGACGCAAGCGGCGCCCTGCGTGCATCAACTGGTCGAAGCGCAGGCCGCGAGCAACCCTCAGGCTTGCGCGGTGGTATTCGAGGGAGAAGCCCTGAGCTACGCCGAACTCAATGCCAGGGCCAACCGACTGGCGCGGCATTTGCGCACGTTGGGCGTCGGCCCGGATGTGCGCGTGGCGGTGTGCATCGAGCGTTCGCTTGAGTTGCCGGTGGCGCTGCTGGCGGTGCTCAAGGCCGGTGGCGCCTACGTGCCGCTGGATCCGGATTATCCGCTGGGACGCCTGAGCCATATGCTCGGCGACAGCACCCCGGCGGTGCTGCTGACGTTCGGTTCGGCGCAGGGGATTTTGCGTCAGGCCGTGCAAGGCTCGACCTGGGAAGCGCCGATCCTCGACCTCGAACAAGATGCCGCGAGCTGGGCGTCGTTGCCGGCGGACAATCTCGACCCACGCAATGTTGGCGTCACCCCTGACCATCTCGCCTACGTGATCTACACCTCCGGCACCACTGGGTTGCCCAAGGGCGCGATGGTCGCGCATCGTGGCTTGAGCAACCTGCTGCTGTGGTGCTTGCAGGTCTGCGGCGAAGCGGGGGCGATGCTGCACAAGATCCCGTTCGGTTTCGACGCCTCGGCGTGGGAGACCTTCTGGCCGCTGGCAACCGGCGGACGACTGGTGATCGCGCGGCCCGGCGGGCATTACGAGCCGGCGTATCTGGCGCGCGAGGTGCGCGAGCAGCAGGTCACGGCGCTGGTGTTCGTGCCGGCGATGTTGCAACTGTTTCTGGAGGTCGACGAGGTCAGTCAGTGTGCGTCGCTGACCGATGTGTTCAGTGGCGGCGGTGAACTGCCGCCGGCTCTGGCCCGGCGCTTCCAGGAGCGTCTGCCCCATGCGCGGTTGCACAATGTCTACGGCCCGACCGAAACCACGGTGATCAACAGCATCTGGACCCTTGAGCCCGGCGCCGACGTGCCGGCCCGGCAACTGCCGATCGGTCGGCCAATTTCCAACAATCGCTTTTACGTGCTCGATGATCGCGACGAGCCGGTGCCGGTGGGCGTGACCGGGCATCTGCATATTGGCGGCGTGGGCGTGGCCCGGGGTTATCTGGGGCTGGCGCAACTGAGTGCCGAGCGCTTTATCGACAACCCGTTTGTATCAGGTGATCGGCTCTATCGCAGCGGCGATCTGGCGCGTTATCGCCCGGACGGCCAGCTGGAGTTTCTCGGTCGCAACGATTTTCAGGTCAAGTTGCGCGGCGTGCGCCTGGAACTGGGCGAGATCGAAGCCCGGCTCGAAGCGTTTCCCGGCATTCGCAGCGCGGTGGTGTTGATGGTCGGTGAAGCGGCGCAGGACCAGCGGCTGGTGGCTTGTTGCGTGGTGGCCGAGCCCGTTGACGAAGCGGCGGTGCACGCCCATCTGGCGACAACCCTGCCCAGAGCGGTGATCCCCGGCAGCTATCTGTGGCTGGACGCGCTACCGCTGACCGCCAACGGCAAGGTTGATCGCCCTGCGCTGACAGCGTTGGCGGATGAAGAAATGGTCAACCGTCAGGTCAACCTGAGCAGCCCGCGCGACCACATCGAGCTGGCGCTGTACCAGATCTGGAAAAGCCTGTTGCTGGCGCCGCAGATCGGCATTCGCGACAACTTCTTCAATGTCGGCGGCACCTCGATCGCCGCGATCAAAATGGCCCATGAAATCAGCCGGCAGTTCGCGGTCGAAGTGCCGGTGCGCGTGGTGCTCAGCTACCCGACCATCGAGGCGCTGGGTGGCTGGTTGCGGGTTGGCGCCAATCCGGCGCTGACCCAGAGCAACCTGATCGAATTCCGGCGCGGCAGCGGCCAGCACAACGTGGTGTGCGTTCACCCGGCGGGCGGTACGGCGTTCTGTTACCTGTCGCTGGCCAAGGTGCTGCCGGATGAAACCGGCGTGTACGGGATGCAATCGCCGGGGCTCAATCCGGGGGAGAGTACCGAACCGACGGTCGAGGCGATGGCCGAGGCCTACTTGCGCCAGATCGAACCGCTGACGCAGCAACCGCTGATCCTCACCGGGCTTTCGTTCGGCGGGCTGGTGGCCTATGAAATGGCGCGGCGGTTGACGGCGGCGGGGCATCGGCAGGTGACCGTGGTGCTGCTCGACACCCAGGGCAGCGACGACCCTGGTTTCCGTGAACAGATCGGCACCGTGGACATGGCCGAGTTCCGCGACAAACTGGTGCGCTTCAACGGCATGTACCCCGGCATCGAAGACGCCCAGGTCGAACGCTACTTCAACATCTACAACCACAACCGTTTGGCCATGGCCGCCTATGAGTGCGCGCCGCGCGCCGGTCGCGTGGTGCTGATTCAGGCGCGGGAAGATTTCAGCCGCCATCAGTTGCACGAACTGCGCGGGTTCTGGCGCCGCCGCTCGGGCAGCGGCTATCTGGCGAAGCTGGTCAGCGGCGGGCACTGGGACATGCTCGAAAGCGCGGAAATCCATCGGGTCTCGCAAATCATCCGTCGGGAGCTGCAACGCTTCGACGCGCAGGAGACGAAATGATGAGTGCGCCCAAAGACATGCCGTTGCTCGCGCGTTTTGCCGAGCACGTGCGAAATAATCCGCAAGCCCCGGCAGTGATCGACCAGTCGCTCACGCTGACCTATGCCGAACTGGCCAGCGCCAGCGAACGCATTGCCCGAGGATTGCTGGCACGGGGTGTCGAACCCGGCCAGTCGCTGGCGTTGTGCATGCCGCGCTGCTGGCAGTGGCTGGCGGCAATTCTCGGCGCGTTGAAAGTCGGCGCGGTGGTGGTGCCGCTGGATCGGGCGAGCCCGCGCAAACGTCGGGAGTTGATGCTGGCGGATGCGGCGTGTGTCGGCCTGATTACCCTGGAAGAAGAACCGCTTTGGTCGCCTTCTTTGTGGCAAACCGGCATCGAGACTTTGCTCGATCAACCTGACGCTCCGCCGCAAACACTGTCTGAAGACTTTGCCGAGGTGGTGTTCCTGTTCTACACCTCGGGCACCACCGGCACGCCGAAAGCGGTCGAGGTGGGCGAGCGCGGTCTGCTGCGGCTGGCGCACACCGACGGTTATATCGAGATTTACCCGACGGACCGGTTTGCCTGCCTGTCCAACCCGGCATTCGATGCGTGCAGTTTCGAACTGTGGGCGCCGCTGCTCAACGGTGGTTGCTGCGTGATGATCGCCGACGAGGACGTGCTGGACGGGCGTCGACTGGCCGAGGTGCTGGAGCGCACGCAAGTCGACAACCTGTTCATGACAGTGTCGCTGTTCAACACGTTGATTGCCGAGTGGCCGTCGTGCTTTGCCAGCGCACGTCAGGTGTTGATCGGTGGCGAGCAGATCAGCGCCGCTGCAGTCCGGGCGTGGTATCGGGCCAATCCAGAGAGCCAGTGCCGGATTCATAACGTCTACGGCCCCACCGAATGCACCACGTTTGCGCTGTGCTGGCCGATCAGCCGCGACTTTACCGGTGACCTGGCGCCCATTGGCCGAGCGCTGCCGGACACCGGTGTGTGGGTGCTGGATGAGCAACAACGGCCGGTGCCGGCGGGCGAGGTGGGCGAGCTGTATTTGAGTGGCAGCGGCGTCGCCCGAGGTTATCGCAACCGGCCCGAAGAAACGGCTCGCCAGTTCGTCCGTTTGCCCGACCTCGACGGGGGTGCGCAGGTGCATTACCGCACCGGCGATCTGGTGCGGTGCAATGCCGAAGGCTTGATCGAGTACCTGGGGCGGGTCGACCGACAGGTGAAGATTCGTGGTTTCCGGATCGAGCCGGGGGAGGTGGAGCAACGCATGCTGGAGTACCCGGGCGTGGCGCAGGCGTACGTCTGCACACGGCGGCTGGCGGCTGAAGATCATCAGCTGCTGGCGTTTGTCGTGCCGCGCGGGGATCTGGACTATCACGCGTTCGAAACTCACCTGCGGGCACAACTGGCGCCATATATGCGGCCGCATCAGTTGTTCCTGCTGGAGCGCCTGCCACTGACGGCCAATGGCAAGATCGACCGCGACGGCTTGCTGGCCCAAGGGTTGAGTCCTTGGCATCCAGTCTTGACGGCAACGGATAACGAAAGCGCTTCACCGGCGCTGGACTGGTTACTGAGTCAGGCCCGTTCGCTGCTCGGCCAACCCGCTCTGAGTGCGCAGGACGACTGGCTGGCCAGCGGCGGCGATTCGCTCAAGGCGATGCGCCTGCGTTCGGCAATCCGTGTTCGTTGGCAGCGCGAGATCGCTATCGACACGTTGCTCAACGAGCCTTTCTCGTCATTGGCCGAACGACTGACCGGTCAAACCACCTGCGATTCGATCTACCCGCCGGCGCCTCCGATCAGTAGCGCCAAACGCCTGCCGGCCACCGCCGAACAGCGCCGCTTGTGGCTGTTGCAACAACGCTCGCCGACCTCGACCGCCTACAGCGTGCCGCTGATTCTGCATCTGGCGGCGGGCGTTGATGTCGCGGCGCTGGCGGAGGCCGTTGGGCGTCTGGTGCTGCGCCATCCGGGATTGCGCACGGCTTTTGCGCCCGGTGCCGATGGACTTGATCAGGTTATCGCCGAGCAGGGGCCGACCTGTCGCACCTTCGCGGTCGGGCATTTCACCGAGGACAACTGGCAGGCCTTCGCTGAATGGGTGTTCGCCGCGCCATTCGAGCTGACCACCCCGAACCTGTTTCAGTCCTGGTTGTTGCCGTTCGCCGATGGCAGCTGTCGGCTGTTGCTGAACCTGCACCACATCATCGTCGATGGCTGGTCGGTGAACCTGTTGTTCGACGACCTGGTGCAGCTCTATGCCGATATCCTGCAAGGCCACGACAGCCCGACGCCAGCTGCCCGATTGACGACGCTGGAGTTTGGTCAGTGGCAACGCCAGTGGAGCGTCCATCCGCATTATCGTGACCAGCGCCGCGCACTCGCCGAGTTGCATCGCCGTCAGGAAGAACCGTCGCCGGCCCTGATGCCAATGCGCAAAATCAGCCCGGACGCCCGTTTGCACCGGGAACCCTTGGGCGCCATCCGAAGCGCAGCCCTCGAACGCTTTTGCACCCAACAACGACTGACCCGTTTCGAAGTGCTGTTCAGTGTCTTCGCCTGGAGCCTGTACGCCCTGACCGGGTGCGAGCGGCCACGGATCGCCAGCCCGGTGTCCAACCGACCGTTGGTGGAGTTCGAAGATACCGTCGGCATGTTTGCCAACACCGTGTTGATTCCCACCACCGTTGAACACGGATTCACGCTGAACGACCAGTTGCGCAAACAGACCGCCACCGTGCGCGAAGTGCTGGCGTTGCAGGACGTGGCGCTGGCGGATCTGGTGGAAGACCTGCGGCTGTCGTCGAACCCTTCTTTGTTCGATTTCATGTTCGTGCTGGAAAACACCGATTACGCCGCGTTGGCTGACTCGAACCTGCGCGCCACGCTGGAATTCAACGAGCAGTTGCACGCCAAGTGCCCGCTGACCTTGTTGATGGTCGGCAGCGGGTCGCAACTGCAATGCTGGTGGGAATATCAGTGCAACTACTTCGATGCCGAACAGATGCGGGCGGTGAGTGCGCTGTTCCGTCGAGGGCTGGATCTGTTGCTGGAAAGCCCTGCGGCCAGGCTCGATGATTTGCTCGGTCCGTATCGACGCAGCCTGCCACCGGCCAGCGAAGGTCTGAAGATTGCACTGCCGTTCAACACACTGGCGGACGGGTTCGAGCATCAAGTGCATTGCACGCCGCAGGCGGTCGCGCTGGTTCAAGGCCCGCAGCACCTCAGCTACAGCGAATTGAATACGCTGTCCGATGCTCTGGCAGCAACGCTGGTCGAGCGTCATCCCTTACCGACCGGGAATGCGCCGCTGCACGTCGTGCTGTTCCTCGATGCCTCGGTGGAGCACATCGTCGCCTTGCTGGCGCTGGCCAAACTCAACCTGACCGCCGTGCCGCTGGACCCTGCCTATCCGGTGGCGATCCAGCGGCAGGTGCTGGAGCAGGCGCAGCCGCATTGTGTGCTGTTCAGCGACACGACAGCGGCCGCGCTGGATGACCTGAACGCCGGACGATTTGTCACGCATCGGGTCGATCTGAACGCCAATGCCGGATCGTTCGAGCGTCCGCGCCACGCCGGTGAACGGCCGCTGTACACGCTGTTCACCTCCGGATCGACCGGCACGCCCAAAGGTGTGCAGGTGTCGGAGCGCACCCTGTGCAACCTGCTGCAATGGCAGCGCAGCGAAGGGCAGCTGCCGGCGAAAGCGGTAACCCTGCAGTTCTCGATGCTGTCGTTCGATGTGTCGTTTCAGGAGATTTTCAGCACCCTGTGCGGTGGCGGTTGTTATCACCTGATCACACCGCGCTGGCGTCAGGATGCCGAGGCGTTGCTGGATTACATGGTCGAGGCGCGGATCGAGCGTCTGTTCCTGCCGTACGTGGCCCTGCAGCATCTGGCGCAAACCGCGGTGGCCCGTGGCATTTATCCGTCGGCGTTGCGTGAGGTGATCACGGCCGGCGAGCAATTGCTCTGCACGGAGGCTTTGCGCGACTGGTTTGGTGGTATGCCGCAGGCCTCGCTGTTCAACCACTACGGTCCGACCGAAACCCACGTGGTCAGCGCCTGGCGCCTGCCGCCCGTGGCGCGGGACTGGCCGTTGCGCGCGCCGATCGGCCATGCCGTCGGTAATGCGCGGCTGTTGCTGGTCGATGAGCATGACCGTCCGGTGCCGATGGGCAGTCGCGGCTATCTGCTGGTGGCCGGGCCGATGGTTGCCCGCTGCTATCTGGCAGATCCTGCGCTGAACGCTGCGCGGTTTGTCGAACTGGCGGATGGCTGTTTGTACTACCGCACCGGCGATCTGGCGTGGGCCGATGCCCAAGACTGCCTGCATTACCTGGGACGTGACGATCAGCAGATCAAACTCAGCGGCCATCGTCTGGAACTGGGGCAGATCGAGGCGGCGCTGATGCAGGTGCCGGAAGTGGTCAACGCGGTGGTGGCGGTGCAGGCCGATCCGCCGAGGCTGATCGCCTGGCTGCAACTCGATGGCGAACCTGCAACCTCGCAATTGCTGGATCGTCAGGTCGCGCGTCTGCTGCCGGCCCATGTGCGGATCGATGAATACCGACGGATCGACCTCTGGCCACGCACCCCCAGCGGCAAGATCGACCGCAAGGCCTTGGCGAATGTTGGCGAGGCGCTGGAGCGGCGCAGCACGCCACAACCGGTTGTTCAATTGACCGCGCTGGAACGACAACTGATCGAGTTGTTCCAGGCTGTGATCGGCCGTGACATCGAGCCGGAGCAGACCTTCTTCGAGGCCGGCGCCACCAGTCTCGGTCTGATGCGTTTGCATGGGCGTTACGCCGCAGAGTTGCCGCACAAGGTGACGATGGCCGATCTGTTCGAACACGTCACGGTGCGGCGTCTGGCGGCGCATCTGTCGACCGCACCGGTGGAGGTGGCGGAGCGTGTAAGGCTTTCCGATGCAGGCCATCAGCCGATGGCGATCATCGGCATGTCGGTGAATGTGGCCGGGGCGCAGAACCTGTCCGAGTTCTGGGCGATGGTGCAAGGCAATGAGTTGGGCATCGAGCACTTTGCTGCCGAAGAAGGCTTGATCGGCGCCCGCAGTCAGCTGGCCGGCATGCTCGATTTCGATCCCGAGTACTTCGGCATCAGCCGCCAGGAAGCGCGCCTGATGGACCCGCAACAGCGGCATCTGCTGATGGCGTGCGTGCAGGCCCTGCAACACGCGGCCATCGTCCCGTCGGCCGATGGCCCGCGCATCGGCCTGATCGCCAGTTGCGGCGAAACCACCTACTTCCAGCAGATGCTGCGCGAAACCGCCGAAGACGATCTGCCGGATGGTTTTCAGCTGGCGCTGCATCACGACAAGGACTTTCTGGCGACCAAAGCTGCGTATCACCTGGACCTCAACGGCCCAGCCCTGAGCGTGCAGGCCGCTTGCGGCAGTTCGCTGATCGCCGTGCACCTGGCCAGTTCGATGCTGCGTCAGGGCGACAGTGACGTGATGCTCGCGGCCGGGGTGCTGATCGACCCGACCCTGACCGAGGGCTACCGGCATCGCTCGCAGCACATCTTTTCCGCCGATGGTCTGTGCCGTCCGTTCAGCGACGACGCCAGCGGCACCCTTGGCGCCAGTGGTTACGGGGTGGTGGTACTCAAACCGCTGGCCAGGGCGCGAGCCGATGGCGACCGGATCTACGCGCTGCTCGAAGGCTCGGCGTTGAACAACGATGGCCGGGCCAAGATGAGTTACACCGCACCGTCGGTGGCCGGGCAGAGTGCGGTTATCCGCGATGCCTTGAACCGCGCCGGGTTGAGCGGTGCCGACATCGGCTACATCGAAGCCCACGGCACCGGCACCTTGCTGGGGGATCCGATCGAAGTTGCGGCGCTGACCAAGGCTTTCGGCGATGCGCCGGCCGGCAGTTGCGCGTTGGCCTCGGTGAAGAGCCAGATCGGTCATCTGGGCGCGGCGGCGGGGGTGGTCGGGCTGATTCGTGCCAGTCTGTCGGTGTTCCATGGCGTGCTGCCGCCGAACCTCGGTTTTGGCCGGATCAACCCGCAGATCGATCTGGAGCATTCGCCGTTCTATGTGCCGACCACGTCCCGGCCATGGCCGCAAGGGCGGCGTCGGCTGGCCGGTGTCAGCAGTTTCGGGATTGGCGGGACCAATGCGCATGTCATCGTCGGCGCTGCGCCCAAGGCGCAGGAAGAGGGCGAGGAAACACTGCCGCTGCTGATGATCTCGGCCCATGGCCGAACGGAACTGCTGCGCGATATCGCGGCGATTCGCGAATATCTGCAAACGAACCCGGGCCAGCACACCGCGTTGTTGCGGCACTTGCAGTCAGGTCGTCGGCAACTGCGTTGGCGCTTCGCGATGGTCTGCCGGGCAGGTGATGAGATTCCGTTGCAGCCAACTTCGATCAAGGAAATCACCGCTTCGGGTGCGCAGTTGATCGCCCGTGATCAAGCGCCGCAGGAACTGCTCGACGCCTGGTACGAAGGTGCGAATATCCAGTGGCCGCAGCGCTCGGCACCGCCACCCTGGGACTTGCCGCCGTCGTCGTTCGATCTTCAGCCGTATCGCTTCCAGACGCCTGTAGCTGCTCAACCTGATGCACCAGCCCTTGAGCGACAACCGCTGGCGGACTGGTTCCACCAACGTCAGTGGGTGCGCACCCGGCGACTGAGCGGGATAACTACGGCCGGATCCCGTGAGGTGCTGATCCTGTGCAGCCACGAAGCGCCCGAATCGACCTTGCTCGCGAGCCTGAGCGCCGTGTACCGACGCGTGATTCAGGTCCGCGCGGGCAACGGCTTCAAACGCTTGAGTCCGGACCGTTTCGAGTTGGATCCTCTGGACACTGATGCCCTGAACCAATTGCTCGCCGAAGTTGCTGAACCTGATCTCGGCGAACTCGACTGGCTGCATGCCTTGCCGCTGGCGGTGTCGGGCGCGGTCACCGAGCAATCGCTGGATCTGGCGCAGTGGGCCTGCCTGGATACGGTCAGTGCGCTGATGCAGGCCTGGGGGCAGACCGCGCGCACGACCCGTCTGCGCTTGTGGTTGATGTCATGGCAGGCCTGCCCGGTGGACGGCGAAGTGCAACGTCCCGAGTTGGCAGCACTGGCCGGCATCACCGAAGTGGTGCCGCAGGAATACCCGGTGCGTTGCCACTGGCTGGACTGGCCGTCGTCGCGCCTCGAAACCCAAGGCGCAGTGCTGGCGGCATTGCTGGCCGATCCTTCATCGTTGCCTCGGCGAATGGCGGTGCGCGACGGTTATCTCTGGCAGCCACGCCTGATGCCTCAGCCATTGACCGGCCCGGCAACCACGCCGCTTTTACCGGAAGATGGAACGTTCCTTGTGCTGGGCGGGACCGGTGGCATCGGTCGGACCTTGTGCGAACACCTGCTCCAGGCACCCGCACGCCGTGTGGTGCTGATCTCGCGCCAAGGGCAATTGCCTGAGCCACTGGCGGCTTACAACTCGCGGATCGATTGCATCAAAGCGGATATCGCCGACCTGGCGCACTGGCCGCAGGTCCTCGATCAACTGGCGGTTCGTTACGGTCGTCTGAGCGGGGTGATTCATGCGGCGGGTGTGGGGGCGGGCAGTCTGATCCGTCATCGCGATGCCGGGCAAATGGCCGAGGCGATGGCCGCCAAGACCCGCGGCATGCTGGCGGTCGAGGCTTTGATCGAGCACCTGAAACCGGGTTTTGTTCTGTACTGTTCGTCAATGTCGGCACTGTTCGGCGGCGCGGGGCATCTGGACTACGCAGCGGCCAGCGGGGTGCTCGACGGCTTCACCCACTATCGCCCGAATCCGGCCGACGCTTGCCTGCGCCTGGGGATCAACTGGGACATCTGGCGCGACATCGGCATGGCCACCACCAGCAACGGCGGAGACGCCGCACATCTGGAGCATCTGACGGTCGGTCTCTCGGCGCAAGAGGGCTGCCGGGTGTTCGATCTGGCGATGGCGACGCAGTTGCCGCAACTGCTGATCTCCACCACCGGCATCGACACGGCGCGGCGGTTTTATCCGGTTCGCCAAGGCGCCGTGGCCGCGGAGGTCGAGGCGCCGAAGGGCTTGGATCTGTCGGCGCGCTTGCGTGAGTGTCTGTGCAAGTGGCTCGGCGTGGCCGAGCTGGAAGATGACGATTCGCTGTACGACCTGGGCGCGGATTCGTTGACGCTACTCGATCTGATCGACGAACTGCAGGCAGCCACCGGCGAGGTGTTCCAGTTGTCGCAATTCAGCCACAAGGTCAGCCTGAACGAGGTGCTGGGGCTGGTGTCGACCGCCACGGGTGAAGAGGCCGCGGCCGTGACACTGCACGGCTGGCACGACGCGGTGCGGATCGATCAGTGGCATGCCGGTGCCGGCCGCGATTGGCTGTACCTGATCCACCCGGTGGGTGGTGATGTTCAGGCTTATCGGGAACTGGTCTCGGCGCTGCCGGCGGAACTGGGCGTGTGCGTGATCGCCGACCCGGCGCTGCGCCTGCCGCAGTTGCCGAACATCAGCGTGGAGGAACGTGGACTCTGGTATCTGGAGGCGATCAAGGCCCATCTTCCGCACGGCAGCACTTGGCGTCTGGCCGGCTGGTCGTTCGGTGCATGGGTGGCGCAGGCGCTGTGTCATCAGGCTCAGGCTGAGGGCTTCAGGCAGCCGTTGTTGTACCTGATCGACCCGCCCGCACCGGATGCCGGGGCGGAGCTGGCAGGCATCGACGAACAGACCATCGAGCAAGTGTTCCAGCGCGAGTTCGCCCAGCGCTGGCCGGCGGTCGAAGGGCAGGGGATGGCCGAGGAACGTCAGGCGTATCTGCAACGGTTGACGGTGTGCTGCCGCAACAACATGACCAGCATGATCGACTTCCAGCCGCCGGCGCTGGCAACAACAGCAGTGCGACTGTTCATCGCCGGGCACGCCAATCCTTACGGGCTGGGCAATGCCTGGAATCCGGATGACCTGCAACGCAGCTGGCAGGCCTTGCTGCCGCAGTTGCGCAGCAGGCAAACCCTGGACACCGATCACTACGGCATCGTGGCGGGCCGCTGGGCGCGGTTGTTGGCCGAAGTTATCGGTACGGATGAGCCAGCGCCATGAACGAACCGACCTTGATGCCGCAATGGTGGCTGACCCTGACCAAGGTGCTGTGTGAAGTCGAACCGGACGAGGCCTTGCGTCTGCGCTTGAGCCGAGTCCGGGGACAGGTGCCGTTTCAGCTGTTTCATCTCTGGCAGGCTGACGTCGTCATGCCGATGCTCGGCGATGCCTTGCCGGAACATCAGCAGGCGCTGCTCGCGTTGCAAAGCCTGCACCAGCGAGCGGCGCTCGGCGTGATCGGGCGTCAGGGCGAATGGCGGGCAACGCTCAAACCGGTGTTGCTGGCGCTGTATCGCAAGGCCTATGCCTACGACGCGGCTTACGCCAAGGCCCACGCCAGTGCGCTGAGCTACGGCCTCGCGCCGGCTAACACTGCCATGATTGCCGAGCACTTCGGCGATGCCGAGGCGTTCGCCGAGTACTACGCCCAACTGAATACCGAGGCCGCTGCCACGGCGTTTGCCCAGGCCCATGCCAGCGCCAACGCCGAGGTCTCGGCCCGGGCTTTTGCGGCCGACGACGCAGCAACCTGCGCGCAGGTCTGTGGGTCGACCGTGCGGGTCTACGTCGGGGCATGCGCTTCGAGCGACGAACAGCGGCATGCCGCACTCAACCATCTCGTCGCCGGGCTCGAGCGAAGCCTGGCCACGCTGCAATCCCGTTCAACAGGAGAACGACATGAATGACGCACAACTGCAATTCGATGTGGTGATCAACGCCCAGGGCCAGTATTCCCTGTGGCCGGCGGGCAAGCCGATGGCCAGCGGCTGGAGCGAGGCGGGGATGCGCGGTGAGCGCCAGGACTGCCTGGATTACATCAATGAACACTGGATCGACATGCGCCCGCGTTCGCTGCGCGAGCAGTCATCGCTGTCGTTCCAATAAAAAAGGTGAGGGAACATGGATCAGTTGGCACTCAAGGCAATCGAGCGCATCGCCGCAGAACAGCGTGCGC
Source organism: Pseudomonas sp. B26(2017) (assembly GCF_002113045.1). NCBI lineage: Bacteria > Pseudomonadati > Pseudomonadota > Gammaproteobacteria > Pseudomonadales > Pseudomonadaceae > Pseudomonas > Pseudomonas sp. B26(2017). The sequence goes on along the minus strand of NZ_NEJJ01000016.1, from coordinate 131,530 downwards.
CTTATCGGCACATCACGGTCGAGCGGATCACGCCGATCATCGGCGCCGAGATTGGCGGCGTCGATCTTTCGCAACCGCTGAGCGACGAGCAGCTCGCGGAAATCCGCCGGGCCTTTCTGGAGAACCACGTGGTGGTGTTCCGCGACCAGCATCTGACGGTGGACGAGCACAAGGCGTTTGGTCGGCTGTTCGGTGAGCTGCGGGCGCTGCCGGTGGAAGACATCGACGGCGATGACCCGGAGCTGGTGGTGATCCGCGCCAATGCGCAATCGCGCTACGTGGCCGGTGAAACCTGGCACACCGACGGCACCGCCGACCTGGCGCCGTCCATGGGCTCGATGCTGTACGTCAAGGAAACCCCGGCCATCGGCACGGGCGGCGATACGCTGTTCGCCAACATGCACCTGGTGCTGGAAATGCTGTCGCCGACGATGCAGCAGTTTCTCGGCGAATTGACCGCGATCCACGACGGCGCAATTCCGTGGAAGGGTTATGAAGCGCCGGCCAACCTGCCGAAAAACGAACACCCGGTGGTGGTTCGCCACCCGGAAACCGGGCGCAAAACGCTGTTCGTCAATTCCGGGTTCACGTCGCACATCGTCCAGTTATCCGGCGGCGAAAGTCAGATGCTGTTGAACATGCTTTTCGATCTGGTGGCCCGAGAGCCGGTTTTGAGTTGTCGTGTGCGTTGGACGCCGAACAGCCTGGTGTTCTGGGATAACCGCTGCACCCAGCACCATGCGGTCTGGGATTATTTCCCGCATTCGCGGTATGGCGAGCGGGTGACGATTCTGGGGACGCAGCCCAAGGCGTGATGACCCCCTGTGGGAGCGAGCAAGCTCGCTCCCACAGGTCCGGGCCTAAATTCCTCGATTGAGCAGTTGCTCGACGATCAGCTCGCCAAACGCCAGATTCCCGTGCAGCGGGTCATCCACTTCGCAGTACGCCGGAAGCTGAAAACCCTGTTCATCATTCGCTGCGGCGCGCACGTCGATCAGCTCGATGCCGAGCCCTTGCAGGCGCTCGATCAGTAGCGCCTGCGCGGCCATGAACACCCGTGAGTCGGACAACTCCGGCACCCGCTGCGGTGGCAGCACGGCGAACACTTTGAGGTTCATCGCCCGGGCCTGCTCATAGAACGCCAGCGCAGGCCGGGACAGGGTGTCGACGATGGATTCGAACAGCGGCCCGGCGAGAAAACCTTCATCGAATTCGCCGTCCGGGGCCTGGTAGCACGTCCAGTTCGGCGCGGTGGCGAGGTAGTGCAGGCTCAGGCCGATGGTGCTGACCAGCGGCACCCCGACCTTCGCCAGTTGCGGCACTTCGAACGGTTCAAGGGCCTGGCGATACAGGCGCTCCATCTCGGCCTCGCGAAACACCACGTCATGGCGGGTCAAGCTGAAAAAGTCCACCGCGAAATCCCGGCCGGTGCCCAGCGGGCCGCCGCTGAAAGGCAACTCACGGGCCTGTGCCGCCTTGCCGATGACCCCAGCATGGGAATCGCCCAGCAGCAGAAACCTAGGCGTAGTAATCGAGCACGGCGTCTTCACAGACAAGCTCCTCGCTGGGCATGCAGGTGGAGGGCACGTTAACCGGCGTCTGCACCGGTTGAACGGCATCGAGTCCGGCGAAAAACTGCTGCATGACGAATGCCACGCCTTCGGGTGTGACCTCACGCTGGTTGGGCTGGTAGAACGCGCCCTTGAACGGTGTGCCGGTGATGATTTCGTAGGAGGGGAAATAGTCGACGTCGCACAGGTCTTCACACAGTTGCCCGGCGACGGCGCGCAGGACCGATTTGGAATAGGTGGTGGCGCTCAGCACATGCTCACCCGTGGCGGTCGCTGTCAGGGGCACCGGTGACACGGTGAGCAGCACGCGCAGTTGCGGGTTGATCGAACGCATCAACTCCAGTGCCCTGACCATCTCGCCATAGGTGTCCATGAAGCCGAAATTGCAGAAGCGGTGCAGCTGCGGATCGAAGGTCCCCCGCACGGTGCCGGGGCACACGGGGTACACCAGACCGGTCTGACGGTTTTGCCAGGCTTCGGTCAGGCCGAGGGTAAACACGAACACTTTGGCCCGGCGCAGGGCTGTGCGGATCGCATCGAGGGTGGCTTGGCGCGATGCGAACAGCGCGTCCTCGCTGGCAAAACCGTCGGGCTCCACGGCAGGGCGGAACGGGTCGAAGAAACGCCCGTCATGGGCCCAGGTTTCGTCGGGCGGCAGGCTCACGCCCAGCGCCCATTCGAGCCATTGGCAGAGCATCGCCGGGGTGTACAGATTGCCGGTGCGAAACGAGAAAACCCCGTAGTTGTGGGCCTTCCAGTCGGTTTCGGCCAGTCCGGCCGGGGCCGGCTCTGCATCCAGCCAGTTCATGCCGCGTTCCACCAGCGCCCGGCCGATGTGCTGAGCGAAACACGAGCCGGCGGTGACGATGGCGTCCTTGTTGCCGATCTCGAATTGCGGCGTCCACAGTTGATCGATGTTCAGCGCGGGCTTGTCCGCCACGGCGGTGCGCCAGAACGCGCGGGGTGGCAGGCATTGATAAGGATTCACGACGAGGGCCTCCTTGGCGGTCGCTGATAAAACGGGGTCAGCTGATTTGATAGCGGTAGATCAGGTCGTCAAACCAGCGATCGCCAATCTGATAGGCCTGCGGCACGCGGCGCTCGAATACAAAACCGCATTTCTCCAAAACCTTGCAGGACGCGATATTACCGTCGGTCACGGTCGACTCCAGCGAGTCCAGGCCGATGGCGGCGGCGTAGTCGATGATCGCCTTCCGCGACTCGGTGCCAAAGCCTTTGCCCTGATGTTCGGGCAACAGCAGACAACCCACCTCGGCATGCCCCGGCGACAGGATGCGAAACCCGGTCACGCCCAGTTCCTGCCCGCTGGCCCTCTCGGTCACCACCAGACACAACCAGTGATCCGACTGCGGCCCCCAGGCCGGAAGCCGATGCTCGAAGCCTTTGCGAACCTGGTCCTCGGCGATTTCACCGAACACGTACTGCATGGTTTGCGGCTCGGAATGCAGCCTGAGGAACAGCGGCCAGTCGGCTTCGACCATCGTGCGCAGGTCCAGGCGTTGCGTGGTGAGCTCAAGCATCCGCTGCTCCTTGCAAGTGCGAAAAGGGAAGACGGTTTTTTACTGGGTGTGGGGGGAAAGATCAATGTTTTGATCCGGCGTGTTTCGCAAAGCCTATTTTTATTGCCACCAATAGCGGTGCCGCCACCGCAAACAGCAACGTCACCGCCATGAACGCACTGTCAAAGGCAATCACCAGCGACTGCTCCGACACTGTCCGTCCCAGCAGATTCGTCGCCGCACGGGCCGCCGCAGCAGGCTCCATGCCTTTCCCGGCCAGCCAGGCGCCAGTGCTTGTCAGCCGTTCGATGAGTGCCGGGCTGCCCGGCGTGACGCTGCTGCCCAATATCACGGCGTTGGCCGCATGCCCGTGCTCGATCAACGTTTGCAGCCCGGCCACGCCAATCAGGCCGCCCAACTGCCGGCCGGTATTGAACAGACCGATGCCGGCCGCCAGGTTGCGGCTGTTGAGGTGAGTAAACGCGATCAGGGTGATCGACAGAAACAGAAAGCCCAGCCCGAGCCCTCGCAACAGGATGGCGCCCATCATGTCGGCGCTGCCGCTGTCGCGGGCCGAGCCTGAAAGCAGCCACATCGCAATCATGATCATCAGAATGCCGAATGGCACCGTGGCAAACGGCGCCACCCCGCGCGCCTGCATCAGCCACGCCGCGATCAGCAGCGCACCGACAAACAATGCGCCGCTGGGCAACAGCAGCAGGCCGGCCTCGGTCAGGGTGAAACCGAGCACCGACACGGCGAATGCCGGAATCAGGTAGGCACTGCCGAACAGTGCTGCACCTGCGACGAAGCTGACGATGAACGCGAACGAGAAATCGCTCGACCTGAACACGCTGAAGTCGAGTACGCCTTTGCCGTTCATTAACAGTTGCTGGCCCAGAAACCCCAGCAGGGACGCGCTGCCGACCAGCGTCAGCCAGACGATGCGCGGCGCCTCGAACCAGTCCCAGCGCTCGCCCTGGCTGAGCACGTAGGTAAAGCAGAGCAGGGCGGTGGTGCTCAGCAATACCCCCAGGCCATCGAAGACACGCGGGCTGACTCGCGCGGGTGTCGGGGTGACCGTGATAAGTAACAGTCCGCTGGACACCAAGGCCAGCGGCACGACGCTGAAAAAAATCCAGGTCCAGGATTGACTGTCGACCAGCCAACCTTGCAGGGCGGGCGTCAACGTGGCGGAAGCGACGACCGCGCCGATGGCGAACAGCGCTTGCAGTGCCGGTTGCAGATGGCGCCGGTAGCTGCGAAAGATCAGCACCTGACCCGCCACCAGCAACGTGCCGCCGGCAAAACCCTGAAGGATGCGCAGTGCTGTCAACAGGTCGAGCCGCGTGCTGCAGGCAGCGATGGCGCAGGCCAGCCCCATGACAACGGTTGCAGCGACGATCACGTTGCGCGGGGCGAAGCGTGCCAGCAGCCACGACGCCGTAATGAAACCGATCAATTTGAACCCGGTGTAGCCGATGTCCAGCCAGGCAAACTCATCGGGGGTGGCAGCGGTGTCACCGATGATGTCGTTGCGGCCCAGCACCAGTGCGGTGCCCGCAATCGCTTCGGTGAGGCTGGCGAGCAAAATGCCGATCATCAGCAACACGCCGGGCCGGGCAGGCCGGTTCATGATCCGTCTCCACGCTCCACATCGACCCGCGCCGACAGCCCCGGCACGATGCGCCCCGGCATGGGGTTGCTGGCCAGGCGGATTTTCACTGGCACCCGCTGCACCACACGGACGAAATTGCCTGTGGCGTTGTCGGTCGGCAACAGGCTGAAGGCCGAGCCACTGCCGGGGGCAAAGCTGTCGACCACGCCCTCCAGTGCATCGTCGGGGTAGCCGTCGACGGTGATCCGCACCGGCTGACCTGGCTGGATATGCTCCAGCTGAGTTTCCTTGAAGTTGGCCACGACCCACACGTCCTGCACCGGAACGATGTCGAGCAACGCAACCCCCGGCGTGACGTAACGGCCGACCCGCACTTGGCGGTTGCCAATTACCCCGGTCACGGGTGCACGCACCACGGTGCTGTCCAGGTCGATCCGGGCCAGATCGCGTGATGCGTCGGCTTGAGCCATCGCCGCGAGGGCGGCGCTACGCTGGGCCAGGAGCACGGCGAGGCGTTGGCGCTGTGCCTCGACCGACGCCGAAGCAGCGTCCACTGCCGCAGAGGCGCGCGTCTGGGCCGCCGCCGTCTCATCGACCAGCGCCATGCTTACGGCGTTGCTGGCGATGAGTTTGCGGTTGCGTTCGTGAGTCTTGCCGGCGAGGTTCATCTGCGCGGCAGCGGAGCGGCGCTCGGCCTCGGCCTGGCGAATCTGCGCATGTTGCAGTTGCGTCTGGGCATCGACATCGCGGAGGCGTGCCTGTGCCGATTTGAGGTTGGCTTCGGCCTGGGCGAGGCGGGCGCGATAGTCCTGATCGTCGATGCGAAACAGCACGTCGCCGCTCTGCACCGACTGGTTGTCCCGCACCTCGACGCTGGTGACGTAACCGGCAACCTTGGCCGCCAAAGATGTGACATCGCCACGCACATAGGCGTTGTCGGTCGAGATGCTTTTGCCGCCGTACAGCACGACATAACCGCCCGCCACAATCGTCAGGGCGGCGGCGCACATGAGCAGTCCTGCCGCCTTGCGCTTGCCTTGGTGCGGCGGCGCGGGCGTCGATTCGGATTGCGCCATGCTGGCGGTGGTGGGCTGGGGCGCGTTCATGATCGGGGTCCTGCGCAAGGCCGACACCTCCGGCAGCCGGACTGCCGGAGGTGCATCGACAAATGGATCGGCTACGGCTTGACCGGTTTGACCAGGTCGGTCTCGCTGCTGTCGAGCACGAACACCGCCAGCAGGCGGGACGGTTCGGTGGTGCTGGCATTGGCGCTCACCGCGTGGAAATCACCCGGTTGTTCGACGAAGTTTTCCCCGGCCTTGTAGACCTTCTCCGGCCCGTCGCCGACCTTGCTGCGCACCGCACCCTCAAGCACCGTGGCGTAAATGAACGCGGACTTGGGATGAAAGTGCGCCGGCGAAGATCCACCGGGCGCGTATTCCACCAGCACGCCCCTCATGGATTTGCCCGGAACGTTGGGCAGGGTGCGGTCGAACACCACGGTGACCTTGCCGGCCTGGGGCTCGGCGGCCGAGGCGGATGAAATCGAAACGGCCGCAAACGTGGCGGCCAGCAGGATTCGGCTGAACATGGCGATACTCCTTCAAATGGGTGGGGTGTTTCAGCGCTGGATCGATTTCGCCAGCCAGTCCTCAAAGCGCGTCGGGCCCAGTCGCGGGTTGCTGCTGCCGGGGGTGAGCGACTGGTCGTCGAGCACATCGCCGAAGTAGCGGGCGTGAACGTCCGGGATCACTTTGCGGGTGTCGTGGGTGGCGCGGAAAAAGCGCCGGACCAACTCGTCGAGCGGCATGGCTTCGGGGCCGGCAATCTCCTGCGTGCCGTTGATCGGCGCGGCCAGTGCCACGTCGGTGAGCGCTGCCGCGACATCGTCAGAAGCCATGGGCTGGATCAACGCTGGCGACAGGCGCACTTCCTCGCCGACGGTGGCGGCCTGAGCGATGCCGCCGACAAATTCGAAGAACTGCGTGGCCCGTAACAGGCTGTACGGAATGCCGGACGCCTTGATCAGATTCTCCTGCGCGACCTTGGCGCGGAAGTAACCGTTGGCGGGCAGGCGCTCACTGCCGACGATCGACAGCGCCACGTGATGGCGAACCCCGGCGGCGTCTTCGGCAGCGAGCAGATTACGGGTGGAGGTTTCGAAGAAATCGAGCACGGCCTGGTCTTCCCACGACGGCGCGTTGGACACATCGACCACAACCTGGGCACCGTCCATCGCTTCGGCCAGGCCTTCGCGGGTGATGCTGTTGATGCCGGTGTTGGGGGAGGCGGCGAGGGCATCGTGGCCGCGTTCGCGCAGATTGTTCACAAGTTTCGATCCGATGAGGCCGGTGCCTCCGATAACGACGATCTTCATGGCAACTCTCCACTTGCCGACGGCAACCATTGCTGTCGATGTGCGTTGAGCATGCCTGTGGCGCCCGGGCAAATCCTTGTGGTGACCTTGGATTTGCCTTGGTTTTTTGTCCAGACAGGCCAATCCGTCGGCTGATGCGTAGACCAATGTGCACACCGGTGCGGCGGTTCAAGGTCTGCCGTATCATTGAGCGCACGACAATCGCCCGCTCGGATACGGAGTCGGGGGCCCAGACCAGAGAACAGCCACCGTGCAATTCGTGTTTGAAGACTACGTGCTCGACCAGCAGCGCCGGGAACTGACCTGGCGCGGGGAGGTAGTGACTGTCGGGCCGCAGGTCTTCGACTTGTTGCTGGTACTGGTCGGCAACCGCGAGCGGGTGGTGAGCAAGGACGAACTGTTGAGTGCCGTGTGGAGTGGCCGGATCGTTTCCGAATCGACCATCACCAGCCACATCAACGCCGTGCGCAAGGCTATCGGCGACAGTGGTGAACAGCAGCGCCTGGTGCGCACGGTGCCGCGCAAGGGCTATCGCTTTGTCGGTGAAATCATCCCGTGCGACAGTCCTGTCGACGCACCAGAAGCACCTGCGAAACCCGAGGTGGCCGCGACACTTGTCCTGCCGGAAAAACCTTCGATCACTGTCCTTCCATTCCAGAACCTCAGCGGCGATTCCGAACAGGACTACTTCGCCGACGGCATCGTCGAAGACATCATCACCGCTTTGTCACGCCTGCGCTGGTTGTTCGTCATCGCTCGCAACTCCAGCTTCACCTATAAGGGCAGGGCGGTGGATGCACGAGGCGTCGGTCAGGAACTGGGTGTGCGTTATGTGCTGGAAGGCAGCGTGCGCAAGTGCGGCAACAAGATCCGCATCACCGGCCAGCTGATTGACACCTGCAGCGGAACGCACCTGTGGGCCGAACGCTTCGAAGGTCTGCTCGACGATATTTTCGAGCTCCAGGATCAAGTGGCCGAAAGCGTTGTGGGCGCCATTGCGCCACAGCTCGAACGCGCGGAAATCGAGCGGGCCAAGCGCAAGCCCACCGACAGCCTCGATGCCTACGATTACTACCTGCGAGGGACTGCCAAGCTGCACATCGGCACCCGAGCGGCGATCGAGCAGTCATTGGCGCTGTTCTACCGGGCGATTGAGCTGGATCCGGAATTTGCCTCGGCCTACGGCATGGCCGCGTGGTGCCACTTTTGGCGCAAGCTCAACGGCTGGATGACCGATCGGTCTCGGGAAATCGCCGAAGGTGCGCGGCTGGCGCGAATGGGTGTGGAGCTGGGGCGCGATGACGCCGTGGCGCTGACCCGTTGCGGTCATGCTCTCGCCCATCTGACCGGGGATGTCGATTGTGGCATCGCCTTGCTCGATCGGGCTCGACTGCTCAACCCCAACCTGGCGCCGGCCTGGTATCTGGGTGGCATCCTGCGTGCCTTGCGGGGCGAAACCGAGGCCGCCATTGCCAACCTCGAGCACGCCGTGCGCCTGAGCCCGCTGGATCCGGAGATGTTCCGCATGCAGGTCGGGATGGCACTGGCGCACTTCTTCGCCGGTCGCTTCGAGCTCTCGGCTTCCTGGGCCGAGAAAGCGCAGGGAAACCTGCCCAGTCTGCTGGCAGCGGCGGCCTTGATCGCCGCAAGCCACGCGCTCAACGGGCGAACCGACAAGGCCGGGCAAACCATGGAACGTGTGCGCCAGCTGGACCCGACCTTGCGGGTGTCCAGCCTGAGTGCGTGGCTGCCCATTCAACGGCCTGAAGACGTGGCCCGGTTCGCCGAAGGTTTGCGGTTGGCGGGGTTGCCGGAGTGACGACGCAGTCGGCCAATCAATCCATCGAAAAATGCATTCGCATGTCCATCGCGGCATCGTACTGATTGCTGGCTACACGGCGTTCGATCAGCCGGTCGGAGCCGCCTTCGGCAACACGGCGTTCGATCAGGCGGTCGGAGCCGCCTTCGGCAACACGACGTTCGATCAGGCGATCGGAGCCGCCCTCGGCGACGCGGCGTTCGATCAGGCGATCGGAGCCGCCTTCGGCAACACGGCGTTCGATCAGGCGGTCGGAGCCGCCTTCGGCAACTCGACGTTCCATCAGCCGATCCGAACCCCCTTCGGCAATCTGGGTCGGCGCCTTTCTGGCCCGGTACTGTTGCACCGATGAAGGCTCTGAATCCGGAGTGCTGGTTTCCTGTCTGTTGGCCACCGGCATGTCGGGCAGGCAACTTGCGCCGAATGCATGAGTGGCAACTATCCAGGTGGCTGAAACAATGGCAACGGGCAATACCAATCCAATAGTTTTCATCGTGATCATCCTGAGTCGTAGTGGGATTTCGTTATTGAACTTCCGGGTTGCAACCAGACAGGTTCTAAATCAATCGAATACTCTTAATGAGGAACTCCATGTTCCTGCGCGGCCAGGCGAATTCGGTTATGCGCAATCAGGCGCATGACGTAGCCCAACTTGATCGCGGTCGGCCCGAGGATCGTCATCCCGTGGGCACCGACCAGCGTGGGCAAGGCCAGGTGAGCGTCAAACACATACGCCAGGAAGACTCCCGCCATCAACATGCCCAGACCCCCGATCAGTAATACGTGGGACAACTTCAGCACGCGGTACGAGTCTTCAAAAAAGTCATACATGTTGATCAGCCATCCCTGGGTTCGTGAATGAGTGGGTAAATGTCGACGCGCACGGAAACCGCGAAGTCAATGACTTTGCCGGCCGTTGCATTTGATGGAGGGATTTTACTGTTGGGCGTAGGGATCAACCATGTTGCATAAGTTTGGTTTTATCCTGCCCGTGTATGTAGAAGTCATACCAACGTATATAAACAACTATCAATGTGCGCTGAATAAGGGCGCTGCATCTAATGGTTGATACCCAGGCTTTCGGCCATTCGAACCAGATCGGCGAACGATTGCGCGCGCATCTTGCGCATGGCCTGGCTTCGGTGAATTTTCACGGTGATCTCGCTCAAGCCGATGGCACTGGCGATCTGTTTGTTCATCAAGCCCGAAACGGCCAATCCCATTACCGACTGCTCTCTGACCGTTAGTGCCCCATAGCGTGTGCGCAATTCATGATGGCGGCGTTCGCACTCGCGGTGTGACCTGTCCCGCGTATGCGCGGCGACCACGGCATCGATCATTGCCTGCTCGCGAAACGGTTTTTCCAGGAAGTCGACGGCACCGGCTTTCATGGCGCGCACCGTCATGGCGATGTCGCCGTACCCGGTCATGAATATGATCGGCAGGTGGATTTTGGCGTCGGCGAGCGCCTGCTGAAAGACCAGCCCGCTGGTGCCTTGCAATCGAACATCGAGCACCAGGCAACTGGGCAGGTCAGGTCGCTCGTATTTCATGAAGTCGGCGACCGATCCGAACAACTCGACCTGCAGGCCGATGGAGCGCAACAGGCTGCCAAGGGCCTCGCGCAGGGGGGCGTCATCATCAATGATGAAAACGATGGATTCAGGGTTTCGCTCGGGTGAAAGTTCTACGTCCATACGCGGGATGGCTTCGCGGCGATCGGGCTGCGCAGGATGCTGAACAACTCAATGGAAAGCTTTGCCCGCGCCTCCGGTTTTCATTGGATTTTGCTTGGCTAACCGTCCAGAGGCCATCGACCTGGTACTTCTTCTATCGATGGCCTTGATGGGTCAGTTTCCTGTCCGGGCGACAATCGCAAAATTCCCCGGTGCCTTTTCCAGCAACCCCAGAAATCTCACGAGATCGACCTTGCTGCCATCCACCTTCAGATCATCGGAGGTGAGCGTTTCCTTTAGCCCGGCGGTGCCGCCCAGCAACTGGACGAACAGGTCCTTGGTGACGGTCAGCGTTGCGTTGGCGTCCGCCGCGGTCGGGCCTTTTCGGTAGTGCAGCACGGCGTTCTCGATCCACAGCACGAACGATTCATTCGTATCGGTCAGCACCAGATTGAACGTCCAGTGCTTGCCATCTGCCGCCGGGCCGTCGAGGCTCGCGGCCATGGCTTCGAGGAAGCGTTCGGTGGGCGTCTGTTTCATCAGTTCGATCAGGTCGGAGCGTTTGACGCCCTTGGCTGGCGGGCCGTTGCGCAGCTCCATGGCAGCGGTCAGGTAGCTGTTGCGCCAGGTCGCCGATTCCGCCTGATAGCCCATCTGTTCGTACGCGCGGGCCAGCAGTTCCTTGGCGGCGGTGTCGTCGGGTTTGGCCAGCACGGCCTGATCCAGCAGCTCGGCGACCCAGCGGTATTCGCCCTTGTCATAGGCCACGCGTGCTGCTTCGACCACTTTGGCGTTGCCTCCCATCAATTCGACGTAGCGCTTTGCCGATTCCTTGGGCACCAGCGGATTCAAGTGCGCGGGGTTGCCATCGTAGGCGCCCAGGTACAGCTGGTAGATCGCCTTGACGTTGTGGCGCAGGTCGCCGTAATAGCCACGGGTGCCGAAGTACGAGGCCAGCGAATCCGGCAGCTGGATCTTGTCGGCGATCTCGTTGGGCGTGTAGCCGGCGTTCATCAGGCGCACGGTCTGGTCGTGCAGGTACTTGTAGACGTCGCGGTGCTTGGTGATGAATTCGCGGATCCGTTCGTTGCCCCAGATCGGCCAGTTGTGCTGACCGAAATAGACCTCGGTATCGCCCAGTTCGTCGAGGGCGATTTGCGTGTATTCGGACCAGCGCAACGCATCGCGCACCTTGGCGCCACGGATCGGCAGCAGGTTGTGCATGGTCTGCGCCAGCAGCTCCGCACCGCCATACGCCTTGAGCGCGGGGATCGAAAACGTCAGCTCGGCCGGGGCTTCCGCGCCGGGCATGTTGTGGAACACGAAGCTGACGCCGTCGAGCAGCAGCGGCTGGACCGGCTGGTCGATGATCTGCGTCGGCGGCAGGATGCCCATGCTGCCGTAGGCGACGTTCTTGCCCAGCCCCGTGTCGACGATGCCGGTCACGCCCGGGGTCAGGTTCTTGCCGAACTGATACATCGAACGCCGCGCCATCGCCGGGCCCGCCAGGATGTTTTCGCTGGTGGCTTCCTCCATGAACCCGGCGGGCGCGACGATGGGAATGTTGCGCTGGGCCACTTCACTGCTTGAGGTAATGCCCAGCACTCCGCCGAAATGGTCGGCATGGTCGTGGGTGAAAATGATCGCGCTGACGGGCTTGTTGCCCAGATGCTCGCGGGCGAAGGCCAGCGCTGCGGCGGCGGATTCCCGGGAGGTAAGCGGGTCGACCACGATCCAGCCGGTTTGCCCGTCGATCAGCGTCATGTTGGCGATGTCGAAACCGCGCAACTGGTAAATGCCATCGCGGACCTTGAACAGACCGATCTGCGCATTGAGCATCGCGTGCCGCCACAGGCTCGGATTGACGGTAGCTGGTGCCGGGCCTTCGACGAAACGGTACGCATCGAAATCGATCAGGGCATTGCCGTCAGCGCCGAGGATCTTGCCGGTCGGGCGGGCGATAAAGCCGCGCTGGGCATCTTCCATGTCCCGGTTGTCGCTGAGGTCCAGGCCCTTGATCGACGCCTGGATCACCGCTGCCGTGGCGGTCGTGGCGTCGCCGGCTGCGACGCCGGGTTTGTTATCGCAGCCGGCGAGGGACAGCAGCGCCAAGGCGATGATCGTGTAGAAGGTCGGTTTCATTCTTGTTGTTCTCCGAGGGTCGAATGCGCTCCAGCCTAGGGGCAGGGCGGCGATGTATCCAATGCATTGTTTACATCCGGATAATGCGTCGCTAGCATCGCGCGAATGGACCTCAAACGACTCTCACACCTTCTCGCACTGGCCGATGAACGCCATTTCGGCCGCGCGGCCGAACGCGTTCATCTCAGCCAGCCAGCCCTGAGCCGCAGCATTCAGGCGCTTGAGAGCGAAACCGGGCAACGGCTGTTCGATCGCGATAGCGGCGACGTTCGCCCGACGCCGGCAGGGGAGTTTCTGATCGAGCGGGCGCGGCGGCTGCTGTTCGATGCCCGCTCGCTGGAGCGGGACATGGCGCTCTACAGCGATCGCCAACTGGGCAGCCTCGCCTTCGGCGTCGGCCCGTTCCCGGCTGCGATGTTGATGCATCAAGTGGTGCCGCGACTGCGTCAGGATCACCCGGCGGTTACGCTGCGGGTGGAAGTGAACAACTGGCAGATTCTCGAAGCGCGGTTGCGTGCTGAAGCGATCGAATTCTTCGTTGCCGACATTCGCAACTTCACGGCGGACTCCGACCTGCTGATCCGTTCGCTGGGCCAGGTCTCGGCAGGTTTCTTCGTACGACCGGAGCACCCACTGGCCGGGCGTAAAGTGGCGATGGGAGACCTGGAAGGCTATGGCATCGCCACGACGCGCCTGCCGGAAGTGGTGAAACTCGAGACCGCCCGAACCCTCGCCATCTCCACCCGCCAGACGCTGCCCATCGTGCTGGAGTGTGATGACGTGGCGTTGCTGAAGACTGTTGCCGGCTCGACTGACACCATCCTCGGCGTCATCCATGGCGCGGTGGCCGAAGACATTCGAGTGGGGCGTTTGATCGAGCTTCATGTTGTCGACAGGCCGGGATTTCACTCCGAAATCGGCGTGGTGAGTTTGCAGGGCAGAAGCTTGTCGCCGACCGCGCTGTGTGTGATCGAGGCGGTCGTTGCCGAGATGCAATCCGTTCACGTCGAACAATCCCCACGTCTTTAGAGATACGTCCTACAGCCACGATTTTCCTGCTTCGTTAACGTCGTGCAGCCCCTTGCGAGGGGCTGGCGATGCATGAACGAAAGGACAATCAGTGGCTGGTCAAAAGGACATTCCCCGGGTTCCCAACCCACCGGCGGGCGACGGGCATCACGTCACTTACCGCTACATGACGGCCACCAAACTGGCTGATCAGAACGACCGACAAAACAAGTACGACGCCATGCTGGCGCGGCAAGACGCCTTCGAACGTAGCCGTGAGATGGCGGCGAACAAGCCAGAGCCAGCGCGCGCCGGCTGCGTGTTTGCCAAGTCGTGCAAGCTGCCGGACGCGATTATCGATTACTCGAATCCTTCGGGAATGGTGCCGACTGACAGCCTGAAGGATTACGGCGAGCTGATTTTGCTCGGTGGGCGTGAGGCCGATGACAGCGGTGGCGTTGCACTCAAGAAAATCAGCGGCACGGCAATTTCAGCGGGGCTGGGCGCTTTTGCCCTTACCGGTGAGGCGTTCAAGGCATTGCCCGCGATGGCCTCTGCTGCCATCAGCCCGTTGCTCGGTCTGGTGGCGATGTTCATGCCGTCAAACCTGGGCGACAGCGCGCTCTATACCGAAGACCAGTTGCTCGCCCTCAAACAGGCCCGAACCCGCGTGCGCCTGCGCGTTGAACAGCAGGCCGATGGCAGTCTCAAGGGTTACGGCTTCTATACCGGCAAGAATCGCGATTGGGAGATGGTTGATGTCGTGCGGTTCGCTGCACGCGGTAACCGGTTTATTGCAGACCTTGGCGAAGGTGTTGAGCTGATCTGGACGCCGGCTGTGAATGGTTCCGACATTCTTGGTATTCCGGCACTGGAGGCTGGTCCGCAAGCGCCGCATATCTGGGTGTATCCGCCGACGAAAGCGGCGGAGGGGATTCTGGTGAATCCGGTTTATCCGCCGGAGTATCGGGATTTCATATTGGTGTTTCCGGCGAGTTCCGGGGTTCGGCCGCTGTACATTGTCTTGAATGTTTCCAGCAGGAAGCTTCCCAGCCCCGACCACGATTACCATTCGGCACCTGAAACGGAAGAAATTGTCGGATTCCCGGGTTTGAAGGAAGCGAAGAAGAAAACACCAAAGCAGGGCGGTGGCGGTCTTCGAGAACGCTGGACGGATGCTAAAGGCAGAAACATCTATGAATGGGACTCACAGCACGGAGAACTCGAAGCCTATCGTGCAAGTGATGGCAGCCATCTAGGGGCTTTTGATCATTTAACAGGTGAGCAGATTGCCCCTCCCAAGAAAAACCGCAGCATTAAAAAGTATCTATGAGGCTGGAATGGGACTGAAAGTCAGATTGAATTGGTATGACAAAAAAACAGAGCTCGCTGAGGGAAAGGAGTACTCGGTCGATCTCGGTGATGACGGTTCAATCATCGAGTCGTTGGGTCTGCTGGAGGAAAATGAGATTTATGACGGCGGATTTGATGTACGGAATGACTGGATAGCAAAATTACAGCCATTGTTTACCCACAAAATCGAACCAGCGGTATTCGACTACCAAGTGTCCTTTCGATACAGAACAACGTGGTGAGCAACCACTAGCAAAGGGGGCGGATGTATTTACGAAAATAAATCCGCCCCCCTTTTCACATAAGCCAATCAGCCCCGCTGACCCCGCCCCGCATAATTCAGCACAAACTGCACATGCGCCTTCACCCCGGTGGCCAGTGTTGCGTCATCGGCGGTGAAGTAGGGGCTGTGGTTGTTCGGCGCCTTGCTCATGTCCTGGCCTTCCGGCGTGGCGCCGAGGAACACGAACAACCCCGGCACCTTGCGCGCGTAGTAGGAGAAGTCCTCGCTCGGCGACAGCGAGGCGGGCAGGCGCTCGACCTTGCCCGGTGCTGCCAGTTCGAGGGCCGGGATCATGGCTTCGGTCAGGGCCGGATCGTTGGTGGTCACGGGCGCATTGTTCACCAGCAGCAGATTGGCCTGGGTTTCGTAGGCGCTGGCGATGCTGTTCACCAGCGGCGGCATCTTTTTCAGGATTGTGTCGCGGATGTCGGCGTTGTTGGTGCGAATGGTCTCGGTCATTTCCACGGTCTCGGGAATGATGTTGGCCGCCGAACCGCCGTTGATCGTGCCGACACTGATCACGCCCATGCCCTGTGTGAGATCGACACGCCGACTGACCGTCTGCAATCCACTGATGATGCCTTGACTGGCGACAATCGGATCGACACCGCTCCAGGGCGCCGAGCCGTGAGTCTGCTGGCCCTTGACCGTGATGCGGAACGAGTCACTGCTGTTGAGCACGGTCCCGGATTTGTAGAACAGATGCCCGGTCGGATAACCCGCCATCACATGCACCCCGAACACCGCTTCGACCTTGGGCGAATCGAGCGCGCCATCGCGGATCATCGCTTGCGCACCGATCAGAGTGTCGGTCTGGAACTCATCGACATCGGCCGCGCCTTCCTCGGCCGGCTGAAACAGAAACACCACCGTCCCGCGCACCTGATCGCGATGCTCGGCCAGCACTTTCGCGGCGCCCAGCAACATGGCGGTGTGGGTGTCGTGCCCGCAGGCGTGCATCACCGGCACACTCTTGCCCAGCCGCGTGCTGGTGGCCTGGCTGGCGAACGGCAGGTTCGTCATCTCCTTGACCGGCAAGGCGTCCATGTCGGCGCGCAACGCCACGACCGGCCCCGGCAATCCGCCTTTCAGCACACCCACAACACCCGTCTTGCCGACCCCGGTGCGCACTTCAATGTTCGACGCTTTCAGCCGCTCAGCCACCAGCGCGGCAGTCTTGAACTCAAGATTGCCCAGCTCTGGATGCTGATGAATCGTTTGGCGCAAATCGACGACTTCCTGATTGACCGCGCTCACGGCGCTATCGACCCAGGGCGCCTCGGCGGCATGGCTGGCAGTGGCAACGAACGAAGACAGAACGGCGAGGCACAGCGAGGTTTTGCAGAAACGGATCAAGGCGGGACTCTCTCTTATGGTTTTTATTGGCGTCAGAGGGTATGTCGCGATGCAAGGCGGGACAAACGAGTCTGGCCGGTGATCGCACGGCTTTTGGTTTTTCGCGTTTTTGCCTGAGCGCGGCTTTCAGCGGATTGTTTTCCATCGTCTGATCCGCTTCACTGTGGCTCTTTTGCCTGAGCGGAAATCAATCATGGAACGATGCGAAGCACTGGTCATCGGCCTCGGCGCCATGGGCGCGGCCACGGTGTATCAACTGGCGAAAGCCGGGGTCAACGTGGTCGGCATCGACCGCCACCATCCGCCGCACACATTCGGCTCCAGCCATGGCGACACCCGCATCACCCGACTGTCCGTGGGCGAGGGCGCGCAACACGTGCCCATCGTGCGTAACTCCCACCGCATCTGGCGCGAACTGGAAGCGCTGTCGGGCGAGGCCCTGTTCGAACAGACCGGCCTGCTGGTGCTGACCTCCAGCCCCGACTTCGATCCCGCGGACGAAACCGACTTCACCCTGCGCACCATCGCCCTGGCACAGACCTACGGCATCGAACACGAAGTCCTCGACGCCGGCCAGATACGCCAGCGCTTTCCGCAGTTTGCCCAGGTGCGCGACGACGCCATCGGGGCGCTTGGTGACCTCGCTGGAATGAGCGTTTTGTTCAATAGCAGCTTGGGCGAAAATAGATGCGTCCCCATTTTTTCAAATCCATCAATCCTCGATTTTTACGAGTGTTGCTAGCTCCTTAGTCAGGACCGATTGCAATCTGGATATTTTCCCCACGTGCACACGTACTCCCAGAGCAGCTTTCGCTCTAAGTGTTTGATGTAGGCAGTGGTGTAAGGCTGTCCCATGTCGACAGGACAGGCTGAGACCCAAAGATGCTCAAGTGGCGTGGTTTCCAGAAGTGTCAACCTAAAAGTATTACCTCCAGAGTGTCCGGGGCGTTCGCTGAATGCTGACGTGTTGAATTGACGCAACCGGTCTGCCAATGTCTGGCCTGTTGTCTCGCCAATGTAGATGATGAAATCGTTGTTTACCCTGTAGTTGTCAGGTTTCTTTTTACTGCGTGCGATGAAGTACACACCCGGGAGATTCTTTCCTTCGAGTTCTGTCCGTTCAGACCAAGGACGCCAATCACAAAACCCTACCTCGCCCACCATAATTTGGCCCTATCCGAAAAAAGTGTCTTTTTAACATCATCGGTGCAGCCAAGGGCGATTGTTTTTTGCGCAAATATTTGCTTTTTGGCCAATAGCTGCCATTCATCGTGGCAGCTACGGCCAACGCTCATGCCTTCTTTAGCCGCGTGCTATCTGGGCGCAGAGGGCAAGCGTTTAGGTCTTCACCTCAACATGATCCAACGCCTGATTCACCGCCAATTCACTCAACATCACCAACTGCGCAATCCCGATCGCAGTCTTGCGATGGGCTGGCTCCAGTGTGGCAGCGAAGTTGTTGAGCATTTCGCTGGCCGAGCCCAGTGATTCACTGGCGTTGGCCAAGAGAGATTCAGTGTTGTAGGCCGGGTTGGCCAGGTACATGGGATCATGCCTGGTGTGGCTGCCCATGATGCGTTGTTGTGGGGTGAGGTAATGGTCGAGCGCGCGTTCGGCCGCTTCGTTGAGGGTTCGGGAATCGGGAAATTTGTAGGGCGATACCGGATCGGTTTCCGGTGGGTTCGGTGTGGGTTTGAACATAGATGAAGCTCCAGGGTGAGAAAGTGGAGCCATCAGCCTCGCTACCAAACGAGGGTGGTGGCCATACGGAGGTTGGTAGACCGGTCACCTGGATACCCGGCGCGTCCGAAGACGCCCTACGCATGGCCACCATAAAACAGAGGACGAAAGAGTCCCTGCAATCTGGTGTTGCGATGCGACAGGTAATCCGGGCTACCAAACCCGATCACTGTTTTTCAGTGACCCGGAAACGATAAAACCCGCACCCCAGACGCACAAGCCGGCGGATTCTGGCGTAGTCGTAGGCAATGACGCAAGACGCTGTAGCCGTGGGGAAGTAATGCCGGGCGTTTCTAAGCACCCTTCGGAAAACGCTTAAACACGCCGCCCTCGCCATGTCGAAATCAGACGCTCCATGCAGCTCCTGAATAATCCGATCACATCGATTTCAATTTTCCTGTCCGCACCATTCGTTCTTGGCACCTACCGACGCGCGTCACTTTTTAAGCTTGATGAAACGTTTCAGCAGGTTTATAAAAACGGCACAACTCCAAGAAAGGCTGCTCCCATGACCCCGCTCAAACTCGTTGTTGCCCTCAGCGCACTGTCCGCTGCTTCCCACGCCATGGCCTGGGATTACGTTCTGCTCGACACCGACAAAGCCGCTCAGAACTGGCAGATCACCAGCCAGCAACTCGGCGTGAAAACCGGCAAACCTTTCAGCGTCAGCCTGCGCACCTTGCATGGTGGTCGGCAGGAGGGCGTCAGCATTGTCGACATCGATAACGGCACGATGAAACTCTCGGTGGTGCCGACGCGGGGCATGAACGTCTTGCAGGCTTCGGTCGGCAATGTGCGCATGGGCTGGGATTCGCCGGTCAAGGAAGTGGTCAATCCGTCCTTCATCGAACTCAATGGCCGCGGCGGTCTGGGCTGGCTGGAGGGTTTCAATGAGTTGGTGACCCGCTGCGGGTACGAATGGGTCGGTCACCCCGGCGTCGACAACGGCGAACTGCTGACCCTGCACGGCCGGGCCGCCAACATTCCTGCGAACAAAGTCACTCTGCACATCGATGAAACGCCACCGTACGCCATCACCCTGCGCGGTGAACTGAAAGAGCAGGCGTTCAAGAAAGTCGACTTCTCCGTCGCTACCGAACTGGTCACCGAACCCGGCAGCGCAATGTTCGCCCTCAACGACACGCTGACCAACAACGGCGACTATCCGAAGGAGTACCAGGCGCTGTACCACAGCAACTTCAGCACCCCGTTCCTGGAGCAGGGCGCTCGTTTCGCCGCGCCGGTGAAACAGGTGTCGCCGTTCAACGACAAGGCCAAGGGCGATTTGGCTGAATGGCAAACCTACCGCGCACCGACCAAGGACTACGACGAAACGGTTTACAACGTGGTGCCGTATGCCGATGCCAAGGGCGATACGTTGACCGTGTTGCATAACAAGGCTGGCAGTCTGGGCGTTTCGGTTGGCTTCAATACGCAGACATTGCCGGTGTTTTCCCTGTGGAAGAACACCGATACCCAAGGTCAGGGTTATGTCACCGGTCTGGAGCCGGGGACGAGTTTTTCCTACAACCGTCGTTATCAGCGGCCACTGAACCTGGTGCCCACAATCGGGCCGAAGGAACACAAAGAGTTCCGCATCAGCTACAGCTTGTTGGCGGATAAGGCGGCGGTGGATAAGGCCTTGAAGCAGGTGAGCGAGATTCAGGGCGGGCGGGAGACTGAGGTGCGGCAGGCACCGTTGGTGGATCTGAGCAAGGGGTGAAGCCGGCGGTCGTTCAACTGTTCAGCGACATCGGCTTGTCGCCACCCGGAGGCAAGCCGAACACCTTGCGTATCCTGTTGAGAAATGCCCCGTAGGGTCGCCCCAGCGCCAGCATCATCAAGGCCGCACCGAGCGTGCCGCGCACCAGCTCACCGCCCGATGCACCACTGGAGGCAATGATCGCTGCATAGAGGGGGACCTGGAAACTGACGAGGGCGAAGCTGTCCCACAGCAGTCTGGAAACTCGACGCGGGCTGGCTCGCTTCATGACCCAGTCCCGCCACAGACCGTAAGGTCTTGCGACGGGCACCATCAATACGGCGCCCACAAGGCGCGCATGAAGAACCTGATCCCACGTCATGCCGGCAATGAATCGTTCATTGATGATGCCGGTGGTTGTGAAAAACAGGATCAGCGCCGTTGTGTCTGCGATGAATGCAGTACGGCGCATTGACTGTTGCGGGCGTTGAAGCAAATCACATCTCCTGTCCTGGTTCAGGTAGGTGCCAGCGCATCCTCCAGATGTGACAGCGGCTGCACCGCCAGGTGCGGAGATTCGCCGAAGAACTCGATCAACAGCTCGGTGAGCACGCGTATTTTCCGGGCGGGATGCGGCCCCGGCGGGCGGAGGAGGTAGGCACCTGCTGGCGGTGGGGGATGGTTTGTCATGATCTGCAACAGTGCTCCCGTTGCCAGGTGCTCATGGGTGAGGCAGTCAGGCAGGTAGGCGACGCCCAGGCCAGCAACTGCGGCAGCGGCTGGTGATCGCGTTCATCTGCGCCGCGCTCGCGGTGATGATGGAGACCCCCGAGCATCGTCTGGAAGTGACGTCGACCATTGGCCTGGCGCTGGCGATTTCCTTTATCGGGCTGGTGACCACGCGCCAGCATGGGCAGGTGAGGGCAGTGGCTTCGGCGGGCGAGGCTTAGGTTTTTTCTGGCGCTTGAACGGTGGGGCTGGCCCCGGCATGACGTTGGGGAAGATCGATCACCGGGCTTTTGCCCGCAACCATCGGCCCCTTGGTGTACGACCCTTTGATTTTGCGTGCCCCATACACAGGCATTCCATCTACGGCTTGTCAGCGCGAGTGGCTCGGGGAGGGGGCATGGTGGTTTTCTCCCGCGTGGTTTCACTTGAGGCTAGATCAAGCCGGGCAGTTTCACCCACCTGTTTCGCCCCAGGGCCTTGGCACTGTAAAGCGCTTCATCGGCGGCTTCGATCAAACCTTGCACGGGGGTTAGCCGGGAGCCGGTGGCAGTGGCAATCCCGATGCTGACACTCACTCGTCCCAACGGGCTGGATTCGTGGGAAATGTTCGCTTGCTTCAATCGGTCGAGGATCAGTTGCGCCACGATCTGCGCACCTTCGCCGTCGGTATTGGGCATGATGACGCCCATCTCTTCACCGCCATACCGCGCCACAAGATCCGAGGGACGGCGCACGCACGCCTCCACCACGTTAGCAACGCGTTGCAGACAATCGTCGCCGGCAACATGCCCGTGGGAATCGTTGAACAGTTTGAAGTAGTCGATATCAATCATCAGCAATGCCAAGGATGTGCCGTCGCGCTGCGCTCGTCGCGCCTCTACGTCCAGTGTCACATCGAAGCAGCGTCGATTGGCCAGACCGGTCAGGGCGTCCTTCATCGCCAACAGCTCAAGTTGCCTGTTTGACGAAAGCAACTGCTGCTGAGTGCCCATCAACTCCGCTTCTACCTGGGTTCTGCGTCGAATATCCAGTATCAAAAACCAGCCGATGAGACCCGTGAGCGCCAGCAGGCCCGTCACCACCACGGCCGATAGCAGCGCCTCCGTTCGCCACGCGGCGAGGGCTTCGCGTTTCCCGAGTGCGACAGTCGTGATCAGCGGCAGCCGGTCACTTTTGCGAAAGGCGTAGAGCCTTTCCACACCGTCCAGGCTGGAGGTGAACGAGGCGGTGCCGACAGAGTGATCCACCAGGTACTTGGCGTAGATCGGTGACTTTGAAAAATTGCGCCCCATGTCCTGCTCGCGGAAGGGATAGCGAACCAGCAACGTACCGTCGGTATAGGACAACCCGATGGCACCTTCCTGGCCGACATCGATCTTTCCAAACAGCCGCAGAAAGTTCTCGATGCCCAAGGTCACCGCGACCACTCCGGCAAACTCACCGCGAGCATCATTGAAACGTCGACTGACAGTAATTACCCATTCCTGATTGGTGCGGCTTTGAATGGGCGGACCGATAAAGGTTTCGGGGGAGGGATCATCGCGGTGATGAATGAAATAGGTGCGATCACTGCTATTGGCCCCGGCCGGAATCGGCCGGTTGGAGGACATCAGCCAGCGTCCCTGACTGTCGTAGATGGTGATGCCGCTGAGCTGTGGCATCAGCGACTCCTGCCGGTCGATCAGCGAACTGATCCGCTGGATCTGAACGGGGCCACTGCCTTCGGTTTCCAGGCGTTCGACGAGCCCGAGCAAAAGCGCCGAACTCTGGCGGACGATGCCTTCGGAATAGGTGACAAGCGCCTGGGTCAGGTTCAACCCGTGAATGTCCACTTCCTCCAGCGCTCGCTCTCGAGAGGCCAGCACCTTCCAGACAGTCAGTGAGGCCAGGGAGCAGCCGATAACCAACAGCAAAAGCACAACCAGGTGGGTATCTCGCTTCACGTCACTACCTTATGGAAAGTCCGTTCCAGAGGCTATTGGATCAAGGCAATGACGGCAGTCGCTTGTCCTCATCGCGTGCAAGGATACAAGCAGTCAGGTGTCGCTGCAGCAATAGATGAATGGGTTACAGCACCGAACCGCGCTGGACCTCAACCGCGTTTGGGCAGTTTCCAGTTCGGGCGAATGAAGTGGCAGGTGTAGCCATTCGGTATGCGCTCGAGGTAATCCTGATGCTCCGGTTCCGCCTCCCAGAACGGTCCCGCCGGTTCGATTTCGGTGACCACACGACCTGGCCAAAGGCCTGACGCATCGACATCGGCTGCGGTGTCTTCGGCGATATCGCGTTGTTGCTCGTTCAGGTAATAGATCGCCGAACGATAGCTTGGACCGAGGTCGTTGCCCTGACGGTTGGGCGTGCTCGGATCGTGGATCTGGAAGAAGAATTCGAGGATCTGCCGATAGCTGATCACAGCCGGATCGAAGAGGATCTCGATGGCTTCGGCATGATTGCCATGGTTGCGGTAAGTGGCGTTCGGCACATCGCCGCCGGTGTAGCCGACCCGCGTCTTCAGCACGCCGGGGTAGCGCCGCAACAGGTCCTGCATGCCCCAGAAGCAGCCGCCGGCGAGAATGGCGGTTTCGGTTTGAGTGGTCATGGCTTGTCCTTCCTCTCGAATGGGTCGCAGATGTTCCTTCATATGAGGGAGTGTGGACCGATTCCAAGGTTGAGCCGGTAAATAAATCGTGAAGCGTCGGCTTACGGCGTTTTCCCACTATCGGCAAGCCAACCATCAGGCTCCAGTTCTTGGCCACACGTGGCAGTTCCTTTCAAAGAATACCGCTGACTGGCGGAAACGCTGATCGGCAAACCGGGTTCTCCGGCACTCAGTCTGGAAGCAAACATTGTGGATTGTCCGCTTTGGGTTGACGGTGAAACGCATTTCAGACGATTTATCGCTTTCAGGCGAGTCAGTAATCTGTGCCCATCTTGAACGCAAACGCACTTCCACAACTAAAAAGGGATTCAAACATGAGCACTCCAACCTACAACCGCCTGAACAAAGACGACGCCGTGGTTCTGCTGGTCGACCACCAGACCGGTCTGATTTCTCTGGTTCAGGACTTCTCGCCAAACGAGTTCAAGAACAACGTGCTGGCGCTGGCCGATCTGGCCAGGTTCTTCGAATTGCCGACCATCCTCACCACCAGTTTCGAACAAGGCCCGAACGGCCCGCTGGTGCCGGAACTCAAGGAAATGTTCCCGGACGCGCCGTACATCGCCCGCCCAGGCCAGATCAACGCCTGGGACAACGAAGACTTCGTCAAGGCAATCAAGGCCACCGGCCGCAAGCAGATCATCATTGCCGGTGTCGTGACTGACGTCTGCGTAGCGTTCCCGACCCTGTCGGCATTGGCGGAAGGATTTGACGTGTTCGTGGTGACCGACGCCTCCGGCACCTTCAACACCACCGTGCAACAGGCCGCATGGAACCGCATGACCCAGGCCGGCGCACAAATGATGAACTGGTTCTCGGTGGCCTGCGAACTGCACCGCGACTGGCGCAACGACATCGAAGGCCTGGGCAACCTGCTGTCCCAGCGCATCCCGAACTACCGCAACTTGATGAATGGTTATGCAGCGCTGACCGCGCATCAGAAATAACCGCATGCCGGATAGACGAAAGCCTGCTTTGAAAAAAGCAGGCTTTCGTCGTTTCTAGCGCAAACAGAAGAGCAGGGGACTTGTCACCTCAAACCGTGACGACAATCTTCCCGACCTGCTGATTGGCTTCAAGAAAGCGATGCGCCTCCTGAATTTCATCCAGGGTGAATGTCCTGGCAATGATCGGTTGCAGCGCGCCGGACGCCAGCCCATCGCCGATGAAAGTCTTGGCGCGTGCCAGGGTGGCCGGATCGGAGACGATCTCCGCGTAGAGGTAACCCTTGAGGGTCAGGCATTTGCCCAGCACGGTAAACAGCGGGAACGGCGTCGGCTCCGGGCTCAGGGCGCCATACTCCAGCAGGATGCCGCCGCGCGCCATGCTTTGGGTCAGCGGTTCGAACGACGGGCCGCCCACCGGATCGAACACCACTCGCGCGCCTTTGCCGTCGGTCAAGGCCATGACTGCTGCAACCATGTCTTCCTCGTCGCTGACGATCACGTGCGCCGCGCCGGCGTCGAGCAAGGCCTGTTTCTTGGCGCGGGTTCGAGTGATGGCAATCGAAGTGGCACCGACCATTTTGGCAATCTGAAAGGCTGCCAGGCCGACGCTGCTGGAGGCGGCGGTGACGATCACGAAGTCGTCCTTTTGCAGTTTGGCCTGTTCGACCAGCGCACCCCACGCGGTGACGTATTGCATCCAGGACGCCGCCGCTTGTTCAAATGACAGGTTCTGCGGGTGCTTGACCGTGAGGTGGGCGGGCACATTGGCCAGCTCGCCGTAAGTGCCCCAGCGCGCGATGTCCAGCGGCGGAATCAGGCTGACGGCATCACCGATCTTGAATTCGCTGGCGTTGGCGCCGACCGCGACCACCACGCCGGCGGCTTCGTAGCCGAGACGGCTGGGAAACTCGGCTTCCTGCAGATAAGCGTGATTGCGGAACATCACTTCGGCGCGATTCAGGCCAAAGGCCTTGACCTCGATCTGCACTTCGTCCGCCGCCGGTGCCGGGACGTCGACGTTTTCCAGTTTCAGGACGCTCGCGTCACCGTATTCATGAATCCTGACAATGCGTGCCATCTGTACTTCCTCGGTTATCGATGAATTGCACCGGCGTAAACCGGTGCCATGGACGCCAATTTAGGCTTTGGCCTGTTCCGGATAAAGGCCTAGGATGGCGCAACACTAGAAACAACGAGTTTCCAATGGATCGCCTCACACTTATGGCCACCTTCGTCAAAGCGGTGGAGCTGGGCTCCTTCAGCGCGGTGGCGGACGAACTCAACCAGTCCCCGCAAATGGTCGGCAAGCAGGTGAAAATGCTCGAGCAACACTTGGGCGTTTCGCTGCTCAACCGCACCACCCGCAAGCAAAGCCTCACGGATTTCGGCCGTACGTTCTATCAGCGGGCGAAACTGATTCTGGCCGACATGGACGCCGCCGAAGAAATGGCCGCCGTGACTCGAGGCGTGCCCAGCGGCCGGTTGCGGATCAATGCACCCGTCACGTTCGGTGTCAGCACGCTGTCGCCGAAACTGCTGGAGTACATGGTTCGTTATCCGCAAGTGTCGGTGGATCTGACGCTGTCGAACGAACTGGTCGACCTGGTGGACGGCGGTTATGACGCAGTGTTTCGCATCGGCGAACTCGCCGACAGCGGGCTTAAGGCATTGCCGCTGATGCCCTATCACATGGTGCTGTGCGCGGCACCGTCCTACCTCGCACGCCGCCCACCCATCACCACGCCCTGGGATCTTCAGGAACATGAATGCCTGGCGTTCGCCTATTCGGACGGCCGCTCACATCTGCGATTCGAAGGCCCGGAAGGCTGCATCGACGTGCCGATTAAAAGCCGATTGACGATTAATCAGGGCGACCCGTTGCTGTCCGGAGCAGTGGCAGGGCTGGGGGTGGTGATGCTGCCGCTGGAACTGGTCAAGGATTCGCTGAGGAGCGGCACACTGGTGAGTCTGCTGCCGCAGTACAGGGTGCCGGTTTCGCCGATGAATCTGTTGTATGCACCGGATCCGAGGCTGACACCCAAACTGCGGAGCTTCATTGATTTTGTGCGGGGGGCGTTCGGGTAGTTAAAACCCGCTCACCGCCGACCGGTCCGCGTACTCACATCCACCCAGACAGCCAACACCAGAATGCTGCCCTTGACGATCATCTGCCAGTAACTGTCGACGTCGAGCATGGACATGCCGTTGTCCAGGCTGGTGATGACCAGTGCGCCGAGAAGTGCGCCGTAGACTGTGCCGGAACCGCCGCGCATCGAGGTGCCACCGATGAAGCAGGCGGCGATGGCGTCGAGTTCGCCCATGCTGCCGGCCGAGGGCGAGCCGGCGGCCAGGCGCGCAGTGTTGACCACGCCGGCGAGGGCGCACATTACGCCCATGATCCCGAAAATCCACAGCTTCACGGCCTGCACATTGATACCGGACAGGCGCGTCGCTTCCATGTTGCTGCCCACCGAATAGACGCGTCGGCCGAACACGGTCTGGCTGGTCACGTAGCTGAATCCGCCCAGCAGAATCAGCAAAAGCAGGACCGGCACGGGAATGCCGTCGTAGCTGTTGAGGGTCTGGACGAAACCGGCCAGCACCGCGCCGATCAACAACACGCGTGCCACGTCACGCACTAATGAGTGTGCCGCGAGGCCGTGAAGGGCGCGATTGCGCCGTTGTTTCCAGGTCAGGAACAGCGTCAGTGCGAACAGCAGGACACCCAGACCGGCGCCGATCGTATGTGGCAGATAACCCTGGCCAATGTAGACGAGTTCCGGCGACACCGGCGCAATGGTCGTGCCTCCGGTGATCCCCAGCAAGATGCCCCGGAAAGCCAGCATGCCCCCCAGCCCGACGATGAACGACGGAATGCGCAGGTACGCCGCCATGTAGCCGTTGGCGAGGCCGATCAGCAGCCCGCACACCACCACAAGGCTCAGGTTCGCCAGCAGCGGTATGTGATAGACAACATCAAGAATGGCTGCCACGCCGCCGAGCAGGCCCAGCAATGAGCCGACCGACAGATCGATCTCGCCGCTGATGATGACCAGTACCATGCCGCAGGCGAGAATCCCGGTAATCGACATCTGGCGCAGCAGGTTGGAGAGGTTGCGGGGTGTCAGGAATCCGCCCTCGGTCTGCCAGCTGAAGAACAGCCAGATCAACGCCACGGCAAACACCAGTGCGAGCATCTTGTAGCGAGTGAAGAGTTGTTTGACCTGATTCATTTACGCGGATTTCCGATCTTTATTGTTATGGCTGTCGGGCTGGCTGAGCGCCGCGGCGAGCACCTGTTCCTGAGTGAGTTCATGGTTGATGAAATCGCCCTGCAACCGGCCTTCACCGATCACCAGTACGCGGTCGGAAACACCGAGCACTTCGGCCAGCTCCGAAGACACCATGATGATCGACACGCCTTCGGCGGCCAGCATCCCCATCAACTTGTAGATCTCGTATTTGGCGCCGACATCCACCCCTCGGGTCGGCTCATCGAGGATCAGAACCCTGGGCCGGGTCAGCAGCATCTTTGCCAACACGGCTTTTTGTTGATTGCCCCCGGACAGGCTGGTGATCGGCAGGAACGGGCTCGCGGTCTTGAGGTGCAGGCGCGAAATTTCCCGATCAATGCTGCCCAGTTCGGCTTCGGCGTCGATGCGGGTCAGTTTCGAGAAACTGTCCAGCACGGCCAGGGTGATGTTCTGGCCGACCCCCAGATCGGGAATGATCCCCTGACGCTTGCGGTCTTCGGGCACCAGGCACACGCCGGCGCGGATTGATTTGAGCGGTGTGCGGGTGTCTATGGGTTGACCGTCCAGCCAGACCTCGCCTTCGTGGCGACCGGGGTAGGCGCCGAACAGCGCGGTCACAAGCTCCGTGCGACCGGCGCCGACCAACCCGGCGATGCCGAGGATTTCCCCGCGTCTGAGGTTGAACGAAATGTCGTCGACCCGTTTGCGTTTGGGGTTGTCGACGTCGTAGCAGGTGATGTGGCGCGCCTCGAAAATCACCTCGCCGATGTCGTGTGGTTCAGTGGGGTAGAGGTTGCTCATTTCCCGGCCGACCATCTGGGTGATGATCTGGGGAATATCCATGTTTTCCATGGCGGTCGTGGCGATGTGTTTACCGTCGCGGATCACCGAAATGGTGTCACACACAGCGGCCACTTCATCGAGCTTGTGGGAGATGTAGACGCAGGCGACGCCCTTGGCCTTGAGGTCGCGGATGATGTCCAGCAATACCTCGATTTCCGAACGGGTCAGGGCCGAAGAAGGCTCGTCGAGGATCAGCAGCCGTGCCTGCTTGTTCAGGGCCTTGGCGATTTCCACCAGTTGCTGATAACCGCCACCGTACTGCGAAACCGGCAGCGACACGTTCATGTCCGGCACTTTCAGTTCACGCATCAGGGCTTCGGCGCGGTGGATCATCGCCGGGTAGTTCATCCGCCCACCCGGCAGCGTCAGCTCATGGCCCATGAAAATGTTTTCGGCCACCGAGAGGTCGGGAACCAGCGTCAGTTCCTGGTGAATGATGACGATGCCGGCGGCTTCCGTTTCGCTGATCGAATGCGCCTTGAGCGGCTGACCGTCCCACAGGATTTCACCGTCCCAGGTGCCGTGGGGATAGACCGCCGACAGGATTTTCATCAGCGTGGACTTGCCGGCACCGTTCTCGCCGCACAGCCCGACGCATTCACCGGGTCTGACCTTGAGGTCGATGCCGTTGAGCGCTTTGACACCGCCGAAGGTTTTGACGATGCCGTTCATTTGCAACAGAAAGTCGGACATGGCAGAGACTCACAAGCGGCAGATACAGGACTGAACCCGCAGGCGCAGAACGCCTGCGGGGCATTACTCAAGTGTCACTGTCCGGCGATCTGCGCCTTGGTGTAGAAGCCGTCCTGTTCCAGCAGGTCGATGTTGTCCTTGGTCAACGGAGTCGGGGTGAGCAGGATGGTGTCGACTTTTTTGCTGCCGTTGTCGTATTGCGAGCTGTAGGCGGGTTTCTCGTTTCGCGCCAGTTGCACCGAGAGCTTGGCGGCTTCGGAGGCAATCAGTTTCAGCGGTTTGTAAACCGTCATGGTTTGAGTACCGGAGATCACTCGCTTGACCGCTGCCAGGTCCGCGTCCTGCCCGGAGATCGGCACCTTGCCGGCCAGTTGCTGAGCGGCCAGGGCCTGAATGGCACCGCCGGCCGTGGCGTCGTTGGAGGCGACGATACCGTCGATTTTGTTGTCGTTGCGGGTCAGGGCGTTTTCAACAATGCTCAGCGCCTCGGTAGGGTTCCATTCCTTGACCCATTGCTGGCCGACGATTTTGATGTCGCCCTTGTCGATGGCCGGTTGCAGCACTTTCATTTGACCTTCACGCAGGACTTTCGCGTTGTTGTCGGTGGGCGCACCGCCCAGCAGGAAGTAATTGCCCTTGGGCGCCGCGTGCAGCACACCGCTGGCCTGCATTTCGCCGACCTTTTCGTTATCGAAGGAGATGTAGGCGTCGATATCGGCGTTGAGTATCAGGCGGTCATAGGACACGACCTTGATCCCGGCCTTCTTCGCTTCGGCTACCGCATTGGTCAGCACGGTGGCGTTGAACGGCACGATGACGATGACATCGACGCCACGGGAAATGAGGTTTTCGATTTGCGAAATCTGCTTTTGCTCGTTGGCATCGGCCGACTGCACGAAGACCTTGGCGTCCATTTTCTCCGCTGCCGCAACGAAGTAATCCCGGTCACGGGACCAGCGTTCCAGCCGCAGGTCATCGATGGAGAAGCCGATTTTCGGGTGGGCAGCGTCGGCCATAACCGGCAGCGAAAGCAACGCCAGGGCGCCGGCAAACAGCGTGCGTTTTACGTTCTTCATGGTGGTGCGTCCTTTTATTTTTGTTTGAAAGACACGGCCTGACGATGAATATCGGGCTGGTGGAACTGTAGAGAATCAGCAGACACAACGGACTACAGATTTGTCGCGCAAATGTCACAGCGCCCGTAGTCCTCGTGGGCGATCAGCGATAGATGAAACGATTGACGACGTTTTCAAGCATTTCCTGCCGGCCGCTGACGGCCTGCGGGTTCAGTTCGTTGGCGAAGGCGTGCTCGGCCAGTGACTGGAGATTGAACTCACCCGCCAGCACCGACTGGCCGAATGGCTGCTGCCAGCCGGCATAGCGTTGGTCCTTGAGCCGCTGAAGCTGATCGTTCTGGACCATGGCGGCGGCTCGCTCGAGCGACTGGGCGAGCACGTCCATGGCGCCGACGTGACCGTGAAACAGATCGACTTCGTCGAGGCTCTGGCGGCGCACCTTGGAGTCGAAGTTGAACCCGCCATTGCCGAACCCGCCGGCCTTGAGGATTTCATAGGTGACCAGGGTCATTTCCTCGACGCTGTTGGGGAATTGATCGGTGTCCCAGCCGTTTTGCGGATCGCCCCGGTTGGCGTCGATGCTGCCGAAAATCCCCAGCGAGACGGCCGTCGCCACCTCGTGATGAAAGCTGTGGCCGGCCAGGGTCGCGTGGTTGGCCTCGATGTTGACCTTGATTTCCTTTTCCAGACCGAACTGCTGGAGAAAACCGAACACCGTGGCGCTGTCGTAATCGTACTGGTGCTTGGTCGGCTCCTGCGGTTTGGGTTCGATCAGCAGGTCGCCTTTGAAGCCGATCTTGTACTTGTGCTCGACCACCATGCGCATGAAGCGACCCAGTTGTTCGCGCTCACGTTTCAAGTCGGTGTTTAGCAGGGTTTCATAGCCTTCGCGACCGCCCCACAACACATAGTTGGAGCCCTTGAGGCGTTGAGTCGCGTTCATGGCGCTGAAGACCTGGGCAGCTGCGCAAGCGAACACTTCAGGATCCGGGTTGCTGGCGGCACCGGCGGCAAAGCGCGGATTGCTGAAGCAGTTGGCGGTGCCCCACAGCAGCTTGATCCCGCTTTCTTCCTGATGGCGTTCCAGGTGATCGACCATCTGTGCGAAGTGGTTGCGGTACTCCTTCAGCGAATTGCCTTCGGGGGCGACATCCGTGTCATGAAAGCAGTAGTAATCGATACCCAGCTTGGAGAAAAACTCGAACGCGGCCTCAGCCTTGCCAATGGCGATTTCCATCGGGTCACCGGCATGTTGCCACGGGCGCTTGAACGTCCCGGCACCGAACACATCGGAGCCCGGCCAGACAAAGGTGTGCCAATAACAGGCAGCCATGCGCAGGTGTTCGCGCATGGGCTTGCCGAGGATGATCTTGTCGGCGTCGTAGTGACGGAAGGCCAGGGGAGAATCGCTGGCAGGACCTTCGTAGCGAATCCGGTCGACATCGGGGAAGTACGGCATTGGCAATGTCCTGTTGTTCTTGGTTGTTGTTCTTGGTTGTTGTTGTGGGGGGGGCGTGTCCCGATACTAGCAACGGCCCTGTGCCTGCCGATTACGAAAATCACCAACACCGAGTGCGATTTTGCGTATTGAGATTCACCTTCGGCGCGCCTAGTCTGTGCAGACCGCCTCAACGGCAAGAGGCCCGGCACAAGCATAAAAACAATGAAAACCGTACCGCCTGTTCACCGCATCGCCCTGTTGTTCAACGGGAGCAAGATCTATGACCGCGGCATCATCAGCGGCATCGGCAACTACCTGAGCAGCACGCGCGCGTCCTGGGATCTGTTCCTGGAAGAGGACTTTCTCTGCCGCTTGAAAGGCATCGAGCGCTGGCAGGGTGACGGGATCATTGCCGACTTCGACGATCCGCTGATTGGCGAGGCGCTGGCCGACATCAAGTTGCCCGTGGTGGCGGTGGGCGGTTCTTATCAGGATGAGCGGGCCTATCCCAAAGGGATTCCGTACGTCGCGACCGACAATAACGCGTTGATCACGCTGGCTTATGAACACCTGATCGAGGCCGGGCTGCAGCGATTCGCTTGCTTCAGCCTGCCTGAGGCGCAGGCCAATCGATGGGCCCAGGAGCGCGAAAAGGCTTTTCTCCGATTGATGCAGCGGGACGGCTTGCACGCCGAGGTCTATCGCGGCATGGGCACCAGTGCGCCGCTGTGGGACAGCGCCGTCGAACAGCTGATCGCCTGGCTGCAAAGCCTGCCCAAACCCATTGGCATCATCGCGGTCAGTGACGCTCGCGCCCGGCAGTTGTTGCAAGCCTGCTTGACCGCCGGCATCGCCGTTCCGGAGCAGGTGGCGTTGATCGGCATCGACAACGACCCGCTGACCCGCAGCCTGACCCGGGTTCCCCTGAGTTCGGTGATCCAGGGCACCGAAACCATGGGCCGCACCGCCGCGCAACTGCTGCACCAGATGCTGCACGGCAAGCCGTCAACGGGCGAACATTTCCTGATCCCGCCTGAAGCGATCAACGTGCAGGTGTCGAGCCTGCATCAACCTTTGGGCAACCCTTACGTCATGCAGGCGCTGCTGTTTATCCGTCAATATGCCTGCCAGGGCATCAAGACCGCGCAAGTGGCGGCGTATGTCGGTGTGTCGCGTTCCTCGCTGGAGTCGCACTTTCGCACGGTGCGCGGTTGTAGCGTGCATGACGAGATTCTGCGTTTCAAACTGGCGGCGGCCACTCGCGGGCTGGAAAAGTCCGACACGGCAATTGCGGACGTTGCCCGCACGTGCGGTTTCAAATCCGCGCAGTACCTGCACACGGTGTTTCGCCGAGAGTTCGGTTGTACGCCCCGGGAATATCAGCAGGGCGCCCGATAGACGGCCACTCAAAAGCGATCCAGCCGATAGGGCTCGCTCGACGCAAGAATAGGAGCCGTCTTCTGCGCCGACGGCAAAACCATCCCCCCAATCATCTCCGCCGTCACCGCCGCCTGCGTCAGCCCCAGATGCTGATGCCCGAACGCAAGCAACACCCTCCCGTCACACACCCGATCAATTACCGGCAACGAATCAGGCAGCGACGGCCGGAACCCCATCCACGGCGTGGCCGCCTCGACACTCAATTCCTCACGAAACAAGCCCTTGCTCAACCGATGCAACTGCCAGGCGCGGGCCATGGTCGGCGGGGCTTCGAGGCCGGCAAATTCAACGGTGCCGGCCAGGCGCAGCCCGTCGGACATCGGGGTCATGATGAACTTGCGTTCGAGCGAGGTGACGGGGAAGGGCAGCCGGTTGTGTTCGTGAGGCAGCATCAGGTGATAGCCGCGCTCGGTGTCCAACGGGACTTTTTTGCCGGTCAGTGCGGCGGTGAGTCTGGCCGAGTGGGCGCCGCAGGCGATCAGTACCTGGCGAGCGGACAGCGCGCCGCTTCCGGTCATCAAGTTGACGCCATGCTCGTGCAGTTGCCCGCCCTGAACCGCCTGTTTCACAAACTGCACGCCGAGGGCTTTCGCCGCCTCGACCAACTCATGAACGACGCGGTAAGGATCGATGAAATGCCCGGTGTTCGGAAAAAACAGCCCGCCCTGAATCTGTTCGCTGAGTTGCGGCGCGATCTCGCGTACCGCACCGGCCTGCCACCAATCGACCGGCACCTGTTGCTGTTGCATGCGGCGCTGCAAGGCTTCGAGGGTCGGACGTGAGTCGGGGCGTTCGAACACCAGCAGCGAACCTTCCATCTTCAACAGCTCGGGACGCTGAATGTCATTGAGCAAGCGCTGCCAGGCGTCGAGCGAGCTTTCATTGAGCGCGCGCAACCCGGCAACGGTGCGCTGGAACGGCGCCGAGCGCAGGTTCAGCAGCAGCCGCGCAAACCAGGGCAGCGCGCGGGGCAGGTATTTCCAGTCGAGGCGCAGCGGGCCCATCGGATCCATTAGCATGGCCGGCAGGCGTTTGAGGATCGAACTGTCGGCAATCGGAAACACTTGCTCGGTCGCCAGGTGCCCGGCGTTGCCGAACGAGGCGCCGTGGCCGGGATCCTGCGGGTCGATCACCACCACCCGCAAGCCCTGACGAGCCAGGCGCAGGGCGCTGGCGACGCCGATGATGCCGGCGCCGACCACGGCGATGTCGTGCGGGTTATTCGGCATTTTTCGCGGTTTCCCTTTGGCCATCGAGCAAACGGCGCAGCGACAGTGGATTGGCGTGTTTGAGCGCGGTTGGCAGCAGGCTGTCGGGGAAATCCTGATAACAGACCGGGCGCAGGAAACGCAGGATCGCGGCGGTGCCCACCGATGTGGTACGCGAATCGGAGGTCGCCGGGAATGGCCCGCCATGCACCATCGCATCGCAGACTTCGACCCCGGTCGGCCAGCCGTTGACCAGCAGCCGTCCGGCCTTGCGCTCCAGGATTGGCAGCAATGTGCGGGCCTGTTCAAGATCTTCGTGATCCAGGTGCAGCGTGGCGGTCAGCTGACCTTCCAGCTGTTCGAGTAACTGATGGATTTCAGCGTCGCTGGCGCATTGCACGATCAACGAAGCGGCGCCAAAGGCTTCGGCCTGCAACGAATGATCGGCGAGGAAGTCGGCGGCATCGGTGACGAACACATGGGCCTGGCCCTGATTCGGATCGGTGGCTCGCTGGCCGACCGCGGCAATGCGCGCCCGGGCATTTTCCGCGAAGGCATTCACACTGGATTCGTAGGCATTGAAGATCCCCGGCGTCAGCATGGTCTGCGCGGGGCTGCGCTGGATCAGTTCGGCGGTGGCGCCAATGAAGGCGTCCAGCGCCGGCCCCTTGCGGGCGATGACCAGACCGGGATTGGTGCAGAACTGACCGGCACCCAAGGTCAGCGATGCAGCAAAACCCTGGGCCAAGGCTTCGGCGCGATTCTGCAGCGCTGCCGGAAACAGCAACACCGGATTGATCGAACTCATTTCCGCATACACCGGAATCGGCTCGGGCCGGGCTTGAGCCGCTTTGATCAGCGCGAGGCCGCCACTGCGCGAACCGGTGAAGCCGACCGCCTTGATCCGTGGATCGCTGACCAGTGCAATCCCGACTTCACGGCCCGAGCCGTACAGCAACGAGAACACACCTTCCGGCAAACCACAGGCCTTGACTGCCCGTGCCACGGCGCGGCCGACCAGTTCGCTGGTGCCGGGATGGGCGCCGTGGGCCTTGACGATCACCGGGCAGCCAGCAGCCAGCGCCGAAGCGGTATCGCCACCGGCCACGGAAAACGCCAGTGGAAAGTTGCTCGCGCCAAACACCGCCACCGGGCCCAAGGGAATCTGCCGCTGACGCAGATCCGAACGCCGCATCGGCTGGCGCTCCGGTTGCGCGTTGTCGACTCGCACATCCAGCCATTCACCGGCCCGCACGGTGCGGGCAAACAGCCGCAGTTGCTGGCAGGTGCGGCCCTGTTCGCCCAGCAGGCGCGGTCGCGGCAGGCCGGTTTCGGCCATGGCGCGGTCGATCAGTTCGTCGCCCAAGGCTTCGATTTCGCTCGCGATGGATTCAATGAATTCGGCCCGCGCCTCGAGCGTTGTCTCGCGATAACGGTCGAGCGCCGCCCAGGCCAGGGCGCAGGCCTGCTCTACATGTTCGGCAGAGCCGCCGGCGTAGGCCGGTTGCAAAGGCGTGTTGGTAGCGGGGTTGATCCCGTGGATGACGTCGCGGTCGCCGGTGAGGGTTTGCTGACCGATCAGCAGTTGGCCCGTCAGGGTCATGGCGCATTCCTTATCAATAGAGCAGGTCACGAATAAGGCCCGCCGCCGTGGTTGGCGGCGGGCTTGAGCGCAGCGGCAGGTCAGGCGAAGTTCTGTTCCGCCGACCAGTTTTCGTACCAGTGACGGAACAGCGTGTACTGCGCTTCTGCGTAATGACGCTGCGAATCGCTGAGCGCATCGGTTTCATTGAAATGCAGGGTGTATTCCTTGTCGCCGTTGAGCACCATCAGGTGTTTGTAATACAGCACCAGATCCGTGCCTTCGTCGAAGGACGACAGTACCGCCAGCGCCGATTCCAGCTCGCGCGCCTGGCGTCGGGCCTTGGCGTCGCCCTTGGCCGCCTGCTTGCTCAGGGCCACCAGTTGCAGCACTTCCCGGGGCAGGGCATTGCCGATGCCGGTGATGGCGCCGGTGGCGTTGCAGTTGACGAAGCCGTGCACCACTTGAGTGTCGACACCGACCATCAAGGTCACGTCATCGTCCTTGGAAGTGATGTTTTCAGCGGCGTAGCGCAGGTCGGCGCCACCGCCGAATTCCTTGAAGCCGATCAGGTTCGGGTATTCACGGCGCAGTTCGAAGAACAGGTCGGCGCGGGTGGCAAAGCCGTAGTAAGGGCTGTTGTAGATCACTGCCGGCAGGTTCGGTGCGGCTTGCAGAATCGCCGCGAAGTGGGCTTTTTGCGCTGCCGCCGAAGCGCCGCGGGACAGCACTCGAGGAATCACCATCAAACCCTGTGCGCCGACTTTCGCCGCATGGGCGGCGTGGGACACCGCTTCACGGGTGTTGACCGCGCCGGTGCCGACGATGGTCGGAATGCCGGCGGCCACCAGTCGCGCCACGCCTTCCTGACGCTCGGCTTCGGTGAGCAGCGGCCAGTCGCCCATGGAGCCGCAATACACGACCGCGCTCATACCGATGTCGATCAGCTCGCGACCCTTGGCCACCAAGGCATCGAAGTCCGGTTTGCGCGCGGCGGTGCACGGGGTCATCAGGGCGGGCATGCAGCCGGTGAAGATGTTGTCGCTCATTATTGTTCTCCTTGGAACGGTCATTCGGATGGGATTGAAACAACAGCGCAGCGGCTCAGATGCCCCACGCAAACGGATCGGTCTCGTCGATCAGCAATGTGCTGTCGGCAGTCATGTGGGCGCGGCCGGTAATGTAGGGGCGGATGCGCTCGCCTTCCCATTCAAAGCGGCCTTCGAACTGGCTGCCGGTGATGCTCGCTTGCACCCAGCGCTCTCCCGGCGCGAGTTTTTCGTCGGCGGCCAGACACGCCAGTTTGGCGCTGGTGCCGGTGCCGCAAGGGGAGCGGTCGTAGGCTTTGCCGGGGCACATGACGAAGTTGCGGCTGTCGGCCTCGGCGTCATCGGCGAACAGTTCGATGTGATCGATGAGCGCGCCGTCCTCGCCATGGATGCCTTGGTCTTCCAGGGCCTTGAGCATTTTCCAGGTGAGGTCGGTGAGGGTTTCGACGTTGTCCATCGTCAGCGTCTGGCCGTGTTCGGAGACCAGGAAAAACCAGTTGCCGCCGTAGGCCACATCACCGAGGAAGCGGCCGTATCCCGGCACTTCCACCGCCACCTGTTTTTGCGAGCGATAGGCGGGCACGTTGCCGAGCGTCACTGCGCCGTCTTCATGCAACGTGGCACTGACCGGGCCGACCGGGGTGTCGATCTTGTGCACGCCCGGCGCGATCAGCCCCAGATGTTGCAGCGATGCAACGAGGCCGATGGTGCCGTGGCCGCACATGCCGAGGTAACCGGCGTTGTTGAAGAAGATCACCCCGCAGGTGGCGTCCGGCGACACCGGCTCGCAATACAGCGCGCCCACCAGCACATCGTTGCCGCGCGGTTCCAGCAGGCAGGCGCGGCGCCACTGGTCATGCTGGTTGCGCAGGGCGTCGCGCTTCTCGGCCATGGTGCGGCCGGACAGCTCGGGAAAACCCTTCATCACCAGGCGCGTGGGTTCGCCGCCGGTGTGGGAATCAATGACATGTACTCGTTTCATGGACAGGTCCCGTTGAGTGATTTCAGTAAGCGCCGGCAGTGCGCGGGTTGGCGGCGGAGGCTGGGGACGTCGAAGCGACTTCGCTCTCATCCTCTTCGGACTCCAGACGCAGCAGGTGTGCCGGTACGCCGGTGGCGGCGCCCCAGTAATAGATGCCCATCGCACAGGCCGCGACGACCAGGGTGTCGAACGGATGGGTGAGGATGCCCAGGCCGCCGAAGGTGCCGAGTTTCGACAGGACGATGGTCACGGCGTAGAAGGCGATCAGCCACGCGGACGAGCGCACTTGTCGGGACAGGCTGAGGTGGGCGGTCGGCACGAAGCGGCCGCAGAGCAGGTAGACGACGAACATCAGGATTTGCAGGCCAAGCAGCCAGGACACGGTGTTCCAGCCCGACCAGTAAACGATCAGCGCAGCGATGATGAACGACACCGGCCCCAGCACGCCCATGCTCTTGACCCGGAACGGGCGCGGCATATCAGGCGCATTGCGACGCAGCGCAGCCACGGACACCGGCGCCACGGCGTAGCTGAGCACCAGCGCGGCGGACACCACGTTGATCAGCGCTTCCCAGGACGGGAACGGCAGGGTCCAGAACACCGACAGGGCAAAGGTCAGCCACAGCGCCGG
This sequence comes from Pseudomonas sp. B26(2017), assembly GCF_002113045.1. Lineage (NCBI taxonomy): Bacteria > Pseudomonadati > Pseudomonadota > Gammaproteobacteria > Pseudomonadales > Pseudomonadaceae > Pseudomonas > Pseudomonas sp. B26(2017). The sequence continues at coordinate 92,831 of NZ_NEJJ01000016.1, read as the reverse complement.
ACGCGGGATGCCGGACTTCGCGTCGATGTGGGTGAAAACCTTGAAGAACGTGCCGGTCTGCGCCCAGCCGTAGATCACCCGAGGCGTGGCGTTCATGTAGATGTTGCCGCAGCCGCTGGGGGAGATCACTGCGTCGGCGACCACCAGATACGCCAGCCAGCCCACGCCCAGCGCCAGGGCGATGTCGCGGTACGGCAGGGCGAATTCCTTGGAAACCCCGGCCCAGCCATTGGCGAGCAGTTCGGTCGGGATGCCGCCGAGAAAGGCGGTTTGCAGCAACACGTAGATCGCGGTGGAGAGCAGCACCGACAGGATCAGCGCAATCGGAATGGTGCGCTGGGGATTCTTCACTTCGCTGGCCACCGAGATGATCGGGGTCAGGCCGAGGTAGGCGAAGATCACGCCGCCGGCGGAGACGGCCATCTCGATGCCCGAGAGCCCGAAAGGGGCGAAACCTTGAACCTGAAAATTCTCCGGTTTGAAGAAGGTGAACAGCACGCCGATCACCAGCAGCGGCACGATGAACTTGAACACGCTGACCAAATTGTTGGCCTTGGCGAAGGTTTTTACGCTGCGGTAGTTGAGCAGGAAGAACACGCAGAGCAGGCCGAACTGCACCAGCCAGCCGAGCAGGGTCGGATCTCCGCTGCCGGCCTTGGTCAGGCCGGGAAACCACGCCGCTGCGTATTGGCGCGAAGCAACCACCTCGATCGCCACCAGACTGGAAAACGCGATCAGCGTAATAAAACCCATCAGGTAACCGAGCAACGGCCCGTGGCTGTAAACCGGGTAACGCACCACACCGCCGGCCCGGGGCAGCGCAGCGCCCAGTTCGCAGTAGACGATGCCCAGCAGCAACACGGCAAACCCGCCCAGCAACCAGGAAAAAATCCCCGCCGGCCCGGCAATCGCCGACACGTGACTGGCCGCGAACAACCAGCCGGAACCGAAGATCGCCCCCAGCCCGATAAAGGTGAGGTCGATCAATGAAAGTTGTTTTTTGAACTTGCCTTGGCCTGACATGGCATCGCCTTCTTGTGAGTTATTGGATAGGCAGGTGTGAAGTCACTGGAACGGCTAAACAGTGAACTCATCAGGCGTCGGGCGATTGATGTTTTGCGCAGCTGCGGATGACGAAATCGGCACAGTTGCGAAGAAAGTCCGCGGCGCTCGACACGCCTGAAACGTTGCTGCAATCTGCACGCGAACACCTCAGCCCGATCCACTCACCGGGGAAAACCGTCACCATGCAGAACGCATTTGCGATCCTGTGCCAGGGCGATGAACACAATCGTCCGCACACCCTCGAGGCACTGCTGGCGGGGGTGGCACCGCTGTTGCCGATGCTCGACGTGATCCCCAACGCGGCGATCTTCATCAAGGATGTGCAGGCGCGTTACGTCCTGGCCAACCGCACACTGGTGCAGCGCTGCGGGCTGAAAGACCTGAAACCCTTGCTCGGCAAAACCAGCGCGCAGGTATTTCCGGCGCAATTGGGGCCGGGTTACACCGAGCAGGATCGGCGGGTGCTGGAGGAGGGATTCGTGCTGGAGGATCAGCTGGAACTGCACCTGTACGGCAGTCGCGAACCGGGCTGGTGCCTGACGCACAAGCGTCCGCTGTACAACCGTGACGGCGAGATCATCGGTCTGGCGGGGATTTCGGTGGATCTGCAATCGGCCAGCGAAACCCACCCGGCGTTTCAGCGTCTGGCGGCGGTCGACGAACACATCCGCGCGCATTTCAATCGGCGTGTCACTTTGGGCGAACTGACCCGGATCGCCGGTATTTCGGTGGCGCAACTGGAGCGTTACTGCAAACGGGTGTTCCACCTGACGCCTCGGCAGATGATCCAGAAAGTGCGGCTGGAACAGGCCCATCGGTTGTTGCACACCGACCTGCCGATCACCGAGGTGGCGCTGCAATGCGGTTACACCGATCACAGCGCTTTCACTCGCCAATTCAAGGCTTCGACCGGGTTCACACCGCGTCAGTATCGACAGGCGACCGCCCAGTGAATACGGACGCAGCGACTAGACTCAACGGATCGCGGTCGTCTTTCGAGGGGGAAACGGGATGAGCAGAACAGTCGCGCTTCACTGCTCGTCGTGGCTCTTGATCGCCTTCAGCGTGATGCTGGCTTCGGGATGCTCGAACAGAACGCACTATCCGCCATCAGGTGTTGGCGACAGCTGTTACGCCAAGGCGTTGCCGACGGTCGGGGAGGGTGGTCTGGCCTGGGGCTCCAGCCTGAACATGGCCCGGCAAAAATCCATGGCCAACTGCATGCGTTACGCCGGACGTTCCGGAGGAACGCCGGACACCTGTCAGGTGGTGTTGGCCAAATGCAGGAATTGACGGGGGGCGGGTTTCACGAAGCTCCAACGGGCAGTTCAGCGGCCTGAGCACCTGATAAAAAACCAAATCGCCATGTGTTTCCTTCGTTCTTTCATACGTCGCAGTTGTCACTGTCCGTTCCCGCCTGTCTGGAGTTCTCTCGATGCCTTCGCTCAAAACCCTGCCCGCTGCCTTGCTGGGGCTGGCCCTTGTCTGTCCGGTCAAGGCGCAATCCCAGGGACTGGAGCTGGGGCAAGTGCTGATCGGGGCCGAGGATCAGAGCGGTGAGGATGCGTCGGTGGAGGAGGCGAAGGCTCGTCTGGCCCAGGTGCCGGGTGGCAGCAACGTGGTCGATATGCGCCAGCCATTACAGGGCCGGGTTGCCAGCAATCAGGACGTGCTGGCGTACCAGCCGGGTGTCTATGCCCAGTCGGCGGGCAACGAAGGGACGAAGATTTCGATCCGTGGCTCGGGCATCAACCGCGCTCCCGGTGCTCACGCGTCAGGGCTGTACACGATGCTCGACGGCCTGCCGCTTACCGGTCCCGGCGGCACGCCTTACGAATTGCTGGAGCCGCTGTGGCTCGACCATGTAGAAGTGCTGCGCGGCGCCAACGGTTTTGATCGCGGTGCGCTGGCGCTCGGCGGAGCCGTCGATTACGTCAGCCACACCGGCTATAACGCACCGCTGCTGAATGTGCGCTACGTCATGGGCAGCCACGGTTATGCCCAGCGACAAGTCAGCTCCGGTCAGGTGCTGGGCGATTTCGATTACTACCTGTCGATGACCGACGCGCATTCCGACGGTTATCAGGATCACACCGCGAGCAAGAGCCAGGGCGTGATCGCCAACTTCGGTTATCGCTTCAATCCGAATCTGGAAACCCGCTTCTACATCCGTCACCGCGAGACCGACAACGACCTCGCCGGCCGGGTGACCAAACATTCCATCGAACATGATCCACGCGCGGCCAACCCGGCCTACGTGACGCGCAACGACAGCCGCGATCAGCCCGGCAGCACCTTCATCGGCAACAAGACCACGTACTACATCGATGACGATTCGAGTATCCAGACCGGTCTGGTTTATCACGATTACCCGATGGACCTGCGCGAAGGCCCGAACCGCTTGAAGGTCGCGTACACCGATGTCAGCGGCACGTTCGACTACAAGCGCCGCGACACGCTCTGGGGCATGGAGAGCAACAGCACCGTGGGCCTGCGGGTGACCAAACACCTGCCCAACGACGGTGCCAGCGAACGGGTGCGAATTCCCACCGGCAACACCGCCAGCTATGCGCCGGGCACTCACATGCGCAACTTCACTTATCAGGGTTCGGATTCTGTCCTGCACGTGGGCAACGACCTGGAAATCGCCGACGACCTGTGGCTGACCACCGGCCTCGCCGCGATCTACACCCGCCGCGAAAGCGCCGTGACCTATCCCGAAGGTGGCGGCAAGACCAGCCTCGGTGACTGGGACTACGCGCCCCGTCTGGGCCTGCGCTATCAGGTGACGCCGGACCTGCAACTGTTCGGCAACCTCAGCCGCTCGGTCGAAGCGCCGCATCCGTGGTCGCTGATCTACAGCTCCAACGTGCGGTTCCCGGCCGGCAGCGGCGCCGCCACCGGCACCCAGCGCGATCCGGTCAAACTGCAGAACCAGACCGCGACCACCCTGGAACTTGGCGGCCGTGGCGACAGCACGCTCGGCGAATGGAGCCTGGCGTGGTACTACGCCCAGGTGCGCCACGAATTGCTTTCGGTGTTGCCGGACGCCAACGCCACCACGCCTTACGAACTCAACGCCAGCCCGACCGTGCACCAAGGTATTGAAGCCAGCCTCAACAGCAATCTGTGGACATCGAACGATGGCGGCAAGTTGAGCCTGCGCCAGGCCTACACCTTCAGCGACTTCCACTACCGCGACGACGATCGCTTCGGCGACAACCGCCTGCCGGGCCTGCCGATGCATTACTACCAGGGCGAACTGCGCTACGACTTCCCGCAGGGCTTCTTCGCGGCGGTCAACACGCAACTGGTCTCGAAAACCGCAGTGGATTACGCCAACAGTTACTACGCCGATCCTTACGCCACCTTCGGCGCGACGCTGGGCTACAACGCACCCAAAGGCGACTGGCAGACCTGGCTGGACATGCGCAACCTGACCGACAAGCACTACGCCGCAACCGTTACGCCGGGCTATGACGATAAAGGACTGGACGCCGCACGCTCCACGCCGGGCGAGGGCATGGCGATGTATGTCGGGGTGTCGTGGAGTCTGCTTTGATCCGACGAGAGCGCGGTGATTGAAATCGTTCGATCACCGGACAGCCAAACCTTCGTCCAATTGCCCGATCCGGCACGCCGGCGTACTGTGACCGGTGATGGCGCAAACCGTGACCATCACCATAACGACAAGATCGAGTGCCTTGCCCATGGACAGCCGCCTGCTGAGCGACCGCAGCAGCGTGTTTCGCCACGCTGACCCGTATGCCGTCTCCGACTATGTGAACCAGCACGTCGGCCAGCATTTCATCGGCCTGTCCAAAACCACCCACCCGCAAGCCAGCCTCAACCACCGCAAACTCGCCGACCTCGATCTGTGCCGCATCAGCTATGGCGGCAGCGTTCGCGTGACGTCGCTGGCGCTGGAAACCGTGTATCACCTGCAAGTCCTGCTGCAAGGCAACTGCCTGTGGCGCGGGCACCAGCGTGAGCATCATCTGGTGCCGGGCGAATTGCTGTTGATCAACCCGGACGATCCGGTCGACCTGACTTATTCCGACGATTGCGAGAAATTCATCCTCAAGGTGCCGGTCAGCGTGCTGGAGTCGGTGTGCGACGAGCAGCGCTGGCTGCATCCTGCCGGCGGCATCCGGTTTCTGCGCAATCATTACCGGCTCGACGAGCTGGAAGGGTTTACCCACCTGCTGGGCATGATCTGCCAGGAAGCCGAGGCCAGCGACCCGTTGCTGCGGGTGCAGGAGCATTACGCGCAGATCGTCGGCAGCAAACTGATTTCGCTGATGAACACCAACGTCAGCCGTGAATGCCTGAGTTCGCCGAGCGTCAGTTTTGAACGCATCCTCGACTACATCGAACGCAACCTGAAGCGGGATCTGCCCGCCGAACACCTGGCGGCCCAGGCGAACATGAGCCCGCGTTCCCTGTACGCGCTGTTCGAACGCCAGCTCGGCGTGACCCCGATGCAATACATCCGCCAGCGCAAGCTGGCACGCATTCATGCCTGCCTAAGCGACCCGAGCTGTCCGGTGCGCAACCTCACCGAACTGGCGCTGGACTACGGCTTCCTGCACCTCGGCCGGTTCTCCGAAAGCTATCGCCAACAGTTCGGCGAATTGCCGTCCGTGACCTTCAAACGCCGTCACTGAATCCCCGCCCCGAAACAATCTGAAGCACCTGCCGCGCCGTCCTGCACAAAACGGATAGCGCTCTGCAGGATTCGGATATTGCCGCCCGCGTTGCCTCCCTAATCTGGCCTGGCCTGAACAATAACAATGGAGGCCCCGGCCATGTCCCTGGGAATCGACTACCTCAATGCCATGCTTGAAGAGGACCCCGAGAAGGGTGCCTACCGCTGCAAACGGGAAATGTTCACCGATCCGCGGCTGTTTGAACTGGAGATGGCGCACATCTTCGAAGGCAACTGGATCTACCTCGCCCACGAAAGCCAGATCCCCAACGCCAACGATTTTCTGACCACCACCATGGGTCGCCAACCCGTGTTCATCGCCCGCAACAAGGCCGGTGAGCTGAATGCCTTTCTCAATGCGTGCAGCCATCGCGGCGCTATGTTGTGCCGGCACAAGTCCGGCAACCGTTCCAGCTATACCTGCCCGTTCCACGGCTGGACGTTCAACAACAGCGGCAAACTGCTCAAGGTCAAGGACCCAAGCGAAGCCGGCTATCCCGAAGGCTTCAACTGCGAAGGCTCTCACGACCTGACCAAAGTCGCGCGTTTCGAATCCTATCGCGGCTTTCTGTTCGGCAGCCTGAATGCCAATGTGAAGTCGCTTGCCGAGCATCTGGGCGAGTCGGCCAAGATCATCGACATGATCGTCGATCAGTCCCCCGAGGGCCTGGAAGTGCTGCGCGGTTCCAGTTCCTATATCTACGAAGGCAACTGGAAACTCACCGCCGAAAATGGTGCCGATGGCTATCACGTCAGCTCCGTGCACTGGAACTACGCCGCTACTCAGAATCAGCGTCAGCAGCGCGACGCCGGTGAAGAAATCAAGACCATGAGCGCCGGCAGCTGGGCGAAAAAGGGCGGCGGTTTCTACTCGTTCGACCACGGCCATCTGCTGCTCTGGACCCGCTGGGCCAACCCCGAGGATCGTCCGGCCTACGAGCGCCGTGATGAGCTGGCGCGGGACTTCGGCCAGGCCCGCGCCGACTGGATGATCGAGAACTCGCGCAACCTGTGCCTGTACCCCAACGTGTACCTGATGGATCAGTTCAGCTCACAGATCCGCATCGCCCGGCCGATTTCCGTCGACAAGACCGAGATCACCATCTACTGCATCGCCCCCAAAGGCGAGAGCGCAGAGGCCCGAGCCAAACGCATCCGCCAGTACGAAGACTTCTTCAACGTCAGCGGCATGGCCACCCCGGATGACCTCGAAGAGTTCCGCTCGTGTCAGACCGGCTACGGCGCCGGGCGCGGCTGGAACGATATGTCCCGTGGCGCGACGCATTGGGTTGAAGGCGCGGACGCGGCGGCCGAGGAAATCGACCTCAAGCCCTTGCTGTCCGGCATGCGCACCGAGGACGAAGGCCTGTTCGTGCTGCAACACAAGTACTGGCAGGAAACCATGCTCAAGGCTGCTTCGACCGAGCCGGATCTGATTCCCGTGGAGGCTGTGTGATGAGCAATCTCTACGACACCGTGCGCGATTTCCTCTACCGCGAGGCGCGCTATCTGGACGACGGCCAGTGGGACCAGTGGCTGGAACTCTACGCCGCCGACGCCAGTTTCTGGATGCCGGCCTGGGACGACCACGACACCCTGACCGAAGACCCGCAAAGCGAAATCTCGCTGATCTGGTACGGCAACCGTGGCGGCCTCGAAGACCGGGTATTCCGGATCAAGACCGAGCGCTCCAGCGCAACGATTCCCGACACCCGCACCTCGCACAACCTCAGCAACATCGAGATCGTCGAGCAGGGCGAAGGCCAATGTCAGGTGCGCTTCAACTGGCACACCCTGAGCTTTCGTTATCAGGTCACCGACAGTTACTTCGGCACCAGCTTCTACACCCTCGACCTGCGCGGCGAACAGCCGCTGATCAAGGCCAAGAAAGTCGTGCTGAAGAACGATTACGTCCGTCAGGTCATCGACATCTATCACATCTGATCGAGACGGCGGCGAGCCGGGCTCGACGCTGTGAGCGAGGTGCACCATGAGTTTCCAGATCGCACTGAATTTCGAAGACGGGATCACCCGTTTCATCGAGGCCTCGGGCCGCGAAACCGTTGCCGACGCGGCCTACCGCCAGGGCATCAACATTCCGCTGGACTGCCGCGACGGCGCCTGCGGCACCTGCAAGTGTTTCGCCGAGGCCGGGCGATACGACATGGGCGACAACTTCATCGAAGACGCCTTGAGTGATGACGAACTGGCCCAGGGTTACGTTCTGACTTGCCAGATGCGCGCCGAAAGCGATTGCGTGGTGCGGGTGCCGGTGGGCTCGCAGGTCTGCAAGACCGGGCAGGCGAGTTATCAGGCGGCGATCAGCGATGTTCGTCAGCTCTCCGAAAGCACCATCGCGCTGTCGCTCAAGGGTGAGTCCCTGAGCAAACTGGCATTCCTGCCGGGGCAATACGTCAACCTGCAAGTGCCGGGCAGCGAGCAATCGCGCGCCTATTCCTTCAGCTCGTTGCAGAAGAACGGCGAGGTCAGTTTCCTGATCCGCAATGTCCCCGGCGGCTTGATGAGCAGTTTCCTGACCGGGCTGGCCAAGGCTGGCGACAGCCTGAATCTGGCCGGGCCGCTGGGCAGTTTCTACCTGCGCGAGATCAAGCGGCCGCTGTTGCTGTTGGCCGGCGGCACCGGGCTGGCGCCATTCACGGCGATGTTGGAGAAGATCGCCGAGCAGGGCAGCGAGCACCCGGTTCACCTGATCTACGGCGTGACCAACGATTTCGATCTGGTGGAACTCGACCGCCTCGAAGCCTTCGCTGCGCGGATTCCGAATTTCAGCTTCGGCGCCTGCGTGGCCAATCCGCAGAGCCAGCACCCGCTCAAGGGCTACGTCACCCAGCACATCGAGCCGCGCCACCTCAACGAAGGCGATGTCGACGTGTACCTGTGCGGCCCGCCGCCCATGGTCGAGGCGGTCAGCCAGTACATCCGCGAGCAGGGCATCACGCCGGCGAACTTCTACTACGAGAAATTCGCGGCAGCCTGAGTCTTCTTTCTGAATTGCGAGGTTGTCATGAACAACAGATTCGCCAACAAGGTCGCGCTGGTCACCGGCGCGGCGCAGGGCATCGGTCGCCGGGTGTGCGAGCGCTTGCTGGAGGAGGGCGCGCAGGTCATTGCCGTCGACCGCTCCGGGCTGGTTCACGAGCTGCAAGGCGAGGGCGTGCTGTCGCTGACCGCCGACCTTGAGCAATACACCGATTGCGCCCGGGTGATGAGCGCCGCCATCGATGCGTTCGGGCGTCTGGATGTGCTGGTCAATAACGTCGGCGGCACCATTTGGGCCAAGCCGTTCGAGCATTACGAAGTCGAGCAGATCGAGGCCGAAGTGCGCCGCTCGTTGTTCCCGACGCTGTGGTGCTGCCACGCCGCGTTGCCATACATGCTCAAGCAGGGACGCGGCGCGATCGTCAATGTGTCGTCGATCGCGACCCGCAGCCTGAACCGCGTCCCCTACGGCGCGGCGAAGGGCGGGATCAATGCGCTCACAGCCTGCCTGGCCTTCGAGAATGCCGAGCGCGGGATCCGGGTCAACGCCACCGCGCCCGGCGGCACCGAAGCGCCGCCCCGGCGCATTCCGCGCAACACCGCCGAACAGTCCGCGCAGGAACAGGCCTGGTACCAGGAAATCGTCGCGCAAACCCTCGATAGCAGCCTGATGAAACGCTACGGAACCATTGATGAACAGGTCGGCGCGATCCTGTTTCTCGCCTCGGACGACGCCTCCTACATCACCGGCGTGACCCTGCCGGTCGGCGGCGGTGACCTCGGTTGATCACGCTTGAATGGACACTGAAATGAACCGGATCCTGATTGAAAACCTGTCGGCGATCATCGTCGACCTGCCAACCATCCGCCCGCACAAACTGGCGATGCACACGATGCAGAACCAGACGCTGGTGATCCTGCGCCTGCGTTGCAGCGACGGTATCGAAGGCATCGGCGAGGCCACCACCATCGGCGGCCTGGCCTACGGCTACGAAAGCCCGGAAAGCATCAAGGCCAACATCGACGCGCACCTGGCGCCGGCGCTGATCGGCATGGACGCAGACAACATCAACGCCGCGATGCAGAAACTCGACAAGATCGCCAAGGGCAACACCTTCGCCAAGTCCGGCATCGAGAGCGCTTTGCTCGACGCCCAAGGCAAACGCCTCGGCCTGCCCGTAAGCGAACTGCTCGGTGGCCGGGTCCGCGACAGCCTCGAAGTGGCCTGGACCCTGGCCAGCGGCGACACCGTCCGCGATATCGCCGAAGCCGAACAAATGCTGGAAGCGCGGCGGCACCGGATCTTCAAGTTGAAGATCGGCGCCAACCCGCTGGAGCAGGATCTCAAACACGTCGTGGCGATCAAAAAAGCCCTGGGCGAGCGCGCCAGTGTGCGGGTCGACGTCAACCAGTACTGGGACGAGTCGCAGGCGATTCGTGGCTGTCAGGTGCTTGGCGACAACGGCATCGACCTGATCGAACAGCCGATCTCGCGGGTCAACCGCTCCGGGCAGATTCGCCTGAACCAGCGCAGCCCGGCGCCGATCATGGCCGACGAATCGATTGAAAGCGTCGAGGACGCGTTCAGCCTCGCCGCCGACGGCGCCGCCAGCGTATTCGCCCTGAAAATTGCCAAGAACGGTGGCCCGCGCGCCGTGTTGCGCACCGCGCAAATCGCCGAAGCCGCCGGCATCGCCTTGTACGGCGGCACGATGCTTGAGGGTTCCGTCGGCACTTTGGCCTCGGCCCACGCTTTCCTCACCCTCAGGCAACTGACCTGGGACACCGAGCTGTTCGGCCCGCTGTTGCTGACCGAAGACATCGTCACCGAGTGCCCGCAATACCGCGACTTCCACCTGCACATTCCACGCACCCCGGGCCTGGGCCTGACGCTGGATGAAGAGCGTCTGGCGCGTTTTCGCCGGCACTGATTCCCCAAGGAGAACGCCATGCTGTTCCACGTAAAAATGACCGTGAAGTTGCCCGCCGACATGGACCCGGCCGTTGCCACCCGGCTCAAGGCCGACGAGAAGGAACTCGCCCAGCGCCTGCAACGCGAAGGCCAGTGGCGCCACCTCTGGCGCATCGCCGGGCACTACGCCAATTACAGCGTGTTCGACGTCCCGAGCGTCGAAGCCTTGCACAACACCCTGATGCTGCTGCCGCTGTTTCCCTACATGGAAATCGAAATCGACGGCCTCTGCCGCCATCCCTCGTCGATCCACGCCGACGACCGCTGAGCCCAAAAAATGAATCCACCGCTGAAACCTGTGGTTGATCCGAGAGAGCTGAGTAAACACAACAACAAGATGAGGTGAACACCATGACCGTGAAGATTGCCCACACTGCCGAACTGCAGAAGTTCTTCGAAGAAGCCGCCGGTTTTGCCAACGATGGCGGCAGCTCACGCTTGAAAACCATCGTCCTGCGGGTGTTGCAGGACACCGCCCGGATCATCGAAGACCTCGAAATCAACGAAGACGAATTCTGGAAAGCCGTCGACTACCTCAACCGTCTGGGTGGCCGCTCGGAGGCCGGGCTGCTGGTGGCCGGCCTCGGTCTGGAGCATTTCCTCGACCTGCTGCAGGACGCCAAGGATGCGCAGATCGGCTTGACCGGCGGCACGCCGCGCACCATCGAAGGCCCGTTGTACGTGGCCGGTGCGCCGCTGTACGAAGGTGAATGCCGGATGGACGACGGCCGCGAAGAGGGCGTCGCCACGCTGATGTTGCTCGAAGGCCAGGTGTTCGACCCGCAGGGTCAGCCGCTCGCCGGCGCCACGGTCGACCTGTGGCACGCCAACACCAGGGGCACCTATTCGTTCTTCGATCAGAGCCAGTCCGAGTACAACCTGCGTCGGCGGATCATCACCGACGCCGAAGGCCGCTATCGCGCCCGCAGCATCGTGCCCTCCGGTTATGGTTGCGACCCGCAAGGCCCGACCCAGGAGTGCCTGAACCTGCTTGGCCGCCACGGCCAGCGCCCGGCTCATATTCATTTCTTCATTTCCGCACCGGGCCATCGACACCTGACGACGCAGATCAATCTGTCGGGGGACAAATACCTGTGGGATGACTTCGCGTACGCGACCCGGGAAGGGTTGGTCGGGGAGGTCGAGTTTCTGGAGGATGCAGCGGGACGCCGAGCCGAACTGAAATTCGACTTCCAGTTGCAGCAGGCGCCGGATGCGCTGGCTGAACAGCGCAGCCAGCGACCGAGGGCATTGCAGGACGTCTGAAGGCAGGAGAGGGAGCCCATGGCTCCCTCTCTTCTGAAAAACGTAATGCTAAATCGGCAGGTGCTGGGCTTATGGAATAAGTTCGAAAGCTCAGATCTGCACGGGCTTGAAGGTGTTTCTCAGGCAAAAAAGGCGCGTGAGTTTTTGACTCACGCGTCTTCGGGTTCATTTGCTGGCGTTCAACACAATCCGGTATCGCGCTTTGCCGCTGCGCAGATGGTCAACAGCTTCATTGACCTTGCTCATCGGAAATTCCTCGACCTGCGGCAGGATCTGATGCCGCGCGCAGAACTCAAGCATGGTCGCTGCCGTGGCGGGCGAGCCGACCGGGGAGGCTGACAGGGATTTCTGTTGAGGGATGAGGTTGAACACATGCACAGGAATCGCGTCGGGCACGATGCCGACGAAGTGCAGCCGCCCCTTGCCGCGCAGGGTGGCGAGCATGGCCGTCCAGTCGAGGTTGGCGTTGGCGGTGATCAGCAGAAAGTCCAGGGTGCCGGCAATCGCTTTCAGCGCCTCGCTGTCGGTGGAAGCGACGACCTTGTGGGCGCCGAGGCGTTTGGCTTCGTCCTGTTTGCTCAGGGAAGAGGTGAACGCGGTGACATCGCAACCCCAGGCATTGAGAAATCGCAGTGCCAGATGGCCGAGGCCGCCGATGCCCACCACGCCGACCCGGTCGGTCGGCTTGATGTCGAATTCCACCAGCGGATTGAAGACCGTGGAGCCGGCGCAGAACAGCGGACCGGCGAGTGCCGGGTCGAGGTTGTCCGGCAGTTTCAGCGCCCAGGCCCAATGCGTGCGCAGCCGATCGGCGAAACCGCCGTGGCTGCCGATAATCGTCGGTTTTGCGGTGGCGCACAGGTGATGGGAACCACCGATGCAGGACGAGCAATGCATGCAGCTGCCCTTGTACCAGCCGATTCCCACGCGCTGACCGATTTCCAGACCGCGCACCTGCGGGCCGGTGCGCACGATGCGGCCGACCACTTCATGGCCGGGAATGAAGGGGTATTGACTGACACCCCAGTCGTTGTCGATCAGCGACTGGTCGGAATGGCAGACGCCGCAATATTCCACGGCGACTTCGACTTCTTCGTCGCCCAGCGGGCCGGGGTCGTAACTGAAGCGCTCCAGCGGCGCGCCGGCCGAGGTGGCGGCCCAGCCGGTGAATGTCGTGGGTTCGGTGTTATTGCTCATGGGACACCTCCAGGTCTGGCGCTGCGGGCGCAGCCTGAAGAGTCTAGCGTGTCATCGAGCGGGCGCTAGCCAGGTGTTCAGCACACGTCGGTCCAGCTCTTCCCAGTCCGCCATGCCCAGCACTCGGGTGGTATTGAGGCCGCGCAGATAACCGCGCAACTGATTGGCCACGGCTTGTACCGACTCTGAATTGTCCGCTGACTGGCTCAGCACGGTTTCGTATTCAACCAGGTATTCGGCCACCCGGTCGCGGAACTCGGGCAGGACGGCATCGCGGATCAGGTCAAAGGTTCGCACGGGTAATCCTCATCTGTTTTCGTTGTGATTGAGTGTGGCGCAGTCTGCATGGGGTTCAACTATTGCTTCAAGTAATAGTGACCATCAAGAAACGCAAGTTCTGCTTTGGCGCCGATGGGCGGAAAATCGCCTCCATCGAACACGCCGCTGAAGGAATTTGCGCGATGAAGACTTTGACCCGACTGGCTGTAGTCGCCCTGCTGATGGGCGGGGTGGCCGCTACCGTAGCCCCGGCTTATGCAGATGATGCCCAGTCGTGCCATTTTCTGCCCGTCGCCGCCAGCAGCGCCGCGCTGCAGCACTCGCAAACCGTCGGTGTGCTGTACAGCGAAAACACTCTGGACAACCTGCAATACCTCGAGCGTTACCACGATGTGGCGGTGAACGGCGCCAAGGATGCGCTCGATGCGCGGATTCGTGACGCCTTCGTCGACAGCTCCGATCCGGAGCTGGCCATCGACTGGCTGATGAGTTCGCTGCAACAGCAATTTCTCTCGGTAACCGTCTACGACAGCCTCGATGCGCTGGTGCAGGCTCATCCGGACGTAGTGGTGATGCTCGACACTCACAACCGTTTGCTGACCCAACGCAACAGTCAGGTCGAAGCGCGGTTCGCCGCACGCTTCTATGACGCCAACCTGCAATACATCGGCAAGGCTGAAGGCGCGGTGGAGAAGCAACTGCCGTCGGTGTGGGTACACAACAAGGCAGCGCCTGAAATCGCTGCCGGGATCGAACAGCAGCGCGACCTGCAACTGAGTGCCCTGAAACAGTTCGACGACTCGCTCAAGGCCCTGGTGAGTGCAGGCTGAACTCCTTGATCAAAAACGGCAACGGCAGTGCCCGTGACACTGAACGTTGCCGAAGAACCGAACCTTTTATTTTCAGGATTTTTTCCATGCGTACCTTTGTTATCCCTGTCATGGCCTGCGCCACTTTGTTGCTGACCGCTTGCGCCTCCGCGCCGAACGACCCGACTTTGACCCTGCAGACGCACAAGACGCCTGCCCAGTACGCCGAATGCGTGGTGCCGAAACTGCAGGGCAGCGCGCTGAACCCGACGGTGTCGCAGACCCAGCGCAGCTACCGGATCGTGGTGCCGAGCAAGGTGGCGGCGGACAACGTGCTGGAAGCCTACAAGGCACAGGACGGCGGCAAAGTGTTTTTGTATGAGCGCCACTTGCTGGCGTCGAGTTTCCTGCCGTCGAGTTTTGAACGGGCTGCCCAGGAGTGCCTGTAACGCCTGACGGTTAACGCTTTTGAAGATGCTCCTTTGGTTGGCCGCAACCAACCAATTCTTTGCCCCGCACCTTGCGGGGCATTTTTTTTGCGGAAAAAAAATCGCCGCTTTTATCAGCTCTGCAGAAAAAATGCGAGGGCTGATGAAAGCGGCGATTTATTGATTGTTCGGGCGTGAAGAAATACGCCAGGTGCACATGCAAACAGGAAAGGATCGATAACGAAAAAACGAGAGGGAACTGGAGAGGGTGAAACGAGGAAAAAATGGCAGGGGCGGCTGGATTCGAACCAACGCATGGCAGGATCAAAACCTGCTGCCTTACCGCTTGGCGACGCCCCTGTAGCTATTGGTTTCAGTCCCGGGAGGACCTCTGCAACAGTGGGCGGCACTTTACCAGCGCTCTTTCGATCTGTGAACCCCTGAAACAGATAAATTTCATGGAAAACAGCTACTTATTTCCCGGACGGCATCGCCGCTCAGGTTTTTCGGGCTTTTCAGCGAGCGCCATCAAAACTGGCGCGAGCGCTGTAGCCCGAAAACCTGCCTCGACGAACCGATCAGTTGCCGTCCGCAACCTTGCGTTCGATTTCGTCGACCTTGCGTTGCAACTCCTCCGCGTCCTGCTCCTTGGTGCGGGTCGATGAGGGCGTGATGACTTCATCCACACCACGGGTGGCGTCGTCCCGATCCTCAAGATCGCGTTTCACCACATTCACCGGTTTGCCGGACGTATCAGTGGGTGGGGCTTTGCTGTCGTTGTTCATGGCGCTGACCTCCGTTGGCTTAAACGTTGGATACAGCGCCACCGGGCGAGTTCGAGATTTTTAGCGGCAACCGGGCGAACGGCAGCCGCTGCCATCTCAGCTCACCGAACTCGGCATTCCCGCCAGCAAACCGGTCAGCGTCTTCATGATCGCCTGCTGACGCGCCCGGTCGGTCAGGTGCCGGGCCTCGGCGGCGGCGACATCGGCGTGGCAGTGCGGGCAGATCGATTCGTGCGGGTGGATGTATTGCAGGCAGTCGCGGCACAGGGCCAGTTGCGTCGGCAGGCGTCCTTCCTCGGGGGAGGACTGGCCCTGATTGATCCAGGCGAGCTTGATCACTTGCCCGCTGTCGCTGACGCTGCTGACTTTTTCGCCGGTGTCGATGCGTTCGGTGATCAGGTCAAAACGTCCGACCGCAAACGAGCGCTGGGCGGCGTCTTCGACTTTGACGATGCGCTCGCGCAAACCCTGTTTTTGCAGTTCCAGGGTTCGGTAATGGCAGTAAGGATTGTTGCCGGGTTTGCCCAGCAGCGAATGCGACGTCCAGGTGCAGCCGCCCCGGCAGACGTCGTTGTAATAGCAGCTTCGGCAGTACCCCCACAGGTCATCGACCGAGCGCAGACGGCCGAAGTGCATGCCTTCGCTGTAGTGCCAGATGTCGTGCAGGCTCATGTTGCGCACGTTGCCGCCGGAAAACCCGACGGTCGCCAGTGACGGGCAACCTTTGACCGTGCCGTCCGCTTCCAGTGCCAGCACGGTCTGGCCGGCCGCGCAGCCGCTCCAGTGCACGCGTTCGTCGCCGAAGCCGCGCCACAGATGTTCGTAAGGGCCGTAATAACCGATGTTGTTGCCGACGTTCATCAGCAGGCCGCGATCCAGTCCTTCGCGGTACAACCGGGCGAGTAGCGGCATCACTTCCAGCAGCTTGTACGGCTGGAGCAACAACTCAGGATGGTCGACGGCGTTGCCCATGGCCACCGTGATCTGGATCTGCCAATGGGTGGCGCCGAGCTCGATGATGGTGTCCATCAGTTCTGGCAGATCCGGCAACGTGGCCGCGCCGATCTGGGTGTTGACGCTGACGGCCAGCCCAGACGCCTTGGCCCGGCGCAGAGTATCGACGGCCTTGTCGAACGAGCCGGGTACGTTGCGCACCTTGTCGTGCAGCGGCGCGAGTCCGTCCAGGGAAATGCCGACCCCGTTGAGCCCCGCTTCGACCGCTGCCTGCATCTTCGCCGGGGTCAGATTGCGTCCACCGGTCTGGATCGCGCAGTACATGCCGTGGTCGTGGATGGCGCGGATCAGTTGCGTCCAGTCCTTGCGCAGATAGGCTTCGCCGCCGATTAGGGTGATCTCGCGGGTGCCCAGGGCGGCGAGGGAATCGATCACGTCGAGGCATTCGCGGGTGTTGAGTTCATCGGGGCGCCGATGCCCCGCGCGGGAGCCGCAATGCAGACACTTGAGGTCGCAGGCGAGGGTGATTTCCCAGACCACGTGCACCGGCACGTAGCGTTTGAGATCGGTGTCGCTGAGGTAGCGGGCAGGGCGCTTGTCTGTCATGGGAGATCCTTGCGCACGGGCCTGTGCGCGGCACGATTGGACTGACCTCGATTGGCTGGAAGACCGGGGGCGGTCACCCGTGACCGCCCCCGGGCCGTACGACTTAGCGCGCTTCCAGTCGCGCGATTTCCGCATTCAGCTGTTCAAGGGCACTGCGCAAGGCACCCTCGTGGGCCAGTTGTTGTTCGCCTTGCTGCACCGCGACTTTCAACTGCGCCAGATCACCGCTTTCCTTCGCCGTTTGCACGGCCACGGCGTACAGCGGCTGGACATGATGCTCGGGCGGAAGAGGTTCGACGCTCGGTGCCTGATGCACGGCGACGTGCCGCACGTCCTGCCACTGGCCGCCGTCGTTGTAGCGGTAATCGATAAAACCGCTGGTCCAGTCGTTCAGGATGCCCTTGAGGTGGAAGGTCTGGGCAATCTGACTCAGCGGGCCGCTCGGGCTGCCATCAAGTGTGAGAATGATGTAGGTCTCGGTGGATGGCGTCAGCCTGGCCTCGGAGTAGTCGCCCCAGACCCGGGCATGGAAATTCACCGGTGGCCAGGTGCTCTGGAACACGCTCGCGGTTCCGCTGACTTTTTTGCGGACGGTATCGACCACGATATCGAGGGTCAGAACCGGTGCGCCCAGCAGTGAGTTACTGGCGATGAGGCGGGTGTGAAAAAGTCCGATCGACATGATGCTGCTCCTTGTGAAAGTAATGGTTCCATTAGCCGATCAGCGACTTTGCACGCGGCTGATTTCTTTGTTGGCGTCGTCCACCGCTTTGCGCAACAGCGGCAGTTGCTCCAGCTGCTGCCTGGCCTGCGCGGACAGGCTTTTCATCTGCGCCAGATCTCCGCTGGCGATGGCGCCCTGAATCGGCGCGGCATACAGCGGCAGAACCGGTTTGTGCGGCTCGATTACCGGGCCGGGATTGAACGGCTGAAGCACGTTCGAAGGCACCTCCACCAGATGCGCCGGCACGTTGTTCAGTTCGTGCCAGCGCTGGCCGTCGAAGTACTCATAGTTGGCCACGCCTTCGCGCCAGTCGGTGCCAACCACCAGGTGGATCTTGAAGTTGATGATCGAGTTGGAGCCAGGTCCGCCATGGTTGCCCTGGGCGGTGATCAGGATCTTGCTGACACCGGGCTTCATCACCGTCATGTAGGTGTATTCGCCCCAGACGTCCGAGTCGATGTCGAGCGGCGGATTGGTCGCCTGAGTCACGGCGGCGTTGCCGGTGACATGCTGCTGCGGCGTGGACACCAGCAGGTTCAGCGCAAGGCTCTGCGCCCCTGGCTGACCCGTACCGATCCGGTAGCTCACCGGGAACAAGCCGACATTTTGCTGAGTAGCTGACATGTTGATTGCCTCCATTGCAATGTGGGAAATGGCCTCAGGGTTTTTCCAGTCTGGAAACTTCTTTGGCCAGGTTTTCGTACGCGGTTTGTAGCTCCTTCGCTTCCGGCTTCGTTGAATCGCGCTGCTTCAACAAAGTCTTCATCTTCTGCAGATCGCCGCCGGTGATCGCGCTCTGGATGGCGACGCCGTAGGGCGGGATGTTGTGATTTGAACCAGTCATATCGAGGCCTTCCTCGTGGGTGTTTGCCGCTCGACCCCTTGCGCAGAAGGGGCGCCTTTCCTGACAGGCAGGCGAACGACATCGGCCGCAATCACCGGCAACCGGGATTCTCGGGGACGTGACAGCCTGATCCGTCGGGATCTGATCAATCCGTAAACAGGGTTCGCGCAGGGACGGCGCCGCAACGCCGGCCCAGATCGTCAGCCAAAACCGTCAGGCCTGGCTTCGGGCGTCAATGAAGGGGGTTGCCGGTGGGGCAATCGGGGGAATCTCGCCTGTACGTTGGTCATCTTTCTGTCCTTGATAGAAAGCAACGAAACACAGGGATAGGTCGTTCACTCTTCAAGAGTGCAATACCCGCGCAAGCACAAAAACCATCCCTGATTTTTCTTCCAGTGCTGCTGATGGCGCTCGTCGAGCGACGTTTGCCAAGTGGCCAGTATTTTGCCAGCCACGCAACCCTAGACCCGTTTTTGCAGGGCTGCCAGAAAAAGCGCCGAACGGTCATTTCTGTTCAACGCAGGAATTCTGGCGCAGGCCCGGTCGGCCTTTCGGCGGCGCTTTCAAGCGATTGAAACAAGATCGACATGGGCGCTGAAGCGCGTTCGGAAATGAAAAATGTACGCCGATGTACATTGCGTGTACGGCGCGTGTAAAGTCCGGTCAAAGTCTCAAAGACAGGTGCATTGCAATGACGCAGGCAGGACGGACAAAAAACAAGGCTCAGGATTCAGGATGGCGCGGTTCCGTGGACGTCTGGCTGGACGCCGCGTATGAGGCTTTGAAGGAATCCGGAGTCGACGCAGTCAGGGTGATGCCGCTGGCCAAGCGACTGAACCTGTCGCGCACCAGCTTCTACTGGTTCTACGAAGATCGAGAGCAACTGCTCGCGGCGCTGCTGGCCCGTTGGCGGGACAAGAACACGGGTGGGCTGGTGGGGCAGTGCGAGCGTTATGCCGAAAGCGTTTCCGAGGCGATCCTCAATGTTTTCGAGTGCTGGCTGAACCCCGCGTTGTTCGATTCGCAGTTTGAATTCGCAGTGCGCAGCTGGGCGTTGCAATCGGATGAAGTCGCCGCGCAAATCGCGCTGGCCGACGACGCACGAATCAATGCGCTGGCCGCGATGTTTCGCCGTTTCGGTTACGAGCCGGGGGCGGCCGATGCCCGCGCCCGGACGATCTATCTGACGCAGATCGGCTACATCTCGATGAAAACCACCGAAGACGTGATCGTGCGATTCCGGCGAATCCCGCAGTACGTCACCGTGTTCACCGGAAAGTCCCCAAAACGACGCGAACTGGATCGGTTTTTCGGTCAGTTCGGCTATGCCGAGACGGAGCCGGGGGTGTTTGTCCCTCTGGTGGAAACCTTCGAAGAGGCGCTGCCCGATGACCAATAGAACGCTGGGAATCATCGGCGGCACGGGCTGGCTGGGAAAGGCGATTGCCGAGTCGTTGCTGGCTCCGGGGTTCATCAGGCCGAGCGAGCTGCTGATCTCGAACCGCTCGGGCAGTGCTGATGTTGCACCGGGAGTGCGGGTGTTGAGTGACAACCAGTCACTGGTCGACCGCAGCGATATCGTCATGCTGTCTGTGCGGCCCGAGCAGTTTCGCAAGTTGCAGATCGATGCGCGGGGCAAACCGGTGGTATCGCTGATGGCTGGCATTTCAGCGTCCGCCCTCAGTGCCGCGACAGGCGCGCGAGTGGTGGTGCGGGCCATGCCGAACGCGGCGGTGGATATCCGCCAATCCTATACACCGTGGTTCGTGGCCGGCTCCCTGGCCGATGAGGAGCGCGACTGGCTGCAGCGATTGTTCGAGTGCGTGGGCACGGCGGACGAGGTGCCCGATGAAGACTGCATCGATTATCTGAGCGCGTTGTCCGGCACCGGGCCGGCGTTTCCGGCGCTGCTGTGCGCTGCACTCGCCAGTCAGGCCGAAGCGGCCGGCATTCCCGCACGGATTGCGCAGCGGGCGGCACGGGCGGTGGTGGTGGGCGGCGGTCAACTGCTGGCCGAGCGGGAGCCGCAAGCTCTGCTGGATGCCTTAATGGCTTATCGCGGCGTCACGGCGGCAGCGTTGCAGTCGATGACCGGTCAGAACATCGAAGACATTGTGGGACGAGCCATACAGGCCGGCGCCCAGGTTGCCCGGCGCGGCCTGTAGTTGGTCGATACGGCAATTTCCCTCCCGCAACAGGAGGGAAGGCCGGTTTCAGAGGTCTTTCATCAACCGTAACGCGTCGTAAATGGCCGCATGGGTGTTGCGGGCGGCCACGGCGTCGCCAATCCTGAACAGCTGAAAACGTCCCTGCGGGTGAGTGACGATGTCCTGAGCCTTGCCGGCAATCAGGTTGTGTTGTTCCACCGCGCCGCCGTTGCTCGAATGCGCGCGCAGGTCGAAATACAGATCATCCAGCGGAATCGTGCCGTGATTGACCACTACCTGATCCACCACCCGCTGCTTGTGCACCGTACCGTAATCACTGCCGAGCGTTGCCACCAGGCGCCCGTCGCGGCGCTCGACCGAATCGACGCGATAAGTGACGGTAAAGGTGACATCCAGATCCTGCAGGCTGCGCATGTAAGGCACCAGATTCATCGCCATGACTTCCGGAGCAAAACTGCGATCGGGGGTGACGATTTCGACACTCGCACCGCTGGCGGCGATGACTTCGGCAGCCTGTAGCGCAGCGTGGTCGCCGGCATCGTCATAGATCAAGACATGCCGGCCCGGTTTGATGTCACCGGCGATGATGTCCCAGGTTGAAACCACCAGGTCGTTGCCGGCACTGAGCACGTCCGTGTGGGGCAGACCGCCGGTGGCGACAATCACCAGATCCGGTTCATGCTGCAGTACCGTGTCGGCTTCGGCCCAGGTGTTGAAGTGAAACTTCACGCCCAGACGTTCGCACTGCGCCATGCGCCAGTCGATGATGCTGATCATCTCCCGCCGCCGTTCGCTGAGGGCGGACAGACGGATCTGCCCGCCGGGGCGATCCGCCGCTTCCAGCACCGTAACGTCATGACCGCGTTCACCCGCGACCCGCGCGGCTTCAAGTCCCGCAGGGCCGGTGCCGATCACCAGCACTTTGCGTTTGCGTGCGGCCTTGGGAATTTCGTGGGGCATGGTGGTTTCGCGGCCGGTCGCCGGGTTGTGGATGCAGTAAGCGGCGCCGCCCTGGTAGATGCGGTCCAGGCAATAGTTGGCGCCGACGCAGGGACGGATATCGTCCTCACGTTTTTCGATGATCTTGCGCACGATATGCGGATCGGTCATGTGCGCCCGGGTCATGCCGACCATATCGACCTTGCCTGAGGCGATGGCATGGCGAGCGGTGGCGACGTCAGGGATTTTCGCCGCATGGAAGGTCGGGAAACCGGTGGCCGCGCGGATTTCACCGGCAAAATCCAGGTGCGGCGAATTGCGCATGCCCTGGATCGGAATGACATCGGTCAGGCCCGCATCGGTGTCGATGTGGCCGCGTACGACATTGAGAAAATCCACCAGCCCGCTGTCTTTCAGCAGGTGAGAAATCTGCAAACCTTCGCTGGCATCGAAGCCACCGGGCAAGCCTTCATCGCCGGTGTAGCGCACGCCCAGCAGGAAGTCCTCGCCGACCCGCTGACGAATCCCGCGCAGAATATCGAAGGTGAAGCGCATGCGGTTTTCCAGCGAGCCGCCGTACGGCCCGTCGAGTTCGTTGGTCAAGGGTGACCAGAACTGGTCCATCAGATGCCCGTAGGCTTGCAACTCCAGACCGTCCATGCCGGCAGCATGCATCCGCTCGGCGGCGTCCACATAGTCCTTGATGATGCGTTGGATATCCCAGTCTTCCATTTTCTTCGGGAAGGAACGGTGCGCCGCTTCGCGATGGTGCGACGGCGAAACCACTGGCAACCAGTCGGCCTTGTCCCAGCGGGTGCGGCGGCCCAGATGCGTCAACTGGATCATCACCGCCGCGCCATGCTCGTGGCATTCGTCGGTCAGATCTTTGAGCCACTTCACCACCTCATCCTGGTAGGCGAGCACGTTATTGAACACCGGCGGGCTGTCCCTGGAAACGGCGGCGGAACCGGCCGTCATGGTCAGCGCGACACCAGCCTTGGCACGTTCGACGTGGTAGGCGCGATACAAATCCTTGGGCATGCCGTCTACCGGGTAGGCCGGTTCGTGAGCGGTGGTAATGATCCGGTTTCTGAGCGTCAGGTTCTTGATTTTGTAAGGCTGCAACAGGGGATCGCTGGACATGGTAATGCGCTCCGGGGTGGGCTTGATCAGGCTCGGCGACTTGAAATTAGGTCAACTGTACAGGCGTGTCAATCATGGTTGACACATGTGTACATTTTGCTTGCGCGGTGCTTCGGCCAGGCATAGGATTGCGCCAGACGCCTCAACCGCAAGGCCGTCCAGATTGAGACATACCTGCCGATCCCACCTCACAGGAAGACGCTTGATGAACGCTCATTCGCCTTATCGAAATACGCTTTTCGCCCTGACCCTGGCCACGCTCGCTGCACAGGCCCAGGCCGCCGAACCTGCACCCGTGCGCATTGGCTGGGTCAACTGGTCGGACACCGAAATCACCGTCAAACTCGCCAGCGCCGCGCTTCAGGATCACCTCAAACAACCGGTGAAACTGGTGATGGCCGATATCGGCATTCAGTTTCAGGCCTTGGCCAGCGGCAATATCGACCTGATCCCGATGGTCTGGTTGCCGAGTACCCACAAGGCGTTCTACGACAAATACAAAGATCGCCTCGAAGACCTCGGCGTGCTGTATGAAGGGCGGATCGGCATGGCCGTCCCGACCTCGGTGCCGATCAGTGAAGTGGCCAGTGTCGAGGATCTGAACAAGCCGCAAGTAAAGGAAAAACTCGAAGGCAAGATCCTCACCTCGGAGGTGGGCAACGGCCAGTACAAGCTCACGGTCAAGGCGATCGAGGAGTACAAGCTTGATGGCTACAAACTGGTGGCCTCTTCGGAAAGCGGCATGCTCAATGAGCTGGATCGAAACCTGAAGCGGGACAAATGGTCACTGGTCAATGCCTGGAGCCCGCACTGGATGTTCTCCAAATGGTCGCTGCGCTATCTGGATGATCCGAAGCAGATTTTCGGTGGCGCCGAGCAGATTCACGCGATGGCGCGCAAGGGGTTCAGCCAGGAATATCCGCAGGTGGCGTACTTTTTCGCTCACTACTCGATCCCGCAGGCAGATCTGGAAACCCTGATGATGCAGGCACGCCAGACCTCATCGGACCAGGCGGTCGCGGCCTATTACGCGGCCAACAAATCGCGGTTCGAAGCAATGTTCGAGCCGGGCACGCAAACCGCCAGTACTCGACAACCCTGATCACGGCGCCGGGGCTCAGCCCACGCCGGGCCCCGGCTGGCGAGGCGTTGATTCGATGTTATCCTTCGCAAAATGTGTGACAAACAGCGAGGGCGACCGGCCTATGAACACGAATCGTGACCAGTTTCCCTTGCCCGAAGACCTCAGGGTTTTTCTTACCGTCATCCGCAAGAACGGTTTTGCCAGCGCCGCCGATGAGTTGGGCTTCTCACCGGCCTATGTCAGCAAACGCATCTCGGTGCTGGAAACCACGCTGGCGAGCAAACTGCTGCACCGCACCACCCGGCGCATCGCGCTGACCGACGACGGCGAGCGGGTGCGGATTTGGGCCGAGAAACTGCTGGGAGATTTCGATCAGTTCCTCGGCGAGATTTCCCAGGCCCGGCATCAACCGGCGGGGTCGCTGCACATTTGCAGCAGCTTCGGTTTCGGCCGTAATCATGTGGCGCCCGCGATCAGCCAGTTGTCTCGAACGTGCCCGAAACTCGATATCCGGCTGGACGTATTCGACCGCGTGGTCGATCTGGTGGGCGAGGGGTTCGATCTGGAAATCCTCGTCGGGGACGACGTGCCGGGTCAGCACATCGCACGCAAACTGGTCAGTAACCGGCGCGTGCTGTGCGCCACGCCCGAATACCTTGAACGCCGGGGCACGCCGCAATCCCTTGAAGACCTGAAAGACCACGATTGTCTGGTACTCAAGGAACGCAACAACGCGTTCGGTATCTGGGCCCTGAGCAAGGACGGGCAAGAGGAGACGGTGCGCGTCAATGGCCCGCTGTCCTCCAACAGCGGCGAAATCGTGCTGGAGTGGGCCTTGAGCGGCGGCGGGATTCTGTTGCGCTCGATGTGGGACGTCAAACCGATGCTCGAGCAAGGGCGGCTGGTGCAGGTGCTGGAGGAGTACACCCAAAGCGCCAACGTCTGGGCGGTCTATCCGGTGCGGCTCAGTGAGTCGGCGAAATTGCGGGTGTGCGTGGAATTTCTGGAAGAGTACTTCCGCTATTTGTCTGTGGAATGAAAACGGGCGACTCAAGTGAGTCGCCCGTTTTTTGTGTTCAGCGCAGCCAGGGATTGTCCGCCAGATGCCGCGCTTCAAAGGCGCGGATCTGCTCGGTGCGTTGCAGCGTGGTGCCGATGGCGTCCAGTCCCAGCAGCAGTGATTGCTTGCGCAACTGATCGATCTCGAACGTGACCTCTGTGCCGTCTGCCAGCCGGATCGTCTGTCGGGGCAAGTCCACGCTGATCTGTGCGGTCGCCGGGTCGCTGATGACATCGGCAAGTCGCTTGAATCGAGCCTCGTCGAGCTGAATCGCCAACACGCCATTACGCTGGCAGTTGTCGTAGAAAATTCCGGCGAACGTGGTGCCGATCAAGGCCCGGATGCCGACTTGCTTCAAGCCCCACACCGCATGTTCGCGGCTGGAACCGCAGCCGAAGTTGGGGCCGGTCACCAGAAACGCCGCGTCTTGCCAGGCCGGTTGGTTGAGCACGAATTCAGGGTTGGGTTCGCCGGAAGCGAGAAAGCGCAGATCGAAGAACAACCCGCGATCCAGCCCCCGACGATCGATGCCCTTGAGAAACTGCTTGGGCATGATCACGTCGGTGTCGATGTTGGACGCAAGAAACGGCGCGGCGCTGCCGCTGACAGTGTCGAAAGGTTGCATGGTTCAAGCCTCCAGCGCGACGCTGCGCACGTCAGTCAAATGTCCGGTGATGGCCGCCGCTGCGACCATTGCCGGGCTCATCAGGTGGGTGCGCGCACCGGCGCCCTGACGGCCTTCGAAGTTGCGATTGGTGCTCGACGCACAGCGATCACCCGGCGCGAGCACGTCATCGTTCATCGCCAGGCACATCGAGCAGCCTGATTGCCGCCATTCGAAACCGGCGTCGAGAAAGATCTGCGCCAGGCCTTCGTCCTCGGCCTGATTGCGCACCAGCGTCGAGCCGGGAACGATCATCGCCCGCACGTGGGTCGCCACACGCTTGCCGCGCACCACGCGGGCAACGTCACGCAAGTCTTCGATCCGCGCATTGGTGCAGGAGCCGATGAAGGCATGGCTGATCGTCACTTCGTTCAGCGGCATGCCGGGTTTCAGTCCCATGTAGTCGAGGGCGCGCTGCAGGCCCTGACGCAGGATCGGATCGGGCTGCGAGGCCGGGTCCGGCACGTGTCCGCTGACCGGTGAGGCCTGATCGGGGCTGGTGCCCCAGGTCACCATCGGCTCCAGCGCGGCGACGTCGAGGCTGACTTCACGATCAAACACCGCGCCATGATCGCTGTGCAGGGTTTTCCAGCGCTCGACGGCCTGTTCCCAGATCTTGCCCTTGGGCGCACGCGGCTTCAGTTGCAGATACGCGAACACCTTGTCGTCGGGCGCCATGAATGCACCTCGGGCGCCGGCTTCGACGGCCATGTTGCAGATGGTCATGCGCGCCTCGACGCTGAGGGCGCTGATGGTCGGGCCGGTGAATTCGATGGCGTAACCGGTGGCGCCGGACGCGCCGATCTTTTCGATCAGCGCCATGATGATGTCCTTGGACGTGACGCCTTCGGCCAGCTCACCGTTGACCATCACCCGCAGGGTTTTCAGGCGTTTGTAAACCAGAGTCTGTGTCGCCAGCAGGTGCTCGATTTCCGAAGTACCGATACCAAAACCGAACGCGCCCAGTGCGCCGTAAGTGGTGGTGTGGCTGTCACCGGCCGCGACCACCATGCCCGGCAAAATGAAGCCTTGTTCCGGCGCCACCACGTGTTCGATGCCCTGGCGTTTGTCCAGTACATCGAACAGTTCGATGCCGAAGTCGCGGCAGTTTTCTTCGAAGTACGACACCTGCCGCGCGCCCCCGGCGTCAGGCATGGACGCGATGCGTTTCGGTGCGGTGGGATTCACATGATCGACCACCGCCAGTGTCGCAGCAGGTCGCCAGACATCGCGCCCGGACTCGCGCAATCCACTGAAGGCTTGCGGGCTGGTGTATTCGTTGGCGACCTGGCGGTCGATGTAAAGCAGCACGTGGCCCTGATCGTCGAGGGTGCAGACGGTGTGACTGTCGATGTGCTTCTGATACAGGGTTCTGGGGCTGGGCATGGCGTTGGCTCTTTTCTGTCAGTGCAAAAACAACGTACGGACAGAGTCATTGATCGCCGAAACGGCATCAAGAGCGCTTTGGTGAAGCCATAGACCACGAAATGTGAGCAATCAAAAGCGATGGGGCGCTACTCGGTAGCCTCGAACGCCTCGTGATATTTCACCACGCCCACCGGCAACTCCCCGCCAAACGCCAACGCCTGAAAGTACTCCGCCGGAATCCCCGGCAACTCCAGACCCGCATGGGCCTTGAAGCCAAAACGCCTGTAGTAGCCCGGGTCGCCGAGCACCACACAACCAACGCCGCCAATTCGCTGCAACTCCGCCAGCGAGGCTTTCATCAGCGCCGAGCCGATGCCTTGCTGCTGGCGGGTCGGGCACACGGAGATTGGGCCCAGGCCATACCAGCCTTGAGTGCCGGAGGAAATCGTCACCGGTGAAATGGCCACATGGCCGACCACCGTGTCGTTCTCCACTGCCACCAGCGAAACGCTGAGCTGGCCGGCGTGGCGCAAGGCGTTGACGATGAATTGTTCAGTGTGGCTGGAGTGTTCTTCGTGCTGGAACGCGGCCTCGGTGATTCGGGCGATGGCGTCGATGTCTTCGGGGTGTTCGTTGCGGATTGTGATGTTTGTGTTCATGCGTTCTCGGGTATCGCGGTCGATCAGGGTCCGAAGGGTTTCGAACAGCGGATCGGCATTGGTGTATTGCTTGCCGTAGGCCAGGTTGAAGCCATAGTCGAAGTCTGGCGGATTCTTCCCTTGAGTGTGTTGTAAAAGTGTTTCCAGCTTGTCCAGTGCCTTCACGGCTTTGGCTTCGGGAGAACGGGCGTTTTCGTAGTCGTCCCAGAGTGCGAGGATTTCGCTTCTCAACGCGTCGTCCAGGGAGCGGGTGAGCAGCAGCAAGTCGTTGCGCTCCTGTTCGCCCTTGTCGGGAAAACCGGCTTGATCGACCGCCGGAATGTCACCGTTGATGGCTTCGCCGAGGTCGTGGATGACGCACATTTTCAGGACTTTCAGCACATCGAGCCCGGCCAGGTCGTCGGCGAACACGATCGCCATCAGGCACAGGCGCCAGCTGTGTTCGGCGGTGCTTTCGCTGCGCCCGGAGGAAGTGTGCGCGCTTCTGAGGACGTCCTTGAGCCGTTCTGCTTCGCGCAGGAAGTCGAGGCGTCCCTTGATTTTTTCGAGGTTCATACGGTGGCCGGGATAAAGAGAGCAGGGCTCAAAGCCTAGGCCCGGCCTCGTTTATCGTCCACGCATAAAATATGCGGCGGATGGCCTACAGCGTTTCCACCAGCCGTGCGGCGGTGCCGTCGGAGAGGGCGATCCGCGTCCAGCGGCAGAGGCCCGGCTGGATCGGCACGAGGGCGGAGTCATTGCTGCCCGTCAGAAATTCCAGAGCCGGCGGCGCCTGGACTTCTCGCCAACCGGCGTCATCCAGCAAGGATTCCTTGTGCCGGATTTCCACTGTCGCAAAACGCCACAGCGACTGCCCCAGCAGATCGCTCAGCGGGCTGGCGAACTGTGCGGCGCGAGCCGGCGAACAGGCCAGCAGGCGATGGGTCAGGTCGCAGACGAGGTGAACCGGGCGCGCGCTGTCCGTGACCAGTCGCGCGAGGGCCTGATCGGCGGCGCTGTCGAGTCGCGCCGCGAGCAGCCTTTCGAGCTGAAGATGGGCGTCCGGGTCCATCGCCTGCACGCCGCTTTCCCAGCGGGAAATGGTCGACTGAGTGACCTTGAACAACTCGGCGGCATGGCCCTGCTTGACGCGGTGCAGCACGCGCCAGCGGCGTAGGGCAATGCCGGGCAGACTGGGCTTCAACAAGATGTCGGGCATGGCGATGGATCGCAGAAGGAATGCGGGCCGACAGTCTGAAGACTGTCGGCCCGTGCTGCAAATCGATGCGATGCCAGGTCATTCCGGCAGTTTGGCAATCACCTTGATCTCGAATTGAAACCCGTATAGCCACGTCACGCCGACCGCTGTGATGGTCGGATGCGGCGCTTCACCCCAGAACTCCGGCACCACTTCCCAGATGGTTTCAAACGTGGATTGCGGGTCGACCATGAACACCGTCACGTCCACCACGTCGTCGAAACTGCCGCCAGCCGCGCCCAGAATGGCATTGAGGTTGGTGAAGGCCAGTCGCACCTGTTGCTTGAGATCAGGTTCCGGCGAACCGTCCTCAAGGCTGCCGACCTGGCCGGAAACGAACAGAAATCCGTTGGAACGAACCGCCGGCGAATAGCGATTGCGTTCGTACAGGGCATGGCGTCCAGGTGGGAAAACCACGTCGCGTTTTGGTTGGGCACGGGTCATGAGGTGTCTCCTTCAATGGGTTGAAAACCTGCGATGGAGAAACTTTAGGGGCTTGCGCTGACACGATAAACGCGCAACCTTGGCGTTCACTGTTTGCAAATCCCAAACAATCGAACCGCTATCAGAGGTGGGGTATGGACCGTTTTGATGCGATGCAAGCCTTCGCCCGTGTCGTGGAGGCGGGCAGTTTCACCAAGGCCGCCGAAACCCTGCACATGAGCAAGACCACCGTGACTCAGCTCGTCCAGCAACTGGAGGCGCGGCTGCGGGTCAAGTTGCTCAACCGCACTACGCGCAAGGTCAACGTTACCGCTGACGGTGCTATTTACTACGAGCGGGTTGTCAGATTGCTGGCGGACCTGGACGATGCTGAAACCGGTCTTAACCAGGCTTCTGTGGCGCCCCGCGGGCGGTTGCGGGTGGATGTGCCGAGCCCGCTGGCGCGCCTGATCCTGATACCGGCGTTGCCGGACTTTCACCGGCGTTATCCGGACATTCAGATCGACATGGGTGTCAGTGATCGCATCGTCGACATCATCGATGAAAACGTGGACTGCGTGGTGCGCGGCGGCGAGTTGCTGGATCAGTCGCTGATGGCCCGTCGGGTTGCCGATCTGCAACTGGGGGTATTTGCGGCGCCGAGCTATCTGGCGCGCGCCGGCACTCCTGTGCATCCGGCGGAGCTGGAAGACACGCAGCATCGGGTGGTGGGATTTCTCTGGGCGCGCACCGGCAAACCGGTGCCTTACGCCTTGCGCAACGCCAACGAGTCTCTCCTGATCAAGGGCCGGCATGTGCTGGCGGTCGATGATGGCAACGCCTATCTGGCGGCCGGCCTTGCCGGTCTGGGTGTGCTTTGGCTGCCTCGCTACATGTCGGCTGAATATGAGGCACGGGGTGAGCTGGTGGCGCTGTTCGAAGATTGGGATCTTGAGCCGATGCCGCTGTACGTCGCGTATCCGCCGAACCGGCATATCAGCCAAAAGCTGCGGGTATTTATCGATTGGATCGTGGAGTTGATGGCCGAGCATGCCAATGGCCCGGAACTTGCTCGCTGCGCTCCCGGACTGTCAAATAAATAGCGAATAACGGCAATCACAACAGTCGACAGTCTGGATGCACCGCTATTCACACATGGAGCGTCACCCGCAATGAACATGTACATCGATATTGTCGGCGCGTGCAATTTGAGCTGCCCTTCGTGTCCGATGGGGAACTCGGAAAACGTCAACTTCAAAAAAGCCATGCAAGTTGACATGTTCAGGAAGATTGTCGAGAAGGCTCGAGGCGAAGGAGTCGAGTCGATCTTTCTGTATAACTGGACCGAGCCGTTGATCCATCCGCGAATCGGTGAGTTTGTCGAAATCATCAACGCGGCCGGTTTGCGCAGCGGTATCAGTTCCAATTTGAATCTGGCAAAAAACATGGAGACGGCGATGCTCGCCAATCCATGGTTTTTCCGCATCTCGCTGTCCGGGTTTTATCAGCAGACGTACGAACAAGGGCATGTGGGCGGTGACATCGAAGTCGTCAAGGCCAATATGATCAAACTGCATGAACTCAAGCAGCAACATGGCTTGAACACGCGGATCGAGGTCTATTACCACCGCTACCTGGACAACATGGAAGAAGAAGGGCTGATGCGCGAATTCAGCCAGCGTCTGGGCTTCGAGTTCTCGACAGGTTATTCCGTGATGATGCCGCTGGAGAAAACGCTGGCGCTGATCGAGCGTGACCCGTCGGTAACCGACACCGATCGCGAAACCTTGCAGCGGCTCGCGCTGCCGCCCTACGACGATCTGGTCAATCTGGTCCGCCATTACCCGCAGCAGGCCTGCACGCTCAAGGATGACTGGCTGGTGCTCGACTGCAATGGCAACACCATCCTGTGTTGTTCCATTTTCAATCAGACCGAATATCAGGTCGGCAAATATCTCGACATGCCGCTGGCGCAATTGACCGAACGCAAGTCCACTCAGTCGAACTGCATCGACATGTGCAATCGCTGCGCGAACAACGGATTGCACATCTACTCGGCGCACTCCAATCGGGGACCGCTGGAGAGTCACGCCGTCAACCGGATCATCGACTTCCAGCGGCACACGATCATGGGCGTGCCGGTCGACAGCCACAAACTTGGTCGCAATGGCGAAGTCAGTGCCGAGAACTTCGACGAAGCGCAATACCTGCATATGAACCAGGACGTCAAAAACGCGATTTCCACCGGGGCATTCACCAGCGGTTATCAGCACTACGTTCTGTTCGGTCGGCTGGAAGGCCGGCTCGGCGCAGGTCATTTCACGACGGTCTGAGCCTGCAGGTCGGGTTCTGCCAGTCGAGTTGACAGCCATTGACTGAAACTTCGCGCCATCGGGTCATTCTCGCTGTCGCGATGGGTCAGCATCGCCCAGTTCGGGCCGCGAATGGTGTCGTCCACCAAGGGCTGCAACAGCCCGTCGGCCCGGGCCTTACGGCTGAGTAACTGACTGACCAGCGCAATCCCCAGACCTGAGCAAGCCGCATCCAGCAACAGGCCCGGATCAGAGAAATTCAAACCCTGATCCTGCTGGCCGACATCGATTCCCGATTCCACCGCCCAATGGCTCCAGTCCATTTCCCGCTCGCCGTGCAGCGTTGTCCGCTGCGCGCCCGGTACGCCCAGCAGGCTCGGATGACACGCCGGATAGAGCCGATCAGCGTGCAGCACCTTGAAGCTGCATTCAGCCTGGGAACTGATGTCGTCGCGCACGGCGATGTCGATGGTTTGTGTCGCCATGTCCGGCACTTCGTCGGTGCTGAAGATCCATAGATCGACCTGCGGGTGCTGTTGTCGAAAATCCGCCAGACGCGGCAGCAACCAGTGCCGGGCAAACGCCGGCGTGGTGTTGAGCACCAGTTGATTGGGCTTCTGGTATTGCCCCAGCCGCCGAATGCCCACCGACAGCTGCTGCAGCATGGCCTGAGTCGTGCTGAGCAGGTCGTGGCCGGCGTCGGTCAGGGCGACGCTGCGCCCGCGGCGGAAAAACAGTGGCTGTTCCAGATACGCCTCAAGGCTGCGGATCTGCTGGCTGATGGCCGACTGCGTGAGGCTCAGTTCCTCGGCGGCCTTGTGAAAGCTGCCCAATCTTGCAGCGGCTTCGAAGCCGCGCAACGAGCTGAGGGGTGGCCAGTGTTTCAGCATGATCGATAAGTTCCTCTAATCATTTTTCCGCTAAATCCATCGTTTGTTTGCCCTTCAGGCCGCCATTAGCATGCACGTCAACGCCGCCAAGGCTGTTTTCATTGAACACAATGGCTTAACTCAAAGGGCTTTTTACCATGCAGCAGACCAAAAACAACAATAGCGGTTGGATGATGCCGGCGGAGTGGGTGACGCACGCCGCGACCTGGATGGTCTGGCCCCACAACAAGGCCCTGTGGGAGTCGGGCTGGCGCGTGACACTGCCATTGGTGCAGGAAGATTTCGCCCGCGTTGCCAATGCTATCGCCCGGTTCGAACCGGTAAAAATGGTCGTCGATCCGTCGGCCATCGCCAGCGCCAGAGCCTTGTGCGGGCCGAGCATCGAACTGATCCCGCTGGCGGTCAACGACAGCTGGTGTCGCGACTCCGGCCCGAGCTTCGTCGTTCATCCTGAGCAAGGTCTGGCCGGTGTGAGCTGGCGCTTCAACGCCTGGGGCGGCAAGTCGGCCCACGAGTTGGACGAAAGTCTGGCCCGTCGCGTGCTCAATCACCTGGGCGGCGAGTGCTTCGGCACGGCGCTGAGCAACGAGGGCGGCGCGATTCACGTGGACGGCGAGGGCACCTTGATCACCACCGAATCGGTGCTGCTCAATCCCAACCGCAACCCCGGCGTGAGCAAGGCCGAGATGGAGGAAATCTTCAGCCGCCTGCTTGGTGTGAAGAAAACCATCTGGCTGCCGGGCGATCCGGATTACGTTACCGGCGACATGACCGATGGCCACGTCGATGGCGTCTGCGCCTTCGCCCGTCCCGGTGTGTTGCTGGTGGACGCGACTCACGATCGCAGCTCGGTGTACGCCGAAGTCGTGCGGGAAAACCGCCGTGCACTGGAACTGGCGACCGACGCTCAGGGCCGCCAATTCGAGTTGATCGAGCTGTACGAAGCCACCGATGCGGTGGACACCGAAGCCGAAGTGTTCTGCGCCTCGTACACCAACTTCTACATTGCCAACGGCGCGATCATCATGCCGGCGTACGGCATCGAGGCCGACCATGTCGCGGCAGAAACCCTGGCCAAGGCGTTCCCGGGCCGTGAAGTGGTGCCGGTGCGGATCAATCATCTGGCCCATGGTGGTGGCGGTGTGCATTGCATCACCCAACAGCAGCCTGCCTGGCCGGTGGAGGGTTGATCGATGACGATGCTCAAAGTCGCCACCACCCAGATGCCGTGCACCTGGGACCTGAACAGCAACCTCGACCGCGCCGAGCAACTGGTGCGTGAAGCGGCGGCGCAGGGCGCGCAAGTGATCCTGTTGCAGGAGCTGTTCGCCACGCCGTATTTCTGCATCGAGCAGAGCCACCACCATATGGCGCTGGCCGAGGAGTACCGCGACAGTCAGGTGCTGTCGCGTTTCGCCGCGCTAGCCCGTGAACTGGGCGTGGTGCTGCCGCTGAGCTGGTACGAGAAGGCCGGCAATGCCTACTTCAATTCCCTGAGCGTGGCCGATGCCGACGGGCGCCTGTTGGGCGTGTACCGCAAGACCCACATCCCCAACGCCATCGGCTATCAGGAGAAGGAATATTTCAGCCCCGGCGACACCGGTTTCAAAGTCTGGGACACCGCGTTCGGCCGTCTGGGCGTGGGCATCTGCTGGGACCAGTGGTTCCCCGAAACCGCCCGCTGCCTGGCATTGATGGGCGCAGAAGTGTTGCTGTTCCCGACCGCCATTGGCTCGGAACCGGGCTGTGCGGATCTGGATTCGCGCGACCACTGGCAGATGACCATGCGCGGCCACGCGGCTGCCAATCTGCTGCCGGTGATCGCCTCCAACCGGGTTGGCCGCGAAGTGGCCGGCACCGATGCGACGCTGCAAATGAATTTCTACGGCTCATCGTTCATCTGCAACCACAAGGGAAAAGTGCTCGCCGAAGCCGACCGCGCCAGCACCGGCGTGCTGGTGCAAAGCCTGGATCTGTCGGCCATGCGCGAAGATCGCCTGAGCTGGGGCATCTACCGCGACCGTCGTCCGGAAATGTATGGCGCTTTGCTCAGCCAGGACGGCCGTCACCTTAACGCCCGCTGGAATCCCCAAGGAGTCTGATATGCCTACTTCACACAAGTGGTTGCTGGGCGCACTGGGCCTCGCGCTGGCCGGTTTGATGCCGGCCGTGCACGCCGAAGACAAGACATTGCGCCTGTACAACTGGGCGGATTATTTCGCCGAAGACACGCTGACAAAGTTCACCGCCGAAACCGGGATCAAGGTGATCTACGACGTGATGGACGGCAGCGAAACCCTGGAAGCCAAGATGCTCTCCGGCGGCAGCGGCTACGACCTGATCTTCCCCGGTGACACCGTGGCTGAACGCCTGATGCGCGCCGGCAGCCTGTTGCCGCTGGATCCTTCGAAAGTCGCGGCGATCAACGACATCGAACCGGGCCTGCAAAAACTGCGCAGCCGTTACGAGCATTCGAACAAGGCTACGGTGCCCTACACCTGGGGCACCATCGGCCTGACCTACAACGCCGAGCAGATCAAGCAGCGCATGGCCGATGCGCCGGTCAACAGCCTCGACATGCTGTTCAAACCGGAGTTGGCGGCCAAGTTCGCCGATTGCGGAATCTCGATGATCGACTCGCCGGACGAAGTGCTGGCCGTGGTGCTCAATTATCTGGGGCGCGATCCGCGCAGCGCCAAGCCTGCGGATCTGGCAGCGGCCAGTGACTTGCTGATGAAGCTAAGGCCGTACATTCGCAAGTTCCAGTCGCAACCGGTGACCGATCTGGTCAACGGCAACCTGTGCCTGTCCCTCGGCTACAGCGGCGACATGACCCAGGCCCAGCGCACCTCGGACAGCGCCGGCAAGCAGACCCGCTTCCAGTACCGCGTTCCCCGCGAGGGCACCACGGTGTGGATGGACACCATGGCCATTCCGGTCGATGCCAGACATCCGGAATACGCTTACGCGTTCATCAACTTCGTGATGCGTCCGGAGAACATGGCTGCGATCAGCAATTTCACCGGTTACCCGACCTCCAACGCCAAGGCCCGGCCAAGCGTGGATGAGGCGATGCGCAACAACCCGGACATCTACCTTGACGAAGCGACCTATGCTCGTCTGATACCGGGCAAGGATATCCCCCAGGCTGACATGCGCGCCCGCATGCGCACCTGGACCAAGTTCAAGACCGCCACTGCCAAGTGATTTTTCCGGGCCGTTTCGGTGGCCCCCTTACACATCAGGAACGTACACATGCCGACTCGTCGCGAGTTCATCAAACAGGTTTCAGTCGCCGCCGGCGTAGGCGCTGCCGTCATGGGCCTCGGCCTGTCCCCGGCGCGCGTGCTGGCGGCCAGCGAAGGTCGCTGGTTCATGCCCGACGAGGGCGACAAGCACGAACGCGCCTACATGGCCTTCGGCGCGCAGGACGCAATCTGGGAAGACTTCACCGAAGACGTCCAGGAAGCGCTGGGCCGGATCGCCCGTGCCATCGCTCGCTACGAACCGCTGACCATCTACTGCCGCAGCAGCGAACGCAGCCTGGCGGAAGAGATTTGCGGCACGTCCAACATCACCTACCAGATCGCCAACCTCGACGACATCTGGATGCGCGACATCAGCGCCAATTTTGTCATCGACGACAAGAACGGCCTGGGCGCAGTGGACTTCAACTTCAGCGGCTGGGGCAACAAGCAGCAGCACTCGAAGGACGCGAAGATCGCCAAACGTGTAGCGCAAGACGCGCAAGCAACCTACATCCGCAGCGAACTGGTGGGCGAGGGCGGCGGCATTGAAGTCGACGGCCACGGCACCGCGATCATGACCGAAAGCTGCTGGGTCAACGAAAACCGCAACCCCGGCTGGAGCAAGGCTGATGTCGAGGCGGAACTGAAAGCGCGCCTCGGTTTGCGCAAGATCATCTGGCTGCCGGGCATCAAGGGCAAGGACATCACCGATGCCCACGTCGATTTCTACGCGCGCTTCGTCACGCCCGGCGTGGTGATCGCCAACCTCGACACCGACCCGCGTTCCTACGACAACAAGGTCACGCTGGCGCACCTGGAAATCCTGAAAAAGGCCACCGACGCTGACGGTCGCCCGTTGCAGATCCACACCGTATCGCCACCGCTGAAACCGCGCAGCACCAAATTCAACAAGGACAACGACGACTTCGCGGCCGGTTACATCAACTACTTCGTGATCAACGGCGCGGTGATCGCCCCGGAGTTTGGCGACAAGGACGCCGACAAGAAAGCCTTCGACCTGCTGAAAAAACTCTACCCGAACCGCGACGTGGTGCAGATCAACATCGACGCGATCGCGGCCGGCGGTGGCGGGATTCACTGCGTGACCAGTCACCAGCCGGCGTGAGGCCGTTCCTCAGCGAAACCGTTGGGGAAGCGCTTCAGCAAAGGGATAGAAGTCAAACCAGGGTCTGGCTTCGTCGATCACCTGGCTGAAAGACGGGCGCTGTACCAGTCGCTCGAAATAGGCGCCGAGGCGAGGGCGGTCGGCGCCAAACGGCACCAGCGTACTGGCGTAGAACAGCGCCGGGCTGGCCGAGCAATCGGCCATGCTGTAGTCCGGGCTGGCGATCCATTGATGGGTCGCCAACTGGTTTTCCAGCATGTCGTAGGCGGTGTTCAGCAAGGTGCGCTGGCTGCTCAGGTCGGCGTTTCTGCTGTGGATGCGGTCGGCGACGATCTGCGACATCGGCGTCATCACGTAGTTGTCGAAGAAACGGTCCCAGAGTCGAACCTGCAGCGCGGTGTCCCAATCGTCGGGGATCAAGCGGCCTGCTCCGGCGTGATAGCGGTCCACGTATTCGATGATCACGCTCGACTCCGGCACGTTGCGCTGGCGGGCGCGGTCCTGCAGCACCGGGAACTTGACCAATGGCCACAGCGCCCGCAACTCGGCCCGCTCGGCTTCGCTGGACAGGTCGATCAGGCGTTTTTCGAAGGCGATGCCGTGTTCGTACAGGGCAATCAGGGCTTTGTGGCAGTAGGACGACAACGGATGGTAGTAGAGGGTCAAGTCCATGGTTCAACGCCTCGCGGAGATAGTGAAAAACACTACACAGGTATAGCCCGCCTGCGCACTGCCACACATTTGATTTCCACCAGCAGCCCCGGATGGGCCAGTTCGCTGACGCCGATGCAGGTCCAGGCGCAGAAGCCTTTGGGGAATACGCGGTTCTTCACGTCACGAAACACCGGCATATGTTGGCTCATGTCGACGTGATAGGTGGTCATCTCCACCACATCGTTGAAGGTGCAACCGCCGGCCTTCAACACCTCGTCGAGGTTTTCCCAGGCGCGAACGAATTGCTGCTCGGGGTCTTCGATGACTTTCAGATCTGCCGTGCGGCCTACCTGACCGGCGCAGTAAAGCGTATCGCCGACCAGCACCGCCGGAGCGTAACCGGCGCGTTCGACGATGGGCTTCATGGATTCGGGGATGATGATTTTGCGATCGGGCATCGTGTTTTCCTTCAGTGACAGGTCTCAGCGACCATGGGCGGCCGCTGCCAACTGCTCGGTATCGACCCGAACAAACACCGAATCACCCACCGCCGTCAGCACATCCCCGGCGTAGACCTCGCAGATCACCCGGGTTTTACGTCCGACTTCACCGTCGACTCGGGCTTTCAGCGTCAGCGGTACGCCCATTGGCGTCGGCTTGATGAATTTGATGCCAAGGTTGCCGGTGACGCAGTTGATGCGTGGCAGGCTTTCGGCTTCACGGCCTTCGGCGCGGTAGTGGTAAGCCATCGCGGTCCAGTTGGAATGGCAGTCCACCAGCATCGCGATCAAACCGCCGTAGACCAGCTCCGGCCAGCCGCAGTATTTGGCCTCGGGCACATGCTCGGCCATGACGTGCACGCCATCCTCGTGCCAGAAACTCTTGATGTGCAAGCCGTGCGGATTGCTGCTGCCGCAGCCGAAACAGACGCCGTCGGGGGCGGCGGTGTCTTGCAGGGAGGTGTCGATGGAGGACATGCCGGGATCATCCTTAAACTGGTTAGCCGAACCCGGGGGATTCTAAACCTGAATCAAGAACAAGGCGTTGTCTCAAATGACGCCTTCTGCTGTTGGCGTCGATCCTCGCACGATGCTAATTGCGCTGCGCCAGGTTGCGTTGAAATTCTTCGAAGCTGCAAGGCAGGCTCGTGGCTTTGCGTTTTTTCGACTTGTCGTGCTCGTCTGGCAATTGATCGCTCAACTCCCAGACCTCAAGCATTTTCGCGTACTCGAAGGCGTGGCGCGGACTGCTCTGAATCCAGTGCTGGAACGCCTGGCGTTCGTCAGGTGTGCAGGTTTCGTCTTGCAGACGCAGGCACCAGTGCGCTGCCTGATTGAGGATTTCATCGTCGGCGTCTTGAGGGCTTTGGAGGTTCATTGACTGCTTCCAGGATGGCCGGAGAGGGCACTTTACCCTGCCTCTTGCAAAAAAAACGTCAAAGTTCGACAGGGATTTAGCCTGCCTGACGGACAAAATGCGCGTCCGCCGGACAGATCGCGCCGGCATTTACGCTTTTCGAGGTTTTGCCATATTCAGTCACATCTCGTTGTAGATAGTGGGCAGCCCAACCGGTTTCCAATGAGGCTGCATCGTGTTTCCACGTCTTCTGTGTTCGCTGTCCGTGTTGAGTCTGTCCATTGCCGCCGCCCACGCGGCCACCCTTGATACCCCGCGCCTGCAGGGCATCGACAACTTCCGCGATGTCGCCGGTATCACCACGGCCTACTCCACGACCCATGACGGCACGATGCGCGCCGGTGTGTTCTACCGCTCCAACGCGCTGACGCCGACGGCCTCGGATCTGACAGCCCTCAACGGTCTGGGGATCAAGGCCGTTTTTGACTTGCGCACACCCAGCGAAATCGCGGCCACGCCGGACACCATGATCAGCGGCGCGACTTACCAGAACATCGACATCATCGGCGCCACCACCTCGGGCGCGAACATCACCACCGTCTCGTTCAAGAGCGCAGCCGATGCGATCGCGATGATGCAGGAGACCAACCGCGCCTTTGTCAGCGACGCCGGCATGCGCGGTCAGTTGGGCGTGCTGTTCAACGAACTGGCCGGCGTCGACGGTGCCGCGCTGTTCCATTGCACCGCCGGCAAGGACCGCACCGGCTGGACGGCCGCCGTGTTGCAAAGCATCGCCGGGGTGGACAACACGACGATCATGAGCAACTACCTGGCGACCAACGACTACACCGCCGCCCGCGTGGCCAAGACCCTGGCAATGATGCCGCCGAGCATGGCCGCGATCTACGCGCCGCTGCTGGGCGTGGAAGCCAGTTATCTGCAAGCGGGCCTGGATCAGGTGGCCGCGCAATACGGCAGCATGGACAACTACCTCAAGCAGGGCCTGGGTCTGTCCCAGGAAACCATTTACGTGCTGCGCGGCAAAATGGTCGAGTACAACAGCCTGCCCGGTCAGGCAGGGCTGATCGGCAACGCCGCTGCCGGCGCGCAACTGTTGCAGGAGTTGCAGAACAGCAAACTGTCGGGCACCTACAGCGCCTACAACTACTACCTGCAATCGGCCATCGACGCCGGCACCCTCGGCGGTGTCGAGTCCACGGTCGGCGGTCAGGTACACGCCGATGCGGCGAGTTACCTGTTGCGTCAGAACGCGATGATCAAGCAGGCCGTCGCGCCATTCGCCAGCGGCACCGACCTCAAGGTCGGCCAATACCGTTTGTGGAGCACCGCGCTCGCCGGTTATCTGGGCACCGACGGTTCGGCCCATGCGCAAAGCAGCAACGAACACAGTCAGGGCCTGATGGTTGGCGTTACTCAGCGCTTCTCCGAACAGCTCAGCGCGCGCGGCGGGATCGGTTACAGCAAAGGTTCGGTGGGTGGCGCAGGTGGCGAGGCCGATACCGATTTCACTTTCCTCGACATCGGTGCGCGTTATGGCTTCACCAGCCTTGAACGTGGCCTGTTTGCCGATGCCAACCTCAGCGCCGGTTACGTCGATTACGACAGCAAACGCGACCTCGGCGGCGGTCTCGGCTCGGCGAAGGGCGACACTCACGGTAATCTCAGCGGCGCGACGCTGGCACTGGGTTATCGCCTGCCGATGAACGGTGTGGTTCTGGAGCCGAGCCTCGGCGTGCGGGTCAGCCGTCTGGACCTGTCGGGCTTCCAGGAAAAGGGCAGCGAACTGGCCCTCGACGTCGACAGCCTCCAGCAAACCCGCCGCAGCGCCGTGGCCAATCTCGACGTCTCGTTCGCCCCGATGCCCATGGGCGCGTGGCAACTGGTGCCGGGCATGCGGGTCGGTTACGAGCGTGTGCTGGGCGATCATCAGGTCGACAGCGAAGGCCATTTGTTGGGGCTGGATATCGAACAGCGCGCGGCGTTCGACAACCGCGATCAGTTCAGTGGCGGCGTCAACCTGATGGCCAACCTCGGAGCCCTGAGCCTGGGTGCCGAAGTCGGCGCCAGCGGTGGAGGCGACAGCCACGGTTTCAGCAGCGCTCTCAAGGCCAGCTATCAGTTCTGATCAACCACAGGTGAAGAAAAGGACTGCCTCAGCGCAGTCCTTTTCGCATTTCTGCGGGGCTCACACCGTAGGCATCCTGAAAGTACTGGCAGAACCGGCCGACGTTGCTGAATCCGTATTGCAGGGCCACGTCGGTTACGGATGACGATTGGTCTTGCTTCAACATTTCGCAGGCACGCTCCAGCCTGACCTGGCGTTGGTAAGCGACAATCGAGGTGCCGACAAAGCGCCGGAAACCTTCCTGCAAGGCCCGCAGGCTGACGTTGACCAGCCCCGCCAGATCCGTCCCGCTGACCAGTTGTTCGGGATGCGACTGAATGTACTCGATGGCCTGTTTAACATGCCGAGGGGCAATCTGCGCCTCGGGGCGGCGCAAGGCTTCGCTGAAATTGTGCGGCCAGGCTTCCAGCACGGCGTCCACCAGCATCTCCCGCAGGCGCGATGGCATCAGCGAACCGGCGTTCAACAACAGGTCGAATTCGGTGCCGGTGGCCAGGTCGATCAATGCGCGAATGCCCTGAAACGCCGGGCTGTTCAGATCCACCCTCGGCTCGAAATGCAGCTTGTGCACGATCGGCCGTCCTAGCAGCGACGACAGGCGTCCGGTGAGCGCGGCGCGGCTGATCGACATGCCGTGCTGGGCATGATTGTCGACGAAGCGCATCGAGCGCAGATCCGCCTTGTCGATGGCCAGCCCGATGTGCGGCAGGCCCAGGGATTCGGCGGAGTCGTTGAAGATGATCCGGCCGGCGGTGGGAATCACGAAGGTGATTTCGTCGTAGGGCTCGGGGAGCGCCACCGTGAAATCGCCCCGGTAATGCATGCGTCGGAAACTGACCCCGTCGTGCCGCCCGTACACGCCACCGATGATGATGTCCTTGGGCGGTGGCGGTGTGTCGCCGTAACGATTGCCGAACATACGGGAGAACAACGTGCCGAAGTCGTCGCAGGACATATCGGCGGATCTGAGGATGATGGTCTGGCGCGTCGGGCTTGAGGACACCGGGAAGGTCACCTTGGCAGTCGGAGCAAAGAGGCGCGAGGACGTTAGCAACCAACAATGACGCCGATGTGACAACGCTCGATGCTGTGCGTGGCGCTATGCACAGCATCGAGCGGAGTCGGGTCAGGTGTGATGAATCTCCCGATCCTTGGTCTCCGGCAAGAAGAAGATGCCGAGAATCGCCGTCATCACCGCGATGACAATCGGGTACCACAAGCCGTAGTAGATATCCCCGGTGGCCGCGACCATCGCGAACGCCACGGTCGGCAGGAACCCGCCAAACCAGCCGTTGCCGATGTGGTAGGGCAGCGACATCGAGGTGTAGCGGATGCGCGCCGGGAACAGCTCGACCAGCCAGGCCGCAATCGGGCCGTAGACCATGGTCACGTAGATCACGAGGATGGTCAGCAGGAGCAAGACCATCGGGTAATTGGTCTTGGCCGGATCAGCCTTTTCCGGATACCCGGCGTCTTTCAGCGCGGTGCCGAGGCTGGCGGTGAAGGCATCGTTGCGGGTCTTGAAGTCGGCGGCCGGCAGGGCTGTGCCTTCGAAACTTTCGATGACTTTATCGCCGATGCGCACCTGAGCCACGGTGCCCGGTTCCGCCACTACGTTTTCGTAAGGGATCGCCCGTTTGGCCAGGATGGTCTTGGCCAGATCGCAGGAACTGGTGAATTTGGCCTTGCCCACCGGATCGAACTGGAACGAGCACTGGTCAGGGTTGGCGATCACTTTGACCGGGTTCTTCTCCTGGGCGACGAACACGTCGGGGTTACCGTACTGGGTCAGCGCGTGGAAGATCGGGAAGTAGGTCACCGCCGCCAGAATGCACCCGGCCATGATGATGCCCTTGCGCCCGATGCGGTCGGACAGGCTGCCGAAAATCACGAAGAACGGCGTGCCGATCAACAGCGAGCCGGCAATCAGCAGGTTGGCGGTCTGCGGGTCGATCTTCAGGGTTTGCAGCAGGAAAAACAGCGCGTAGAACTGCCCGGTGTACCAGACGACCGCTTGGCCGGCGGTACCGCCGAGCAGGGCCATGATCACGATTTTCAGGTTGTCCCAACGGGCGAAAGATTCGGTCAGCGGCGCCTTGGAGTGTTTACCTTCTTCCTTCATTTTCTTGAACACCGGTGATTCGTTCAGCTGCAAACGGATGTACACCGACACTGCCAGCAGCAGGATCGACAGCAGGAACGGAATCCGCCAGCCCCAGGCCTCGAATGCCTCGGTGCCCAGCGCGGTGCGGCAGGCCAGAATCACCAGCAGCGAGAGAAACAGCCCCAGCGTCGCGGTGGTCTGAATCCACGACGTGAAATACCCGCGTTTGCCCTTCGGTGCATGCTCGGCCACATAAGTCGCCGCACCGCCGTATTCACCGCCCAGCGCCAGACCTTGCAGCAGCCGCAGGGTAATCAGAATGATCGGCGCCGCGACCCCGATGGTCGCGTAACCCGGCAGGAAACCCACAATCGCCGTCGACACGCCCATGATCACAATCGTGATCAGAAACGTGTGCTTGCGCCCGATCATGTCCCCCAACCGCCCGAACACCACCGCACCAAACGGCCGCACTGCAAAACCGGCGGCGAAGGCGAGCAGGGCGAAGATGAACGCCGTGGTCTCGTTGACCCCGGCGAAGAAGTGCTTGGCGATGATCGCGGCGAGCGAGCCGTAGAGATAGAAGTCGTACCACTCGAATACCGTGCCTAAGGATGAAGCGAAGATGACCTTGCGTTCCTCTCGGCTGACGCTGTGGTGCGGGGCACTGCCGGTGGACATGCTGTCGAGTACGGCCATGGGGGTTCTCCGTCGTGCTTGTTTTTGTAGGCCGGAGCACTTCATCAACGTCGCGT
Organism: Pseudomonas sp. B26(2017); assembly: GCF_002113045.1. Classification (NCBI taxonomy): domain Bacteria; kingdom Pseudomonadati; phylum Pseudomonadota; class Gammaproteobacteria; order Pseudomonadales; family Pseudomonadaceae; genus Pseudomonas; species Pseudomonas sp. B26(2017). The sequence goes on along the minus strand of NZ_NEJJ01000016.1, from coordinate 48,858 downwards.
ACCCGAGGCCTTTGGTTGGTGCTGGAGCAGGTGTTTCGTGGAGCGTGCACAGACTCTCGACCTCGCAGGAGGGCGGGGTTTCTTTGAGCATAATTGGGATTGGGGGGATATCCAGTGGGGGCGGTGAGTGTGGGTGGAGACGGTCATCGACTGGGTTGATTCGGGGGCGGTCAAAGTATTCAGGTGAAAGAAGAAACTGTGATGAGCCAAATATCAAATGAATATAAAAAACTGGTATTTCTATCAGGTGTAGTTGTGGCAGTTTGAGTTGATACTTTGGCTGTATGGGGGCGAATAATAAATTTGTCCCATTTTTTACTTCTTCACTCCAATGGACTGTGCGAAATGATGACCATCGAAACAACTCCTAGCACTTAACCAGCGTGCGGACGCAAATCCGAGGTACTGGATCCCCGTTATTCTTGATCGACCGGAAACCACAACGTTATGGGCTTACGGGTTTCGAAAATATGATCCGATAGAGAAAGTTGTTTATTTAGTGAATTTCGAAAATTCCGAACAGGGTGTGGAAGTCTCGATACCACTGAGCCGCATTACAGGAGCGCCGTCTATAAAACCAGTGAAATACAATGAGGCTGGTCAACTACTTCCCCAACCCCGCAGTTCGGACGATGACGTAGCAGCCTTGGTCGTGGACAACGGCTCCGGCATGTGTAAAGCCGGTTTCGCAGGTGACGACGCACCTCGCGCGGTATTTCCAAGTATTGTTGGCCGCCCTAGATAGGAAACTTTTCCTCAGTGTCTAGTCCCGAAATAGCAAATAAAATCAAATGGGACGAGTTTATATAATCGTCCCCTTTTGAAAATCAAAGGGGACAGATTTATTTAATTGTCCCCTTTTGGTGTTAAGCAGTTTTTTCTGGCCTTCCGCGCTCTCTGTGCTGAATGCGTCTTCCGGTGATTTTCTCGATTTCGTCGACGAATTTCATATTGCCAGTCAGTTGGCCTCGTTGGAGTGCGCCCCTTATAAGTTGCAATTCATTGGTGGGCGTCGTCATCTCAACAAAAGATTTATAGCGTTCACGCCGTTTGGCATCCGTAGGCCCTAGCTCCAGAAAGCAGGGATCTTTGTCCAGCCATGTGGATTCAGAAAAATCGCACAGGCGCAGCGCAAAACTCGACCAACGATAATCTTCTGCTCGCGCCACCATGCGGGCTCGCACTGGGTTTAGTTCGATGTAGCGGCCGCAAGCCAATAGATAAGTGTCGGATTGAACGACGCTGGATTTGTAGCGACTTTCCCACAGCGTCCCGGTTCTCCCCTCAACCTTGTTGCGATACCGCGTCATCCGCCCGGCGAGAGCTTTCATCAGCTGTCCAAGGCTGGACGTTGATTCCCCTGGGGCGAGCAGCAAGTGCACATGATTGGTCATCAGGCAGTAGGCATAAACTTTTATACCCAAGGCTTCCTTGAGCTCACGCAGGTCAGAAAGATAGCGTTCGTAATCGGCCGGTTCGGCGAACACAACCTGCCTGTTGTGGCCGCGCTGCACGATGTGGTGTGGGTAGTGGGGTAGCACGATGCGTCCCGTTCTGGGCATGAGTCTTCCTACGTCCTTGTTTTGACGGATGAAGTTTAGAAGGTGGCGAGGCTGAGGCAGGTTGGATGTGTCAGAGAATGTATCTGCCGAAGCTAAGCGAATGAATTAAATAAGCCAGAATTCGCGGCCTCTTATAATCGCTCAGGGTTTTGGTTGTTCTGAATCAGTATTAAAAACTGTTATTTCTATCAGGTGTGTTTGTGGGTTTTCGTGTTGATACTTTGATTGTGGGTGCGCAGAAAATAAATCTGTCCCCTTTAATGCATTAATGGATGACTTGATGGAGCAAGATAATGGGACAACAACAAGGAATCACCAGTCCAGGCACTCTGGATCCAGCTTTCAATAAAACCGGCATTCTTGAATTTCCTATTCCTGAAATTTCTGGTATCGAACCGAGCGCTGTATTGGCTCTGCCTCAAGGGAAACTGCTCACTGTCATCCCGTTGAGTGGAATCAATGCTGGCTACGCGGTGGCGCGTCTGAACGCGGACGGATCGCTGGATAAGGAGTTTGGTGCAAATAAACACGGTTTTGTGCTTGTGCCGCTCGATACCGTTCAGGATCTGAGCGTTTTCGGTATCAGCCCGGCGGTCAATGGCGGATGCCTGATTGTTGGTCAAGCTATCACAGACACCTCAGGCGGCCTGTTGATCATGCGCCATCTCCCGGATGGTCGATTGGACACGTCCTTGAATGAAACCGGCATTCTCTACATTCCCTACGAGGATTTCGGCAGCTCCGGGTACAAAGGAGTAATGGCGAAGGGGACTCCTCGCGATAATAAAGAGGCAGATGATGCCGAGCAGTCTTCTTTTGCCAGTTCAACTTCAGCGAGCGTACAGGCTGATGGCAAGATCCTGCTGCTCGGCAATGCCATAGATGAATTCGGAATACCGAAAGGCATCGTTCTGCGGCGTCACCCGGACGGCTCTCCCGATGAGACGTTCAACGGCACAGGCGCTGCGCTCATTGAACTTGAAGGCTTTGCATTCGAGTATAGTTCTAGCGATGGCATCGAATTACAGGCGGACGGGCGGATACTGGTTTGTGGGAGTTTCTATTCCAATGACGGTCAAACTGCCTATGTGACCCGTCTCACTGCCACTGGCAGGGTCGATCCCGACTTTAATGGGGGGCTTGCTGTCACCGTTTTCAGTCCGTCTTTGATTAGGTTGAGGGCTATGACGGTCCGGGAAAGTGATGGCAGAGTTATTGCGGTAGGCTCAGCAAAAATGGCGAGAGGTGAGCCTTGGAAAGGCCTGATAGTCGCTCTGAACTCTACGGGGTCCTACAACCTCCCATTTAATAACGGAAAGCCGCTATTTGCCGATTTTGTATCGGCGGGGCTCAGTTGGGAGCATTGCGTGACACAGGCCAATGGATCAATCGTCGTCTCCGGCTTTACCGGCAACGGTTTTGTCACAAAAGAGTTAAGTATCCTAACCGCGCGTTATCTTTCTGACGGTTCTCCGGATACTACGTTCAACGGTACAGGTTTTGCCGTGTTTGATGACGATTTGTTCATAGAATCTATCAGCGGCATGTCGATGAAAGGAACAGATCGTATTTTTGTGTGCGGTGCATTGTGGACGGACGCCGAATCTTGGCCATACATCAGTGGTGGTGTGCTGTTGTGTTACCGCGCCTGACGCCTTGAAGTGAATCCCGCCGTCGTTTTGCCTGAAGGCTGAATCAAAAGGGGACAGATTTATTTAATCGTCCCCTTTTGATGTTGTGTGATAGCAAAGAGCATCTTCGCCGCTGCGACTTACTCCGTTGGCACAACGTTATCCAACACCTGATTCACCGCCAGTTCCGCAAGCATCACGATCTGCGCGATGCCCTGTGCGGTCTTGCGGTGGGGGCCTTCGAGGAGGTCGACGAAGTTGTTGAGCATGACGTTGGCCGAACCCAGCGTTTCGACGGCGTCGGCGAGCAGGGATTCGTTGTTGCTGGCCGGGTTGGCCTGGTAGAGGCGGTTGGGGTAGTAGGGCGCGGCCATCATTTGGGCTGAGATCGGGCCGAGGTGGTAGTCGAGGGCGCGGGTGGCGGCTTCGTTGAATTTCTTGGAATCAGGGCATTCGTAAGGGGAGGTTGGGTCGGTGATGCTGGCCGGTGCGGTGACCGGAGGATTTGGCGTTACTTTGAACATGTTGGGTAACCTCTAATTGAGGCTGCAACCATCTCGCTGCTAAACGAAGGGGGTGGCAGCTGTGCGCAAGTTAGCAGACCGGTGAGGTTCCCAAACCCGGCGCGCCCGAGGGCGCCATGCGCACAGCCACCATCAAATGCAGGGCAATACCTGACTGATTGATGTACTTGCAACATTGGGAAAACACACCGGGCTGCTAAACCCGATCACTGGAAATCAGTGACCCGATCCAAGTTACCGGCCGACCCCAAGGCGCACAAGCCGGCGGATTCTGGCGTAGCCGTAGGCTCTGGCGCAAGGATTTGTGGGCAATTGCGCGTAACTCCAGATGTCTCTAAACACACGCATCGAAACATGTTTATTGGCCCACAAAACACACCGAAACATCCGTCAGAATCCACCCCGAAAACCGCCATTGCTTCAAACCCGCCGCCGTGTCTGTAAACTGGCCGCCCGAAACGGCGCGCGATGGCGCCGCCCTCACTGCCAGCGAAGGACTTTCCCATGGCCAACCAAGACATCACCTACACCCCGGACCCGGATGCAGACTCGATCTCTTCGGACGTGACCGAATTTAACGGCATCCTGATGTCGACCCAGATTCCGACCCGCGCCGACGGCAGCCTGGAACTGGGCGACGTCACTGCGCAAAGCGAATGCACGTTGCAGGCGCTGAAAGTCGCACTGGAAAAGGCCGGGAGTTCGATGGACCGCGTGCTGCACCTGACCATTTACCTGACCGACATGGCCGATCGCGCTGCGTTCAACGAGGTGTACAAGCGCTACTTCGCCAAGCCTTGGCCGGTGCGAGCGGCGGTTGGCGTGGCGGCGCTGGCGGTTGAAGGGATGAAGGTGGAAGTGACTGCGACGGCTGCGAAGGCTTGACCCCGTAATGATCGTTCCCACGCTCCGCGTGGGAATGCCTCAAGGGACGCTCCGCGTTCCAGCTCTGGAAGGGACGCGGAGCGTCCCGGGCTGCATTCCCACGCAGAGCGTGGGAACGATCTGTGACGCCGGGCGTGGGAATGCCTCAACGGACGCTCCGCGTTCGGCTCTGGAAGGGACGCGGAGCGTCCCGGGCTGCATTCCCACGCGGAGCGTGGGAACGATCGGTGACAGTCCGCGTGGGAGCGATCTGATCGTGACGGGTTGAAAACAGCCACCCGGCAGCACAGGCGTGCCGGCCACGCGTTTCGCGGCTACAATGCGCGCCTCGACCGTGACAGCCTGACTAAAAACTATATGTCCTTGCCCAAACATCACCTGGAACTGCTCAGCCCCGCCCGTGACGTGGCCATCGCCCGCGAGGCCATTCTGCATGGCGCCGATGCGGTGTACATCGGCGGCCCGAGCTTCGGGGCGCGCCACAACGCGTGCAACGAGGTGAGCGAAATCGCCGAACTGGTGGAATTTGCCCGTCGCTATCACGCGCGCATCTTCACCACCCTCAACACCATCCTGCACGACAACGAACTGGAGCCGGCGCGCAAGCTGATCCATCAGTTGTACGACGCCGGCGTCGATGCGCTGATCGTCCAGGATCTGGGCGTGATGGAACTGGACATTCCACCCATCGAGCTGCACGCCAGCACCCAGACCGACATCCGCACCCTTGAGCGGGCGAAGTTCCTCGATCAGGCCGGTTTCTCGCAACTGGTACTGGCCCGTGAACTGAACCTCAAGGAAATCCGCGCGATCGCCGACGAAACCGATGCCGCCATCGAGTTCTTCATTCACGGCGCGTTGTGCGTGGCGTTCTCCGGTCAGTGCAACATTTCCCACGCGCAGACCGGGCGCAGTGCCAACCGGGGCGACTGCTCCCAGGCCTGCCGTCTGCCGTACACCCTGAAAGACGAAAAGGGTGGCGTGATCGCCTACGAAAAACATCTGCTGTCGATGAAGGACAACAACCAGAGCGCCAACATCCGCGCGCTGGTCGAGGCCGGTGTGCGTTCGTTCAAGATCGAAGGTCGCTACAAGGACATGGGCTATGTGAAGAACATCACCGCCTATTACCGCCAGCGCCTCGACGACGTGCTCAACGACCGTCCGGACCTGGCCCGTGCTTCCAGCGGCCGCACCGCGCATTTCTTCCTGCCGGATCCGGAAAAGACCTTCCACCGTGGCAGCACCGACTACTTTGTCAGCGAGCGCAAGATCGACATCGGCGCGTTCGATTCGCCGACCTTCACCGGTCTGGCGGTGGGCACGGTCGAGAAAGTCGGCAAGCGTGACATGCAGGTCATCACCCACGAGCCGCTGTCCAACGGCGACGGTCTCAATGTGCTGGTCAAGCGCGAAGTGGTGGGTTTCCGCGCCAACATCGCCGAAGCCAAGGGCGAGTTCGAGGAAGAAGGCGAGAAGCGCTACCGCTACCGCGTCGAGCCGAACGAAATGCCGGAAGGCCTGTACAAGCTGCGCCCGAACCACCCGCTGAACCGCAACCTCGATCACAACTGGCAGCAGGCCTTGCTCAAGACCTCGGCCGAGCGTCGTATCGGCGTGAGCTGGCTGGCGAAGCTGCGTGAAGAGCGTCTGGAACTGACCGTGACCAGCGAAGAGGGCATCAGCGCCAGCGTCGCGCTGGACGGCCCGTTCGGCGTCGCCAACAAACCGGAACAGGCGCTGGAGACCTTGCACGATCTGCTCGGCCAGCTCGGCACCACCGAGTACCACGCGACCTCGATCAAACTGGATGCGCCGCAAGCGTTCTTCATTCCGAACTCGCAGCTCAAGTCGTTGCGCCGCGAAGTGATCGAAGCGCTGACCGCCGCCCGCGTTGCCGCCCATCCGCGCGGTTCGCGCAAGGCCGAGACCACGCCACCGCCGGTGTACCCGGAGGCGCATCTGTCGTTCCTGGCCAACGTCTACAATCAGAAGGCTCGCGACTTCTACCACCGCCACGGCGTGAAGCTGATCGACGCGGCATACGAGGCCCACGAAGAGGCGGGCGAAGTGCCGGTGATGATCACCAAGCACTGCCTGCGGTTCTCCTTCAACCTGTGCCCGAAACAGGCCAAAGGCGTGACCGGCGTGAAAACCAAAGTCGCGCCAATGCAGCTGATTCACGGCGATGAAGTGCTGACCCTCAAGTTCGACTGCAAGCCGTGCGAGATGCACGTGATCGGCAAGATGAAGGGCCACATCCTGAACATGCCGCAGCCGGGCAGTGTGGTGGGACATATCAGCCCTGAAGACCTGATGAAGACCATTCCTCGGGCTCCACATTGATTAGCAGACAATAAAAAACCGGTGACGAGAGTCACCGGTTTTTTTATGCGTGCCAGAAACTCAACTGGCTTCGTAGCGCGATGCCGTTGGCGGCGCCGCTTCGCCACTCAACGCATCGACCATCGGCGGATGGTCCTGCGCCGCTTGACGCAAGTCTTCGGTCACCCGCAGCTCGGCGCCAGTTGGCGAGAACGTTGCTGCCGCCGCAAACGGCGCCGGGTTGGCCGGCACCGGACGCTTGCCGCGACGCCAGAAGAAGAACGTCACCATGGCCAGGTTGACCAGCGCAAAGGCCCAGAACAGCCCGGTTTCGCCGTGGGCGTTCATCGCTGGCGAGATCAGCAGCGGGCTCATCGCCGAGCCCAGCGAGTTGATCAGCAGCATGCCCTGAATCATCGGCACCAACGTTTCGACCGGCGCGCGGTCGGCCGCGTGACTGACCGCAACCGGGTACAACGCGAACACGCCGCCACCCAGCAGAAACAACATTGCCGCAAGCAGGGCCGAGGACAGCGGTACCAGCACGATCACCAGCGACAGCACGGTGCACGCGGCGCACAGCACGGTCAGCACTTGCAGGCGATCCTTGCGGTCGGACCAGCGTCCGACCGGGTATTGCAGCAGCATCGCGCCGAGGATCGTCCAGGCCATCATGCTGCCGACTTCGCCGACGTTCAGGCCGATGCGTTGCAGGTACAGCGGCAGCAGGGTGTAGATCGCCGCGATGGTCACACCGGAGCCGAAGCAGCCGACCAGACCGGTGGGCGACACGCCCAGCAGCGCCCGAGGCTTTAGCGGCTCGACCTGTTCCAGCAATGGCGACACCCGCGGCAGGATTACGATCGGCAGCACCGACAACGTCGCGAGCATGCCGGCGACCATGAATGGCGCGGTATCGCCCAGACCGGTGATTTTCCCCAAAAACGCCTGCCCCAGCACCCCGGCGCCGTAGAGGACGATCATGTACAGCGCCAGCAGACGGCCGCGAATCTTCGCGTCACCGGCCAGCAGCAGCCAGCTCTCGATCACCAGAAACACGCCGACCGTGGCCCAGCCGTTGATCAGACGCAGGACGACCCAGCCCCAGGTGTCATAAAACAGCCCTTGCAGCAGGATGGTCGCGGCGATCAGCGAGGCGAAGCTGCTGTAGGCGCGGATGTGGCCGATGCGCAGGATCAGGCGGTCGTTGAAGATCGCGCCGAGGGTCAGGCCGATGAAATAGGCCGAGGACACGATGCCGATCATCGTCGCCGATTCGCCGGCCGCGCCCAGGCGCAGAGTGGTCAAGGAAGACAGAAAGCCGTTGCCCAGGGCAACAATGAATAGCCCGAGCAGGGGCGCCAGCGCCATGGCCAGCAAACGCGGTGTCATAAAAACCTCAAGTGATCGAACAGCGGAACGTGCGCCTCTGCGCATGCGAGTGCCAAGCCGAAGTGTGTTGAAGACAAACGACCGCCGAACGGGCAGGACGATTGAGCCTGGCGCACTTCGTGAAAGTGGCCGGCTGTTCAAACCTGAGGGTTGTCATGGCTGCGGGCAGGCGCCGGTCGGGCGACTGCAAGAGGAGGCGCGATTTTAAGCGTTGTCTGGCGTTTGCCAAGATGCTGGCCCTGCGACGTTGGGACGCAGCCCGGCAGGGCTGGGTGATGATCGTTCCCACGCTCCGCGTGGGAATGCAGCCCGGGACGCTCCGCGTCCCTTCCAACGGCGGACGCAGAGCGTCCATGGAGGCATTCCCACGCGGAGCGTGGGAACGATCTACCTTGTGGTGCTTGCGTCGTTTGCGAGTAATTTGCTGCGGCGCCAGTTAGCATGGCGCTACAACAATGAAACCGATGGGCCACACCTTGATCGAACGACGCCAATTCAGCGGTGGCATGAAGGGCAAGAACCTTCGCTACCTGAACGAGCCCGCCAGCGGGCCGGGACACATGACCCGCACCGGGTTCGTGTTGCTGGAGCATTTTTCCCTGCCGGCCTTCACTCAGGCGCTGGACACCCTTGTCACCGCCAATCTGCTGCGCCCCGGTCTGTTTTCCACGCGCACCTTCGGCCTGAACGACGGCGAAGTGATCAGTGATCTGGGGCTGGTGATCCGCCCTGACGCGCGTCTGGAAATCAGCGTGTTGCAGGAACTGGATCTGCTGGTGATCTGTGGCGGTTACCGCACGGAATTGAAGGCGAGCGACGAGTTCATCAACTTGCTGAAAATGGCCGCCGAGGCCGGCGTGATGCTGGCTGGGTTGTGGAACGGCGCGTGGTTCCTGGGCCGGGCAGGGGTGCTGGAAGGCTATCGCTGTGCGATTCACCCGGAGCATCGGCCGGCATTGGCGGAGATTTCCAAGGCGACCCAGGTCAGCAGCGAACCCTATGTGATCGACCGCGACCGGTTGACCGCATCCAGTCCGTCCGGCGCGTTCCACATGGCCCTGGACTGGATCAAGGGCCTGCACGACAAGGCGCTGGTCGAAGGCATCGAAGACATTCTGGCGTTCGAGGAATCGCGTTACCGGCGGATCAAACCGACCGAGAACCTCTGCGTCAGCGCGCCGCTGCGTGAAGTGGTGAAGCTGATGGACGCCAATCTGGAGGAACCGCTGGAGCTGGAACAACTGGCGGTGTATGCCGGGCGATCCCGGCGTCAACTGGAGCGACTGTTCAAGGAACAACTGGGCACCACGCCGCAGCGTTATTACATGGAACTGCGCATCACCGAGGCCCGCCGTCTGCTGCAACACACCGAGCTGTCCCAGGTGGACGTGCTGGTGGCCTGCGGATTCGTGTCACCGAGTCATTTCAGCAAGTGCTACAGCGCTTACTTCGGTTATCGCCCGTCCAAAGAAAAACGGCTCGTCAAATGACGAGCCGTTCGGCGTGCCGCTTCAGAGGTGATCGGCGTCGATGATCGCCTGAGCGAAGGCTTTCGGGTCTTCCTGCGGCAGGTTGTGACCGATGCCGCCGTTGATCAGGCGGAACTGATATTTGCCGGTGAAGCGTTTGGCATAGTCCTCGGGGGCCGGGTGTGGCGCGCCGTTGGCATCGCCTTCCAGGGCGATGGTCGGCACGCTGATCGACGGTGCGGTGGCGAGTTTCTGTTCCAGCGCATCGTACTGGCTTTCACCCTGCACCAGGCCCAGGCGCCAACGGTAGTTGAACACGGTGATCGCGACGTGATCCGGGTTCCGCAAGGCCTTGGCGCTGCGGTCGAAGGTGGCGTCGTCGAACGCCCATTTCGGTGACGCCAGTTGCCAGATCAGCTTGGCGAAATCATGGGTGTTCTTGGCGTAGCCTGCTTCACCGCGATCAGTGGCGAAGTAGAACTGATACCACCATTGCAGTTCGGCCTTGGGCGGCAGCGGGTTCTTGCCGGCGGCCTGGTTGCCGATCAGGTAACCGCTGACCGAGACCAGCGCTTTCACCCGCTCAGGCCACAGCGCCGAAACGATGTCCGCCGAACGCGCGCCCCAGTCGTAGCCGCCGAGCACGGCTTGTTTGATTTTCAGGGCATCCATGAAATCGATCACGTCACTGGCCAGCGCCGCCGGCTGACCGTTGCGCACGGTCTTGTCGGACAGGAAATGCGTGTCGCCATAACCCCGGGCGTACGGCATCAAGACCCGATAACCCTTGGCCGCCAGCAGCGGCGCCACGTCATCGTAGCTGTGGATGTCATACGGCCAGCCGTGCAGCAGAATCACCACCGGGCCATTGGCCGGGCCGGTTTCGGCGTAGGCCACGTCCAGCAGGCCGGCCTTTACATGTTTCAGCGGGCCGAAGGGCAGGTCGGCCTTGACGCTGGCGGCTTCAGTCTTGACCGGCTCGGGCGCTGCGGTTTGTGCCTGGGCGAGCGCGCCGAACTGCAGCAGCGCGGTGGCGAGCATCGACAGGCCCAGCAGGCGGCGACGGTTTTTCCCGGTGGTGACGGTGGCGAGTGGTGCGTGCTTCATGGCAAGTCTCCTTATGATCGGCGAGGGCCGGGTTCTGGCTGAACCCTTCGAATCTGGAGTCCATTAAAGGCTGGTCGCGTATCCGGGCTGTTTCCGTTTTTGTTGGCTGATGCGCGGGCATGTATCCGGGAGGCGTTCGTACACACTGCGATACAAACCCGTGGCCAACAAAAAGCCCCGAATGTTCGGGGCTCTTGCTTGCCTTGGGCTTCAGGCCTGAGTGACGTGCTTGGGTCCGGCCAGCGCCCAGGCGATCAGCCCGAACAGTGGCACAAACACGATCAATACGATCCAGACGCCTTTGTTGCTGGCTTTCCCCTCACTCTTGCGCACCCTGTTGATCGCCCACAATTCGATGAGCAAAAGAACGACGGCCAGTACGATCCACGTGGTTTCAAGTTGCATGGGCTACCTCCTGATGGTCATTGGCTTAGGCGGGGCATACCACTCAGGGTTCATTAAATTTGCTTGATGGTTTGCCTGGCGCACGTGCACAAATGTTCTAAACCCACCGGCAAAGTCGCGGTAACGTAGACGCCTTTGATGAACAACCACTGCTTTCGGAGCCTGGCGTGGACAAACGCAACTGGATCGAGCTGTCTCAGGATGCCGACACCGGCATCGAGTCGATTCGTGCCCATTTCCAGGGCCATGCCTACGATCCGCACTGGCATGACAGCTTTCTGGTGGGCGTCACCGAGCAGGGCGTGCAGCAGTTTCATTGCCGGCGCGTGCGGCATCTGAGTACGCCGGGCAAGATTTTCATGCTGGAACCGGGGGAGATCCACGACGGGCACGCGCCGACGGAGGAGGGTTTCACCTATTCCATGCTTTACCTCGATCCATATTGGCTGGAGCGCGAATTGCGCGTGCTGTTCGAGCATGCGCCCGACAACAGCCAGCTCGGGTTCACCGACACTCTGAGTCAGGATTCGCGCCTGTCCACGGCCATCAATCAGGCCTTCAACGCCCTGCATCAGGGCGATTTGCGCATCGTGCGCCAGACCGCCATCGACACCTTGCTCGGTTCGCTGACGTCCCACCTCGACTGGCGAAAGCACCAGCCTTTCGATCCGCGCCTGCCACGAGTGGCCCAAGTGGCGCGGGACTATCTGCATGCGCACGCCTTTGAGGACATCGGGCTGGACGACGTGGCCCAGGCCTGCGGGGTTGATCGCTTTCGACTGACCCGTGCATTCAAGGCCGCTTTCGGACTGGCGCCGCATGCGTATCTGATCCAACTGCGGCTGGCCCGCGCCCGCCAATTGCTGGCGCGTGGCGAAACACCCGCGACCGTCGCCAGCGCCCTCGGTTTTGCCGATCAAAGCCATCTTGGGCGCTGGTTCCGCCGTGCCTACCACCTGACGCCGGCGGATTACCGCAAGCGCTGCTCAAACCTTCCAGACTGAACCCCGCACAACCGCGACCATGACTTCCTGTTTTGATTCGGGAGTCCTGTCATGGAATCGTTGCTGCCTTTTCTGCTGTTTTCCTTCGTCGCCTCGATCACCCCGGGGCCGACCAATATTCTGGTGATGAGCCACAGCTCGCGGCGCGGTCTGACGGCCACCGTGCCGATCATCTTCGGCGCATGTGTGTCGGCGGCGCTGGTGGTGTTGGTGGTCGGCCTCGGCGTGGGGGAAACCTTGCTGCGCTATCCCCGTGTGCAGCAGGCGATGGCCTGGGCCGGCGTGTTGTGGTTGAGCTGGCTGGCGTGGCAGATCTTTCGCAGCACGCCGCCGTCGCTGGACTCGGCGCCAACGGGTGATGACGGCTTCAGCGTGTTCGGCGCCGCCGGCCTGCAACTGATCAACCCCAAGGTGTGGATGATGGCGGTGGCGGTGGTGAGCGTGTTTGCCGGTGGCAGCGAGGACAGCGCCCGGATGGTGCTGTTGTCAATGGCGTTTCTGCTGGTCAGTCTGCCGTGCATGACGGCGTGGGCGCTGCTGGGCGTGGGCAGCGCACGGTTCTTTGGCTCGCCACGGGCATTCAGGCGCATGAACGCCGGGCTGGCGTTTTTGTTGTTGCTGTCGGCTTGGTTGACGGTGTTGGTGTAGGCTTCACGGTTGGTCATATAAATTTGAAATACCAGACATTGCCCCCCAGAATCGCGCCCCGATCCGGCCACCAGCGCCGGACGTTCAGTGTGAAAGGGGTTGCGGTTGAACGAACAGACATTGTCCATGCGCCTGGAGCAGGTGGCGGCACACGTGCCCGCTGGTGCGCGGCTGGCCGATATCGGCTCGGATCACGGTTACTTGCCGGTGGCCCTGATGCGCCGTGGTGCGATCGCGGCGGCGGTGGCGGGCGAGATGGCCGAGACGCCGTTCCGTTCGGCGCAACGCACCGTGCGCGAAAACGACCTTGAGCAGCAGATCACCGTTCGCCTGGCCAATGGCTTGATGGCTGTCGAGCCGGTCGACGGGATCACGGCGATCACCGTGTGCGGCATGGGTGGCGAGACCATCCGCGACATTCTCGAAGCCGGCAAGGCGCGCCTGAGCGGCCGCGAGCGCCTGATCCTGCAACCCAACGGCGGCGAACAACCGCTGCGACAATGGCTGATGGACAACGGCTACCGAATCCTCTTCGAGGAAATCCTGCGGGAGAACCGCTTCGACTACGAAATCATCGTGGCCGAGCGGGGCGGGCCGGTGAGCTACACCGCCGAGGAGTTGTTCTTCGGGCCATTGCAATTGCAGGCGCGCAGTCCGGCGTTTGTCAGCAAATGGCAGCACCGGCTGCGGCACAAGCAGCAGACGCTGGCTCATTTCGGGCGGGCACGGCATGGGGTGTGCGAGCGCAAGGTGCAGGATCTGAAGCAGCAAGTGCGCTGGATTACTGGCGTGCTGGCGTGAAGGGGTGATCAGTGCTGCGCGCTGCTTCGGGTCTCTGCGAGAATCCGCGTCGCATCCCGCGAGGGCGGCAAGCCGAACACCCGTGCGTAATCGCGGCTGAATTGCGTAGCGCTTTCATAACCGACTTCGAACGCTGCGCGGGTGACGCTGCTGGCATTGGCCACCATCAGCGTCCGGGCCTGAAGCAGGCGAACACGCTTCTGATACTGCAACGGGCTCAGCGCCGTAACGGCTTTGAAATGTCGATGAAAGGCTGACACGCTCATCGACGCAAGCTGCGCCAATGCGTCCACGCGAATCGGTTCGGCAAAGTCCTGACGAATGTGCTGAATGGCCAGGTTGACGCGGGCCATGGCGCTGTCGGGGGCCGCAATGTCGCGCAGCATCCAGCCGTGGGGGCCTTGCAGGACGCGATACAGAATTTCCCGTTCGTAGACCGGCGCGAGGGCCGCGATCTCCTCCGGCCTCCCCATAAGGCGCAACATGCGCACCCACGCATCCATCAACTCAGGCGTGACAGCAGCGACCGAAAACCCGCTGTCCTGTTCATGTTGCCCGAGCGGTTTGGGCAAGTCGGCCAGCAGGGTCGTCAGCACCACCGGATCCAGCGTCAGGCTGACCGCCAGGTAAGGCTCGCCGCTCGCTGAGGGGTGAACCTGTCCCACTGCCGGTAGATCGATGGACATCACGAAGTAGGTCGCCGGGTCGTAGTGAAGCGTGCGGTCGGCGATGGTCATGGATTTGCTGCCCTGCAGAATCAGGTTGATCATCGGTTCGTAAACGGCGGCCAGCATGTGCTCGGGGATTTCACCCTGAACCATGGCGACGCGCGGGATACCCGTCTCCGTGCGGCGGTTTTCGGCGTGTTGCGCCAGGGCGCGAAGTTCTGTCAGTTGATTATTCATGCCCGGCATCTGAACCTACGCGATCACTCCCGCGCAAGCAAAAAGCAGAAACAGGCAGGTTTCGAAGAGGAACGGCTGCGCTCACCTCGAAGCCGATGGCTACTGTGGTCACTCACCACAGAGACATTGGAGCAACGCATGAGCGTTATCGTGATTACCGGTGGCAGTCGTGGCATTGGCGCAAGTACCGCCGAACACTGTGCCCGCATCGGGATGGGCGTCATCCTGACCTACAAGAGCAATGCCGATGCGGCCGCTGCTGTTGTGCAACGGATTCAGACGTCGGGCGGCACAGCCGTGGCGCTTGAGCTGGACGTTGCGGATGTCAGTCAATTCGACCGTTTCCGTGAGGCCGTGCGACATAACCTCGACAGCCTCTGGGGCGTGGCTACGCTGGCTGGACTGGTCAACAACGCGGGCCATGGCTTGTTCAATCCGCTGGCAGCCGTCACCGAGGCGCAGTTCGACGGTTTGTTGAACGTTCATCTCAAAGGCCCGTTTTTCCTCACGCAAACCTTGTTGCCGCTGATGGGCGAGGGCGCCAGCATCGTCAACCTGACCAGCGCCACCACCCGGGTCGCTACCGCCGGGGTTGCGCCGTATGCAGCGTTCAAGGGCGGGCTGGAGGTGTTGACCCGCTACATGGCCAAGGAGTTCGCGGACCGGCGCATACGGGCCAACGCTGTTTCGCCGGGAGCGATCCGAACCGAGCTGGGCGGTGGTTTGAACGACGAATTCGAGGCATTGCTCGCCTCGCAAACGGCTCTGGGCCGGGTTGGCGAACCGCAGGATGTTGCGCGCGTCATCGCCATGTTGCTGTCCGAGGAGGGCGGCTGGATCAACGCCCAATCCATTGAAGTCGCGGGCGGCTATTTCATTTGAAGGCGAGGTAACTCCATGCTTGATCACATCTTTCTGTCAGTCAGCGACATTGAGCGCTCCATTGATTTCTACACCGCCGCGCTGACCCCGCTGGGCATTACCGCCAGGCTTGATTACGACGGCAAGGACGGCCCACCCGGCCATCCGGATCTGAAAGGTTTCGGTGCCCATGGCCGGATGTTTTTCTGGTTGCGCGAAGGCGTGGTGGAAGGGCGGGCGGTGCACGTCGGGTTTGTCGCCAACAGCAAGGCCGAAGTTGACGCAGCTTACGCGGCGGCGATCAACAGTGGTGCTGTCGATAACGGCGCTCCAGGCGCACGTCTGCATTACGACCCCGATTACTACGCTGCCAATGTCCTCGATCCGGACGGTTACAGCCTCGAATTTGTCTTCAAAAAATGGCAGCACGGCCAATGAGCACACTGATGATCTACGGCGCGACCGGGTACACCGGGCGCATGGCAGCCGAACATGCCAAGGCACTGGGGCTGGACCTGGTCATCGCTGGGCGCACGGCCGAAACGCTCGAGTTGCTCGCTGCGCAACTGGATGTTCCTTTTCGGGTGTTCAAGCCCAATGAACTGACAGCTCAATCATTGGAGGGTATCGCGGTACTGCTGAATTTCGCGGGTCCGTTCGCCCAGACGGCAGACGCCTTGATGCAGGCGTGCATCCAGGCCGGTGTCGACTATCTGGACATCACGGCGGAAATCAATGTCTATCGGCGTGCCGAGCAGTTGGGTGCTCAAGCAGCCAGTGCGAACGTGATGTTGTTGCCCGGCGTCGGCTGGGATGTGGTGCCGACCGATTGTCTGGCGATGCGTGTTGCTCAACGGGTGCCACAACCGCGTTCATTGAAAATCGCCTTGCAGGTCGCGGGCTCGATGTCGCGCGGCTCGGCCCTGAGTGTCGGCGAAATCATTGGTGCAGGCCTGTTGGCTCGGGTCGATGGACAACTGGTCGCAGCGCCTGACGCGCAGCCCCGTCACTTCGATTTTGGTGACGGGCCGGTGCTCTGTGCGCCCCTGTCATTCGGTGATCTTGTGACCGGCTGGCATTCCACCGGTATTCCCGATATCGCCATGTTCGTGCACATCAGCGGTGACGCGTTTCCGGAAGGCGATCTGGCGCAACTGCCAGACGGCCCAAGCGTCGAACAGCGCGAGGCACATCGCGCCCGAGCGGTGGCTGAAGTCAGCGGCGCCAACGGCAGCGTTGCATGCTCGGTGATCGAGACCGTCAACGGCTACACCTACACGCCGCTCGCAGCTGTCGAAGCCGCGCGTCGTGTGTTGAGCGGGGAGCGACGGCCGGGTTTTGAAACGCCGGCCCGGGTGTTCGGCATCGGGTTTGCCGAAAGTATCGCAGGCACAACCGTTACTGATTTCTGAAACGCGAGTCCGCTTCGGCCTAGCGCCTGGCGAAATCCTCAAGCTCACTTCACCTAAGGCTTCAAGTATGTCATCCACACAGTTGCAGGACACCGCAGACAAACTTGCGGTGGTTGAAACGCTGTACCGGTTTGCCGCTGGAATCGATCTGCGCGACGAAGCATTACTGGCGTCGGCGTTTACCGAGGATGCGATTTCCGACTTCCGGCCCGCCGCTGCAAAGGCCGGGTTCGAATACCCTGTTCTGGAGGGGCGTCAGACCATCTTGGCGTCGCTTTCAGGTTCACTTGCCGGTATCGATACAACGCACTCTGTCAGCAATCCGCGAGTCAGCGTCGTTGGCGATCGGGCGCAGGTTGATGCACTCGTGGAAGCCCAGCACGTGCCGCAAAGTGATCACTCACGGCACTACCTCATGAAAAACCGTTACGACGTAAAACTGGTGCGGGCAGGCGACGCCTGGCTGATTCAAAGCGTCACGGTTGACAATGTGTGGCGCACGGGCGACCCCGGGGTGCTCTCCGGCGTTTAACCGGATTTGCGAGCCGGTTAGCGTGAAGGCTTGATTGAGCGTGAGGTTTCGCCTGCCTCTGCGCCGGCTGATTCAGCTGTTATCATTCAAGCCTTTACAGCCGGGTAGATGACCATGAATCGCCAGAAAAAACTGCAGCAACTTTTCAAGGAAAAATCCAGAAAGGCCAACGCCAAACTGGCACCCAAGAGCAACAAGCCGAAGTACATCAGCAAGGCTGATCGGTTGAAAATGGCGGCCGAGGCCACTCCCGAAGCAGTCGACACACCTGAGTCCTGATCAGGCAGTCACAGCGCAGCGCTCCCCCTCAGCCAGCCGGCTGTGCAGGTTTGGCCAACTCAATCCCCGCCGCCCCCAGCCGCTTGAGAGTCTCGAACAACAGATCACTCTTGGTCTTGCCGACAATCCTCGGACTGTCGACGTAGCCGGTCACGGTCAACGTGATGCCATCGGGCGATAGCTTGCTGAAGCGCACGAACGGTGCCGGTTTATCGAGGATGGTTTCGTGTTCGGTGTAGGTGTCGAGCAGCAGGCTTTTGACCTGTTCGGGGTCGATATCCAGCGGAAACATCAGCTCCAGTGTCGCCACGCCCTGGGCGCTGCCACCCAGTGTGACGTTGCGCAGGTTCTGCGAGATAAGCTGCGAGTTGGGCACGATCACGATCGAACGGTCGCTGAGCTGGATTTCGGTGGCGCGCACGTTGATCCGGCGGATGTCGCCCTCGACGCCGCTGATGCTGATCAGGTCGCCGACCTTGACCGGGCGTTCGGTGAGCAGGATCAGCCCGGAGACGAAGTTCTTCACGATCTCCTGCAAGCCGAAACCGATCCCCACCGACAGGGCGCTGACGATCCACGCCAGATTGGTCCATTGCACGCCCAGCGATGACAGGGTCAGCAGGATCACCACCGCATAACCGATGTTGGAAAACAGCGTGCTGAGCGAGGCGCACATGCCCGGGTCCATGTCGGTCTTGGGCAGAAACTCGTTGTCGAGCCAGCGGCGCAGGGCGCGGATCAGATAGATGCCGATCAGCAGCGCCAGCACGGCGTTGAGCAAGTGGCCGGGGACGATGTTCAGCTTGCGCAGGCCGGCGCCGCCGAGGATCGTGCCGATGTTGTTGGCCAGTTGGCCCAGGGTGGTGCCGATCCCGCCGACAAACAGCGTGATCACCGCCAACAGCAACAGTGCAGCCCGACCAAAACCGGCCAGCAGGGTCGAGGCCTGTTCGAGACGCCGATCACCGACACCCAGCAGCTCTTTCAGCGCCTTGCCGCTGGAATGGCGGGGAGAAAAGAAGTACTCGCAGCTGTCCTTGAGCAACTGCATCAGCAGGTAAAACCCGGAAAACACGATAAACGCCCACACCAGTTCGTAGGTGATGAACCGCGCGAGCGACACATACCCGGTCAGCAGGGTGCCGAACGACAGCACCATTGCCAGGGTGGCCACGGTGTAAATCACCCCGGCAAACGTGTTGCCCGTTACCTGCGTATCGCCAGCCGCCGCCAACACTTTGCGCACCCTGCCGACGCGCATCAGCAACGTCGTGACGATGACCAGCACCACCAGCGCAATGATGCCTCGGCCTGCGAGCACGATCTGGCTGCTCATGCCAGAGGCGTTACTGACCTGCACCGACGTCACCAGCACCAGCAGCGTCGCGGCGAGGATCGGCACGAATGGCTGCAGCGTGTCTGCGACCTCGTCGGCCACCGCCGGCAACCGCCATGACGGGTGCTCGGTGGACAGCAAGGCACGGCTGAGCCCTGTGATCAACACGCAGGCGTAAACGACTTTCTCGAACTCATCGGAAAACGTCGCCAGCATCGGCGGCAACGGCACGTGACGGGTGCACGCGTAGTACAACAATTCCAGGGCGATGGCGGTGGTCGCAAGTGTTGCCAGCGCCGAGGCAAACGCCAGCGAACTGCGACGCAGCCGACCCTCCGGCATGCGGTGAATGCACACCCAAGCCATCCAGCGGTCAGCGAGCCGCCGTCCAAACGTCCAGACGATAAACGCCAATATCACCAGCAATGCGGTGTAAAAGCGCTGGCCGGGTCGCCACGCCTCGGCGCCGGTCTGTTGTACCTGTTCGACGAAAACCCGCAGGCGCTGGCGGTCATCTGGCGAAGGATTGAAAAGGGGCGTCCAGAAACCGGGATTCAGAATGCTGTGGGTGCTCAGCATCAGTTCGCTTTCGAGCAGCGTGCGGCGGATGCCGGCGATCTGCGTGATCAGATCCGTGGCGCTTTGCTTGAGGGTGGCGAGGTTCTTCAACGCCGTATCGACTTTGGTTTTCTGCTCGATCAATGTCGCCCGTTGCGCGGCGATATCAGCTTGTTCAGCGGCCACCGCTTCGGTCGGGGCTGCACCCAGCACGCCCAATTGCACGGTCAGTTGCGCCTGCTGCGGCAACAGCGAGGCCGACAGCCGATCGATGTCCAGAATGAACGTCTGCACCCGATCCTGCGGGCCTTCGAGCTGGTTGTAATTGTTGGCGGACGAGATCTGCTGCTTGAGGCCGTCGAGGCGCAGTTGAAGGGCTTGCAGATCGCTTTGCGTGACGCCGGGGAGCGGGGCGCCAGTGCTGACATCCGGTGTGCCAGGCAATTCGGCGGCCGCCACCGCCCCCAAGCCGAACAGGATCAAGGCGATTAACATCAATGACTTCAATGCATTGCGCATGGGAACCGGTTCCGGTTGATCACACAAACATTGAGGTTAGGTGATCGGATCGGAGGGCGCGCAAAAGTTTCGGTGACCCGGGCGATGGGCCACCGTTCGCGGTGTTGCGGTTGTTCAGATCGAGCGCTGATTGACCCGCTGCATCAATTCCTCCGCCGATTCCTTGCGCTCCGAGTAGCGATCCACCAGATCCGGGCGATCTCGCAGCAACAGCGTGAATTTCACCAACTCTTCCATCACGTCCACCACCCGGTCGTACAGCGCCGAAGGCTTCATGCGGTTGCTTTCATCGAATTCCAGATAAGCCTTGGGCACCGACGACTGATTGGGGATGGTGAACATGCGCATCCAGCGGCCCAGCACGCGCAGTTGATTGACCACGTTGAAGGATTGCGAACCGCCGCAGACCTGCATCACCGCGAGGGTCTTCCCTTGGGTCGGACGCACCGCGCCAAGTGCCAGCGGCACCCAGTCGATCTGCGCCTTGAACACCGCCGACATCGCGCCGTGACGTTCCGGCGAGCACCAGACCTGGCCTTCCGACCATTGCATCAGTTCGAGCAGTTCCTGGACTTTCGGGTGATCGCCCGGCGCATAGTCCGGCAGCGGCAGGCCCGAAGGGTTGAATATTCGCGTCTCGGCACCGAAGTGCTCCAGCAGGCGGGCGGCTTCTTCGACCAGCAAACGGCTGAAGGAGCGCGGGCGAGTCGAGCCGTACAGCAACAGGATGCGCGGCTTGTGGGCGCCTTCGTCACGAGTGGTTTTCTGGACCAGTGAGGGATCGAGGTTGGGCAGGTCGGTCATGTCGGCTCCGGTTACAGCGTGCTGATGCGGTCGAGCTCGCGCTTGAGGGCATCACGGTCAAGTTGGGCGAAGGGCAGGGCGAGGAAGGCCCGGCAGCGGGTTTCGATTCGGGCGAGGGTGGCGCGGAAAGCAGCGTCGATGGTGCGCTCATCACCGCGCACGTCCGACGGATCTTCCAGCCCCCAATGGGCTTTCAGGGCCGGGCCGAAGTACACCGGACAGGCTTCACCGGCGGCCTTGTCGCACACGGTGATGACGATGTCCGGCGGATTGTCTTCGAAGGCCTCGTTGCCCTTGCTGCTCAGCCCGGCGATGGAAATGCCGGCTGCCTGCAACGTAGTCAGACTGCGCGGCAGCACCTGGCCCTTGGGGAAACTGCCGGCGCTGACGGCTTCGAAACCGGCCGGCGCCAGGTGGTTGAACATTGCCTCCGACAGAATGCTGCGGCAGCTGTTGGCGGTGCACATGAATAGAACGCGCATGATTGATCCTCAGCAGCAGGCGGATGTATTGAGCGGACGGTCGCCCATGGCAGCCAGCCGCGCACTGTTTTCTTCCAGCCAGGCGCTATTGGCGGCGAGTGTGGTTTCAAGCAGCGTGCGAATCCATGTCGGCAGGTCGGGGTTGAGCCGGTAGTAAACCCACTGGCCCTGACGGCGATCCAGCAACAAACCGCAGGTGCGCAGTTGTGCGAGATGGCGGGAGATTTTCGGCTGACTGTCGTCCAGCGCGCAGACCAGTTCGCAGACACACAACTCACCTTCTCGGGTGATCAGCAGCGTGGCCCGGGCGCGGGTTTCGTCGGCGAGGCATTTGAAAACGGAGGCGGGGTTGAGCATGGCGACGCCTTGAATACATATGGTTGGCCGAATATACGGATATCCATATGTGATGGGCAAGCCTTGATTTTGGTGTAGTGGCAGGTCTCGACCGAAGGTTTGTTTAGCGTGGGCACTTCAACGCTTGCTGAACGCCAACCGCGCGGCAAACAACACGAAAATCACCCCGGTGGTGCGATCCATCCAGCGAATCACTTTCTCACGGCGCAGAAACCCGGACAGCGGCTGCGTCGCGCCAATCAACACCAGCGACCAGATCAGCCCGAGCACCACATGAATGCTCACCAGCCCGAACGTCCACGGTACCAGCGGCTGACCTTGCGCAATGAACTGTGGCAGAAACGACACGTAGAAAATCCCGATCTTCGGATTCAGCACATTCCCCAGCATGCCCTTGAAAAACCAGTTCGCCCCCGGCTTGCCGTCGGCCTCGGCCGGTGCCAGCGAACGGCGAGGGCGCAGCAGCATGTTCAACCCCAGCCACGCCAGATACGCTGCGCCGCAATACTTCAACAGGTTGTAGGCCAGCTCCGACACCGCAATCAACGCCCCCAACCCAAACGCCACCGCCGCGCCCCACAACAGGCAACCGGCGTTGATACCCAACGCTGCGCGCAAGGCCTGTTGCTTGCCTTCGACGGTGGCGGTGCGCAGCACCAGCGCGGTGTCGAGGCCGGGTGTCAGCGTCAGCAGCGTGGCGGCGAGGGTGAAGGCGAGGAGGTTGTCGGCGATGGACATTGCGCTTGGGTTCCTTGTTCCGGATGGGGAACGGTAGCGGTTTCAGGCGGGGGATCCAGCCGAAAAGTCAGGCGCGGATGGATGCGGCCGGTTGCATCTTAGCAATATGAACGGTGCGCATGGCTTACCTCAATGCCGGGCTTTTGCTTTGGAAACGCCTGGCACATCCATATTTATCTTGCGCCAACACGCTTCAGAGAAACTGTAAACCGAGAAGGCAATCAGCCCCAGGGCCATCACCATCAAGACGAGCCATCCGGCGGGTAGATTCTGGAGTGCGTCCAGCGCTTCCTTCATGCCAGGTGGGTCCATGGCTTGATAAGCGGAACCGCTCACTGCCAGCAGCAAAGCAATTTCCATAAACACGACTCCGCGGGCGATCAGGCCGAATTGTGACACCGGACGGACATAGCGCATGACCTCTTCGTCGGCCTCAAAATACTTCTCGAACGAGGCCTTCCATCCCTTGATGATGTGAGCAACGCCAACGCCCAGTGGTATGAGAGCGATCAGATACAACAATAAATTCGAGTGTTCCCACGACAGAAGGTGCGCCAGCCAATCTTTGGTCTGCTCGCCTGAATGGCTCGAATTTCGGGTGCCGCTCACGAGCAGGCCCAACGCAAAAAACGCTAGAGCACCGTTGACCAAACCTCCTGCAAACAGGCCTGCACGAATCACCAGACCCTTGAATTGCGTGCCGTGATGATCGACATCGCGTACGGCTTGCAGGACACGCCAGGCCGAAAATGCAAGCAGACCCGCCACCACAACGCCCACCAGAAAATAGCCGAACGGTTGGCTCAGCAAAGCCTCAAGGCTCTTGTGACTGTCTTTCGGTTTTGTTGAGTCATGGGCTGCCATTAACGCGAATATACCGATGATCAAATAGAGCACTCCGCGAGAGGCGTATCCACCCCGGGCGAGTATTACCAGATTGCGCTGCGCGGACATTGGAGTTCCTTGCGAGAGGTCATGAAAGAGCAGACCGTCCTTTCTGGAGGGGGTTCTATTACACGTCGTAGATCACCGGGCAACCTGTGGTCCCAAGGGCAATGTGTGCTGTTGTTGCGGGTTGAGCGATCCTGACCCATCATTTGGGTTTCATCGGTTATCGGCGTCGTTTATTGGATGTCGAATTAAAGGAATTTGGGTGGGGATGTGGAAGGCGTAGTGTTGGGCGAGAAGATTCAGCGTGAAGCGGATCGACTGCTGGCGCAGATTGTCCGGGCAGATTCGATGATCATTGCTGTCAAGGCTGGGGCGCGGGCGGATGGATTCGTGCTGGGACTGGAAACCGGCGGAGCTTTGCGTGTCGGCGATGCCGAGAGGTTGTACATCATTTTCGAGGCCGCTCTGGTGGAGCGTCTGAAGTCCTTGTCGCGAGGCTGATCAGAACAGGTGACTGGATCGAAATTCATGAACCGCATTTACTTGAACTATAAGCTGACCACTCAGTCAGGATAGGTGCCGATTACTATTCTGAGGGAGTCATCCATGCGCAATTACACGATCACGTACCTGTTCAACGACCAGCCCCGTACCCATCAGCTTGAACTGAAGCAGCCTGAATTACCCATTCAGGACGCGGCCATGCACTTGTTGCAGTTACATTTCGGGGATGGCGAGAACAGCCTGATCATGCCTGATGCAGACTCCACACCCGACGAGATAATCGAGCAGGCGGGTCTGGTCGGAATCACTCGAATCGACGTGGTGGGTGCCCAAGGCGAGTAGGGCGATCTGCGCCGGCTGAGCCGATGTTCATACCGACGCCGAACACAGCGTCCTGCCATCGAGCGTCTGGAAATTGGATCTGGCCACCATCGGCGACGTGTACTCTGGCCGATCGCTGCCACAGCAGCTTCGGTCAGCGTTGACTACGTCAACTCACTGCGGGCCCAAGCTTCACAACTCAATCGCCCACGTCTGGCTCACCAAATCCTTGCCGAAGCTGTGAATCGGCTCTTCCTCGACCAGCTCAAACCCCGCCCGCTGATACAACCGGCGGGCATCCACCAGATTGCTGGTGGTCCACAGAATCATCTTTTTGTAGCCGACATCCCGGGCGAACCGCAGGCATTCCTCGACCAGGCGATTACCGATCCCCAAACCCCGCGCACTGGCATCCACGTAGAGCATGCGCAGTTTCGCGGTGGTTTGGTCGTGGCGGATGACGAATACCGAACCCACCACCTTGCCGTCCTTCTCCGCGATCCAGCAGCGCTCGACCGTGGGGTTGAATTCGCGCAGGTACTTGGCGACGACTTCTGACACCAGCGCTTCGAACTCCGAATTCCAGCCGTATTCTCGGCTGTAGATCGCGGTTTGCTGATGCACCACCAGCCCCATGTCACCGGGTTGCGGATCGCGCAGCAGGTAGGTCATTGACTGGCCGCCCTCAAGTAGCGTCTGGATCTGCTTCATCGATGCGATCAATTGCAGTTGCTGAGGTTCGGACAGGCGTTCGAGCAGAGTGATGACTTCTTGCCGCGAGGCTTGCTCCAGCGGCGCGAGGATCTCGCGGCCGAGGTCGGTGATGTGTAACTGACTGGCGCGGGCGTCGGTGGCGGAGGGGACCTTCTGGATCAGGCCTTTTTTGTCGAAACCGCTGATGAGCCGGCTCATGTAGCCCGCGTCGAGGCCGAGCATCTGGCGCAGGTCGGTGCTGGTCAGATCGCCCTGGGACGCGAGTTCGTAGAGGATGCGCAACTCGGTGAGCGAGTACTCGCTCTGCAGCAAGTGTTCCTGCAACACGCCGATCTGATGGGTGTAGAAGCGGTTGAACTGCCGGACGATGTCGGCGCGGTCGGTGATCGTGGACATGGTGGACGCTCATTTGTTTGCCTGAGGCAACTATATAGTTGCCTCAGGCAATCAAGTCAAATGAATGATCCCGCAATCGCGAACGCAAAGTCCGTCGGATCGAGCCGCTCAGACGTGTCCATTCGTATGTTTCTGAGGTTCACCGTTTCCAGGTGTGTGGCGTAGAGCGATTCGGAAAAAAAGGTGATCAACAGGGTGCGACGGCGTGCGCCACTGGCGTTCAGGCTGCCGGCGTGGATCAGGTCGGCATCGAAGATCAGGATATCGCCCGCGCTACCCGTCAGCTGTACGGATCGGGATTCGTCCGTGAAGTTGAACGGAAGGTCGCTCATGGCAGAGCGGTGGCTACCGGGAACGATGCGGGTTGCACCGTTTTCCGGGCCGTAAGCGTCGAGGTACACCAGCGCATTGACGGTGTCGCCGGGGCGTTGCGCCGACAAGTCGCGGTGCAACTGCTGGTGGCCACCATGGATAAGCGGTTCGCGGCCCTCGACCTGAGAGAGGAAGAAGCGCTCGCCGATCAACTCGCCGACCACCGCCAGCAAGGGTGGCAATCGGCATACGGCCTGAACGGTGGCGTCAGTGTCCAGCTGCGAATGGCGCCAGTCGATGCCACGGGGCACGGGCCATTCACCGGAAGGTTTCACGCCTGCATCGAAGACTGCACGCAGAGTGTCCAGCCATGTTGGCGCAATTGCCTGGCGCAGCAGCACGTAACCGTTTCGATGGAGTTGCTCGCGGTCAGCCACAGATGTCCTCGGTTTGGTTGGCTAACGCAGAGCGTAGACAAAAGCCTCAATCAATGAAGGCTATTCGATGGCGAATTTCTCCCGGCAGTGCCACGGCGTCGGATTTGCCCAAGGATATGAAGCTGAAATCTGCCCCCCTTCGGCTGAAAGTCGTCCCAGAACCCCGATGACAGGGCCGTCTCAGCATGCCTGTAAAAAAACTGACTAGAATCCACAGACACCCGTCCATTCAAGGAACGACCGATGTCCGGTTTACGCACATTGATTGCGACCACGACCTGTATTGCAGTGCTGAGCAGTTCGCTGACAGCGCTGGCCGATCCTGGCAACGGAAAGGGACAGGGCAAAGGCAATCCGCATAACAGCCAGGATCATGGCAATCAGGGGAAAAAAGGCGGGGGCGGCTATCAGGGGCATGGACCGAGTATCGACCACGCCGGGGTGATCGGCGTCGTGGACGGCTATCGCGGCTACTGGACGCCGGGCCCGGCGTTGCCGCCCGGCATCCAGAAAAACCTGGCCCGCGGCAAACCGCTGCCGCCCGGTATTGCGAAGAAGCTTGATGGTCGACTGGTCGGCAGGCTGCCGCACTACGACGGCTACGAATGGCAGCAGGTCGGCACCGATCTGATCCTGGTCGCACTGGCCACCGGGCTGATTTATGAGGTGCTCAATGGCGCCTTCGATTGAGTCATCAGCGCAGCGGGCGACTCGATGAACTGATCACTTGAAAGCACTGCGCAGTTCTTCAATCACCTCCTCAACAGAGCACCCCTGAATCGCCGGCGGTGTGGGATTCTCACCAAATTCTCGCCAAACGAACAGCGTCAGTTCTGTGCCATCGGTCGATGACAGGGGATTTTCGGCATAGATCTGCTGGGTTCTTGCGATCAGCCCTCCAAGCTCCGCCAATGCCTCGGTCGACAGCTCGGCCAGTGAGTTGGTTTGGACTTTGGTCCCCAGCATCAAATAGCCGGGAAGTGCACTGGCCAGATGGTGGTTGACGATCCAGTGCTCGGTTTCATGAAGAATGAAGTGCGGGTCAATTTCCATGTGCCATAGGTCCTTGGGCAAGCGGCGCGCCAGCGTAGCAAAAGTGCAGACCTTTATGCCGGAGGAACTGTGCCGTAACGTCCGACGTAGAGTTGACCGTTCGCGTTTCCCTGTCGCAGCATGCATTCACTTGAAAAGCCCTATCCGGAAAACCTATGCCCACGCCTGTCGATCTTGATGAATTGTTAGCGCTTGTCAGAGATGAGGAGTCGTTCATTCGATTTGTCGAGGCGCTGGGGGCTGATTTTGCCAGTGAGCGCTTGTTGGAACATAACGCTCCCTCATCGATAGATCGATCTGATAGCCAAGAATGGGAAAACGGAACAGTTGATGCGTTTCTCGATGCGGCAGCTGCATGGGCGCATGCCAGCAACCGATCTCCTTTGGCCGATAGTGCTCAATCGAATGTATGGCAGCGCTGTGCAGCGATTCTGTTCGCTGGAAAGTTTTATGAATGAAGTAAGTGTGAACCCTGAACCCGGTCGAACTCCGCAATGAGCAGATTTTTAAGCAGCGCGGAGCTGCATGGCGTATTGGGCGATTTGGTCAAAGATCCCGAGATGGACTTGAACGGTATATGCGTTCGCTTGCAGCTCGATTTGCGCGATCTTCTGAATCAGCTCGCCCTGGCGATGGCCAGGTTTTTCAGTGAAGGCGCGTGGGACTTTCATGACTGCGATCACGTCATGAATATTCTATTCAGCGATATCGTTGATTTGTCTATGCATGCCGACATGCCTGAGCCAGCCTTTTCCATCTACCTTGCATTTGATGCCGGAGAATACTGGCATCGCGGCGATACAAAAGACGAGTGCCCGTGGGAGAAGTGGACGAGACCGGACATCGAACGGATCTTGCGTGAAGTTGGCTCCTCGACGGCGGCGACAGCTATCCATCAGGCATGAAAAAGCCCGGCGGATAAGGCCGGGCTTTTGTCGAGTACTGCGGTAGAACCTTGCATTCAGACGTTACGACGTTCGATCAGACGGTCAGAACCCCCTTCGGCAACCGCATCACTGAACAGCGGATCTGTTTCGGTCGCGGCGACGGCGTCACTAAACAGCGGATCGGTCTGAGTCGCTGAGGCAACCGCATCGCTGAACAGCGGGTCGGTTTCAGTCGCTGCAAAAGCATTCAGGGCGAAGAGCGAGAAGGCGATACCAAGGAGGGTCTGGCGTTTCATGGTTCTGTACTCCGTGTGCAGTGGGTTGGTGTGGAGCAGATCCTACGCTTTGGACTCGATATGAGAACTTCATTGAATTAATGGTTGTTATTGATGCCGTCAATGATCGGTCTCGGTCGCCCGAATTGCTTTGAACTGCTGCGCCAAATCCAGGGCCACACGACCGCTGTCCACCGTGGGCAGCAGATGAGTGAAGGGAATGTCGATCATCCTTTTCTCGCGTACCGCCCGCAGGGTCGACAACACCGGATCCTGCCCGAGCAAGTGACGCTTGCGACTGGCCGGCGACCATTGCGCGTCGGCCAGCAGGATCACGTCCGGATCGCTGGCGAGCAGGGTTTCGCGGCTCACGGTTACCCGGTACTGGTTGATATCGGCGAACAGATTTCGCGCGCCGGCAGCAGCCAGCAGCGGGGTGACGAAACCCCGTCGACCCTCGCTGTCGAGGCCGTTGACCTCACTGTCCAGATAGAACACCGAGAGCGGTTCGTCCGAGCCGGCCAGTGCTTTCGCACGGTTCAGATCGGCGTCCAGCTTATCGCTCAGCTCGCGCGCACGCGGCTGCTTGTGCAGCAGCGCGCCAAGGGTCGAGAGGTCGTTGCGGATGTGTTCGAAGTAGTCCAGCGAATGCCCGTTGCACGCTGACTCCAGCAGATAGGACGCCACACCGTTGCGCCCCAGCCCGCTGCGTGACGTCACGCCGTTGCCGAAGGCCGAGGCGAACCCGCCGATCACCAGATCCGGCTTCTGCGCGTACAACACTTCGCTCGAGGGGTAGCGGGGCGCAATGACCGGCACGCCGAAATATTCGGACTGCGGTGCGCCGGTGTCGTCCAGATAGGCGACGCCCGCCAGCGCCGGGCCTGCACCCAATGCCAGCACCAGATCGGCGGCGTGCTGATTGAGGGCGACGATCCGCGACGGTGGCGCGGCCGGCGCGTTCCAGGTCTCGCCGCAGTTGCGGTAACTGTCGCCCCAGACCGGGCACGCGCAGAGCAGGGCGCTAAAAAAAAAGAGTCTTCTCATGAGCGCGCCCTGATCAACAAATCCTCGACCACTTCACCGCCCACCAGATGCCCCTCGACCAGTCGTTGGGCATCCGCGTGACTGCGCACGCCGTACCAGCACATCTCCGGATACACCGTCACAATCGGCCCCAGATTGCACGGGAACTGACAATGGGTGCGGGTCAGCAGAACGCCGCCCGGCGTTTCTATGCGGTCATGCGCCAGCAGGTGCCGGCGCAGGGTTTTCCATAACTGCAAGGCGCCGCGCTGGGTGCAGCGCGGGCCGGTGCAAAGGAACACATGGCGCGCATGCTCGGGCACCTGCGACCAGTCCGGATGCGAATCAACGCCGTCGGTAGTGATGATGTCAGTCATCAGAAGCGGTACGTGTAGCGGACTTCGGAGGTGAACGGCCGCCCGAGGTTGTCGACGTTGTTCGAGCGACTGGTGACGTAGTCACGGTCGAACAGGTTCTCCACCAACAGACTCAGGCGATGCTGATGGGCGCCGTCGAGATAGCGATAAGCATCGGCGTCCACCACCGAATAATGGCCGTATTCGATCTGTTTCGAGCTGATCACGTCGCGGATATAGCGGATCGCACCGCCGGCGCCCCACATCCGGTCGACCGACTCGTAGCCAATGCGTGAGCGGGCGAAAAAGCTTGGCACATCGTTCAGCGTTACTCCCGAGCGCGACTCGGTGAGGTTGCGGGTCATGTCGGCCTGCAGGCTCCATTGCTCGTTGAGCGCCAGTCTGGTGTCCGCCTCGAAACCGCGCATCTGCACCCGGCCCTGGCCGTTGACCCACTGGATGTCGTCGAGGGTGATCAGGTCATCGATCTTGCGTTTGAACAGGGTGACGCTGGCGCTGAACTCGCGGTCGAGCAGCAGGCCTTTGTAATCCAGACCGAGTTCGGCGTTGCGGCTTTTCTCCGGTTTCAGATTACGGTTGCCCAACTCATCACCGGGCTCGTTGACGAACAATTGCTCGGCGTTCGGCAGTTTGTAGGCCGTGCCGTACTGGCCGCGCAGGGCCCAGTTTTCGTTCAGGTCATACAGCGAAGTGAGCATGCCGACCGTGGCGCTGTCGCCACCGCCCATGGCTTCGTGACGAATGCCGATGCTCGGGTGCCAGTCGGGCAGGGCGTCAATCTGCGGGCGCAATTGGGTATACAGCGCATGGGCTTCGGCCTTGTCGTTGTCGATGATCAGCACATCGTCCTGACCTTTGAACCACTGGTTGTCCGTGCCGAACACCAGTACGTGCCCGCCGGGCAATTGCGCCTTGCCTTCGGCCTGCACGCCCCAGTCAGTGAAGCCCCAGTAGTCGTTGTGATTGATGGTTCGGGTGCCGCCATTGGCGGTGTTGTTGATGCGCGTGTAGCGGGTGTCCCAGTCGTTGATATGACCTTTGATGAAGTAGCTCAGGCGCTCGTTGAGAGTCTGTTCGAAGGTCGCCGTGGCGATCTGCTGGACGCGGTCGTTGGTGGTCTTGTGGTTGTCCACCGGGCGGGCGAAATCGAGGTTGGCGTCGGCGTATTGGTAGAACAGCTCCAGTCGTTTGTCATCGCCGAAGGACTGAATCGCCTTGCCGCCGAACGTTGTGACTTCATAGGCGCGTTTCTTTTCGGAGACGTTTTTCAGGTCGCGATTACGAAACGGCTGATAGCCGTCCGAGACGTTATGGCTGACATAGGCCAGCAAGCCCAAATCGCCAAAACCGTTGCTGAAAATGTTCTCGGCCCGCGCATCACCGGTGGTGCCGCCGAAGGTGTCCAGGCCCATGTTCACTTCACCGGAGGCTTTGCGACTGTGCGGGCTGCGGGTGACGATGTTGATCACGCCCGACACCGCTTGCGTACCGAACAACAGGCTTTGCCCACCCTTCAGCACTTCGATGCGTTCGATGGCATTGGCCGGCAAAGTGTCGAGGTACAAACCGCCGTACAGGCGATTGTTCAGACGCACGCCGTCGAGCAGGATCAGCGTGTCGTCGTTGCGCCCGCCCAGCAGGGAATAAGTGCCGTAGTCGAACGGGCCGTTTTTCGGCGCGACGTACAGACCGGGAATGAACATCTGCATCACGCGGCTGACATCGGCGCTAGGGCCCGCGCGCTCAATCTGCTCACGGGTGACAATCTCGACCTTGCTGCCGAACTGCGCCATGTCGGCCACCGTGGTGGACTCCACGGACGGCGCGGAAACGATTTGCTGATGGAGTTCGAGCGGCGTGTCATCCGCCAGCAACAGGGGGCTGAACAGACAGCCGAACAACAGGGATGGAGCCGGAGTGTTGAAAGGTTTGATCATCGTCTTCTCGAAAGGATCTTCGCAGAAGAGCATGCAGGAGAAGGCATCGCGCACACGCCGACACCGGCCCATGCCCGCCCACCGCAGGAGTTTGCCAAAAGCATTTCAGGCCGGTCTCCGGGCTCGCGCGTCTGGACGCTTTCACCTTCCCATGGCCGTCTGGCCACAGTGGTGTGTCGAAAGCATCACGCGCCTACCGTTGCGGGGGCAGCACCGGACTTGTTCGAAAAGAACGTACCGGTTTCCCGTTTCACCCCATGCACGGCGGCATGGGACACCTGAAACAGGGCGGCATCTGAACATTCGGGTGGGCGTGCGTCAACCTGGACGGTCGATGGATGACGTTGAAGGCGGTTTTGCAGGCTTGATCCGATTCATACGAAATCCAGCAACAGTGTTTGTCCAACCCGCCGATATTTCCTCGCCACCCCAACCCTTAGCATCGTCTCCAACCCGTGAACAAACACGGTCCTCAACGAGACGGTGAACATCATGAGCTTCAAGAAAATCGCTCTGGTTTTAATGCTTGGCAGTTTCGGTGCACACGCTTACGCCGATAACACGGACGCGGCGAATATCCCGGTCGAGACCTACAGTTCTTCGACAAATCTGGATATCGAGCACGTCATCTCCATTACCGAACCGGCCAACGAATGCGCCCCGGTGCCGGTGCAGATGACCTACGAAGATTCCCATGGCGAGCGTCACGTTCTGCAATATCAGGTGATGGGCACTGGCTGTTCCAGTTGAGTCAGGTGCAGAGGATGGAGGGTCGACACTCCATACTTGCCACGCTCAAACCGCTTTCGCTCCAACCAGGTCTTCATCCGATGCCAGCAATTGCGGGATCGACTGCTTCAGAAACTCAACCCAGGTCTTGATCTTCGCATCGACGAATTTGCGCGACGGATAGATCGCAAACAGGTTCAACTCCTCCAGCCGGTATTCCGGCAGCACCCGCACCAGTGTTCCCGCCCTCAGGCCATCCACGGCCGATGCGATCGGCTGAATGCCGATGCCCATGCCTTTTCTGATCGCGATGGTCATGCCGTCGGCGGTGTTGATGTGAAAGGGCGACACGGGAATGGTGATGGTTTCCATGCCTTCGGGCCCTTCGAAAGTCCAGTTCTCCACCGGCATTACCGTGTTGACGATGCGCAGACACTCGTGCTCGCAAAGCTCACCCGGTGTTTGCGGCAATCCGCGTTTTGCCACGTAGGCGGGCGAGGCGCAGAGGATGCTGTAGGTGATGCCCAGACGTTGCGCGACGAAGCCGGAATCCGGCAGGTCGCGGGCCAGCACGATGGACATGTCGAAGCCTTCTTCGAGCAGGTCAGGGACGCGGTTGGTCAGGGTCAGGTCGAACATCACCGTGGGGTGAATTTCCCGATAGCGGGCGATGGCGTCGATCACGTAGTGGTTGCCGATGGCCGACATGGTGTGAATTTTCAAGCGGCCAACGGGCAAGGTCTGGGCGGTGCCGGCTTCTTCGTCGGCTTCGCGCACGTCATCGAGGATTTTTTCGCAGCGCTCCAGATAACGCATGCCGGCCTCGGTCAGGGCCAGACGCCGGGTGGTGCGGTTGATAAGCCGGGTGTGCAGACGCGCTTCGAGGGCGGAGATGGCTTTGGAGACGTTGGTGGTGTTGGTGTCCAGCAACTCGGCCGCGGCAGTGAAGCTGCCGCTTTGGGCGACGGCGATGAAGAAACGCATGCTCTGGAAAACGTCCATCGGTGTCGTCTCAACAGGCAGGTGGAAAGAATATAGGGGCGACCTCACAGTAGACCGCCCCTTCGCCATGGTCACTTTTTGCGGGGAATGAAACCGGGTACGCCCGTCTCGACCACCGAGTTGAAGCGGATTCGCGTCGTGATCTCTTCCCTGATCTCGCGCATCGCCCGGTGCGGCAACGTCGTGATATCGAAGTTTTCCTGAATCCGGCTCGGGTTCGCCGAGGTCGTCAGGAACGCCGTTCCCCGCTGCACCGCCCAGGCCAGGGCCACTTGCGCCGGGGTTTTTTGTACGTGCCGGGCGATCCCGGTGAGCACCGAATCCTCAAGCACATTCGGCTCCATGCCATGGCCCAGCGGGGCGAAGGCGAGCAGGATGATGCCGTGTTCCTTGCAGAACTCCAGCATCTCCCACTCGGGCAGGTACGGATGGGATTCGATCTGCACCACCGCCGGTTTGATTCGTGCGGCGGCGACGATGTCCTTCAGCGCGTCGAGGGTGATGTCGGAAAGCCCGATGGACTTGCAGCGACCGTCATCCACCAGCGCTTCGAGGGCACGCCAGGTGTCGATCAAACGGGTCTCGCCATCGTAGATCACGTGCCCGAACACATCCCGTGGGTCCTGATCGTCGCCGGGCTGGAAGGCGAACGGCGTGTGGATCAGGTAGCAGTCGAGATAGTTGACCTGCAGCCGCTGGCAACTGGCTTCGAACGCCGGTTTGACCCGCTCGGGGCGGTGGTTGGTGTTCCACAGTTTGGTGGTGACAAACACGTCTTCGCGACGGATCTGGCCCGCCGCAAACACCTGCGCAAAGGCTTCGCCAATCTGCGTCTCGTTGCGATAGCGCTCGGCGCAGTCGAAGTGGCGAAAGCCCACTTCCAGCGCGCATTTGACTGCTTCGGTAGTGGTGCTCAAGTCGCGAAACAGCGTGCCAAACCCCACGGCCGGCATCGAACCAGCACCGTTGTTCAACGCTATGCGGGTGTCGCGAAGTTCATCGTGAAAGGCTTCGTAAGTCATGTCGTGTCTCCGGTATCTGCCGTTATAGAAGGGATGAGGTCTTGCGTGCGGCGAGCTTCTGATCAAGCACACCCACCGAGTTGCCACCCAGCGCCACGAACAGGCGCACCGAGTCGAGATAACGCGCGGTCTTCACTTGAATCTGTCCGAGCAAGGCTTGCTGATAGGCGCGTTCGGCTTCCAGCACCTGCAGCAGGCTGTTTTCGCCCTGGGCGTAGGCCTGGCGATTGAGGCGCAGGCTCGCGTCGGCGGCGCGCAGGGCATCGTCCTGCGCCAGGTTTTGCTCGGCGCCGTGGTTGAGCGCCTGCAAGGTGTCCGCAACCTGGCCGAAGGACTGAATCACCGTTTGTTGATAGCGGGCGAGCGACGCGTTGTAGCCTTCGACGGCGCCTTCGCGCTCAGCCTTGAGCGTGCCGCCGTTGAAGACCGGCGCCGTGAGCCTGGCGGCAAATCCCCAGAGCGCGGCGCCGCCATTGCCTGAGGCGGCTTGCATCAGCGAGGCCGACAGCTCGACATGCGGGTACAGATTGGCCGTCGCGACACCCACCGCCGCGCTGGCGAAGTGCAGTTCGGATTCGGCTTGCAGGATGTCCGGCCGGGTGTGGGCCATGGTCGACGGCAGGCTGACCGGAATGTTCGACGGCAGGGCGAACTCGTCGAGACTGAAGTCCGGCGCAATCCAGTCCGCCGGACCTTTGCCGGCCAGAATCGACAACGCATGACGCGCTGCATCGCGCTGCTGGGCGAGGGGCGGCAGCAACGTGCGATCCTGAGCAAGGCGGGTTTCGGCCAGCGACACGTCGATTTGCGTGGTGCTGCCGCTTGCCTGGGC
Source organism: Pseudomonas sp. B26(2017) (assembly GCF_002113045.1). Lineage (NCBI taxonomy): Bacteria > Pseudomonadati > Pseudomonadota > Gammaproteobacteria > Pseudomonadales > Pseudomonadaceae > Pseudomonas > Pseudomonas sp. B26(2017). The sequence continues at coordinate 13,607 of NZ_NEJJ01000016.1, read as the reverse complement.
TCGGCGCACCAGATCGAGGTTTTTCGCGTCGTTGGCCAGCAGGGTTTCCACGGCGTTGATCTGCGCGTTGGCCGAGGCCAGCAGCAAAGCCTGGCTGGCGACATCACCGGTCAACGTCAGCCAGGCTGCTTCGTAGCGATGCTTTTGCAGATCGGTCAGAGCTTGCTGCTGTTCGATCGTGCGTTTGTTGCCGCCAAAAACGTCCAGATCGAACACGACCCGTGGCCCGATCCCGTAGAAATTGGAAACCACCGGTTGCGGCCCGTTGTGCGTACGCTGGCGACCGGCAGAGGCGCCGAAATCGACCTGCGGATAAAGCACACCTTCCGCCGCCGCGACCGAAGCAGCGGCCTGGCGAATAGTCGCGTCAGCGGCGGCCAGTTCGAGATTGCCGTCGATGGCGCGACGCACAACCTGATCGAGTTTTGGTGAACGAAACGCCGACCACCAATCGCCGTCGAGTCGCTGGCCCATCGCGAAATGCTGTTCGGCAGCTTGATCGTAATGCAGCGACGGGCTCTCGGCAGGCCGTTGAAAATCTGGGCCGACGGTGCAAGCGGACAACATCACCAGCATCGCCAGCGGTGTGAGGCGCATTGAAGCTTTCATGGTTCAGACTCCACGTCATCAGTTGGCCGCAACGGGCTTGCGCAGGAACATCACCAGCGGACTCACCACGAGCATCGCCAGCATCAGAATCTTGAATTGGCCCATCACCGCGACGAACGCCGCCTGATGGGTGACCAGATGGTTGAGGCCTTCGAGCGCCGGCAACGACGTCGGCATGGCCACCCGATAAGGCGTGAGCTGACTGACCAGCGCCGAGTGCATCGCCTGGGTGTTGTTGAAGAAAAAGATCTGCACCACGGCCACGCCGAGGGTGCTGCCGTAGACCCGCATCAGGTTGAAGAAACCGGTGGCTTCCGGGCGCAGCTTGGGGTCAATGGTGCTGAACGCGGTCTTGCTAAGCGCCGGCATCAGAATGCCCAGCCCCACGCCCTGGATGAACCCGGTGACGGCCACCGGCGTCCAGTCCATCAGCGGCGAATAACCGAGCATCAGCCAGTTGGCGTACACCACAAGCGCGATGCCGGCGGCGACAAACAGTCGCGCGTCAATCCATGCCGGCGCTCGCATCATCAACAGAAACGCACCCACCAGCCCGATGCCACGGGGAACGGTCAGCAACCCGGTGGTGTCCGGCGGATAGCCGAGGATTTCATCGAGCATCGGCGAGGTCAGCGCCATGGTCGACAGCAACACGAAACCCAGGGCGAAGAACATCACGGTCGACAACATGAAGTTGCGGTCGCCGAACAAACCCTTGCTGAGAAAGTGGGTCTTGCGGGTCAGCGCATGGACGACGAACAGGTACAGGCCGAGGGCGCTGGCGAGCGCTTCGATCCAGATTTCCGGCGAGTCGAACCAGTCCAGCCGTTCGCCGCGATCGAGCAGCATCTGCAGGCCGATCATGCCGACCGTGAAGCTGGCGAAACCGAAGAAATCAAATGCTGGGCGCGAGTCTGCTTTCTTCTCGGCGAGCAGCAACGACACCACTATCAGGATGTACGCGGTCAGCGGCAGGCTGAGGTAGAACATCGGGCGCCAGTCGAAATACTCGCAGATCACGCCGCCGATGCTCGGGCCGCTGACGATGCCGAACAGCACCAGCGCGGTCCATTTCGGGCCGAACGCCGGGCGGTGTTCAGCAGGCAATGACTCCATAGCGATAGCCATCGACAACGGCGCAATCACGCCGCTGGCCAGGCCTTGCAGAATGCGTGCGGCGATGAACTCCAGTGGCGCGCCGGCCAGCGTGCCGAGCCACAGACCGAGGGCGAACAGCACCAGCGCTGTCTGATAAACCCGCTTCAACCCAAAGCGTCCGGCGAGCCATTGCGCGACCGGCATCGTGATCGCGCTCGCGGCCAGATAAGCGGTGAAAATCCATCCGGCCTGATCGTCGGTCATCGACAGACTGCCCTGAATCAACCGCAGCGCGGCGTTCGGCAACGGCAGGTTGGCTGACTGCATATAGGTGGCGAGCAGGGCGACAAACCGCAGTGCCCGCGCATCGGCTGTTGAGCTGTTCATCACGAATTACCCGCAGACAACAACGACTTGAGCGGATGCCACCATGGCGTGCGGTGCCCGGTATCAACCTTGACCGTGGCGCTGGTGCCGGAGAACAGCGGCAAGGCAGGATCGGCCTCGTCCAGTTCCAGACGAACCGGTACCCGCTGCACGACCTTGACCCAGTTGCCGGTGGCGTTCTCCGGCGGCAATAGCGCGAAGTCGGCACCGGCACCGGGGCTCATGCTGATCACGTGTGCCTTGAACGGGCGATCCGGGTAGGTATCGAGGGTGATGGTCGCGGTCTGGCCGGGGCGCATGTGCGTCACCTGGGTCTCGCGGAAGTTCGCCTCGATCCAGATTTCCCGGTCGGAAATCAGCGCGAACGCCGGTGCGCCGTTGTTGACGTAATTGCCCACCTGCAAATCATCGACCTTGGCGACGATGCCGTCGTCCGGCGCGGTGACCGTGGCGTAGGACAGATACAACTGCGCTTCGTCGAGTTGCGCCCTGGCCTCGCGCACGGTGGGGTGATCGTCGAGGGCAATGTCCGGGTTGCCGTTCAACGCGACGACGGTGCTGGCGATCTGTTGCTCGATGGACGCGATGCGCTGGCGCGAGACTTTCAGGTCGGTTTCGGCGCGCTCGTAAAGAGCCTTCGACACGAACTCGGTGGCGATCAAGGCTTTCTTGCGGGCGAACTCCTTCTGGTCGTAATCCGCCGAAGCTCTCGCCGATTGCAGCTCGGCCTGTTGCTGACGGTAGCTGGCCTTGAGGCCGTCGATGCGCAAGCGAGCATTGGCCAGTTGCGCTTCGGCCCGGTCGACGGCGATCTGCAACGGCTTGGGATCGATGCGAAACAGCACCTGGCCTTTGCGCACGGGCTGGTTGTCGTCGACCGCGATCTCGACTACTTGCCCGGAAATCCGCGCATTTATCGAGGCCTTGGCCACGCGGGCATAGGCGTTGTCGGTGGAAACGAAGGGCTCGTTGGCAACGTACTGGCCGTAGCCAATCGCGGCGAAAAGCGCCGGAGCGGCGAACATCAATACGGGGCGCAGATGCTGCTTGAGTGGCTTCTTCGGCGGCGCGTCGACGGGGTGAGCGCGGGCTTGTTCTGCGGTGAGATCTAATGGCTGATTCATGAACGGCTCTCTCCAAAGTGCTGGGCGGCGTTGAATGCGGTGCGTCATCAAGTCAGTGCGCGGTGCAGGAGGGGTGCTCTGTTGCCGCTGTTTCGTCGTCGCCAGCCTCGGTTCGAGCGCTGTTACAACAAACCTGCCGATCAAGGAATTTCTGATTCCTTAATTTTGTGCGATGGTGTAAGAATATGAGCGACTTCATTTCCCCGCAAGGAATTTATACGACATGGCACAAAATAAACCGACAGAAGGAAAAGGCCGTGGCCGTCCACGGGCCTATGACCCGCAAACCGCTCTGCAACAGGCACTTGGCGTGTTCTGGAACACAGGCTATTCCGGCGCGTCACTGGACAGCATCGCCAGCGCTGCCGGCATGAACCGCCCCAGCCTGTACGCCGCGTTCGGTGACAAACACGCGCTTTACATCAAGGCCCTCGACCAGTATTGGGACACCGCCCACGCCGCCATGCAGGCCGCGCTGAACGACAGCAGCCTGACCCTGGAACAGGCCCTGACCGGTTTTTACGAAGGGCAACTGGCGATCTATTTTTCCGGCGACGGCCAGCCACGCGGCTGTTTCGCCATCGGCACCGCGACCACCGAAGCGGTCGAGGATCCGGAAATCCGCAACGTGCTGTCCCAGCGCTTGAGCCAGCTCGATGCCGATCTTGAAGCCCGCCTGCAACGGGCGATTGAATCCGGCGAACTGACCGGCGATGTGGATGCCGCCGCACGAGCCATGCTCGCGTCATCGCTGCTGCACAGCATCTCGATCCGCGCCCGCGCCGGTAAATCCCGCGAAGAACTGGCGGGGCAGGCGCGCGATGCGGTGAAGGTGATCTGCGGTTGAACGGGCTTGAGGACATCCTCACTCAAGGTTTGTCCGTGGTGTTCTGCGGAATCAATCCGGGGTTAGTGGCCGCAGAGCAGGGCCATCACTTCGCCGGCCGCAGCAACCGCTTCTGGCGCACGTTGCACCTGGCCGGTTTCACACCCCATGAAGTGCGTTCGGAAGACGACCGCTCTATTCTGCAATTTGACTGCGGCCTGACCGCCGTGGTCGAGCGGCCGACAGCGAGTGCGGATCAACTGTCTGCCGAGGAATTCACCGCAGCCGCTGCCAGCTTCGAACGCAAGATCGCCCGCTACGCGCCACGCTTCGTGGCGTTTCTCGGCAAGGCGGCGTACGCCGGTTTATCCGGCAGGAAGTCGATTGAATGGGGGCTGCAAGAGGACATGTTCGGCGGCGCTAGAGTCTGGATTCTGCCCAATCCCAGCGGCCGCAACCTGGCGTTCAATCAAGCGCAACTGGTGGCGGCGTATCAGCAGCTTCGACGGGCTTCGAGTGTCAGCACATAAGCACTGAACATGTCCGCCATACCCGCGGCGCGGGCGGTGATTTCTTCGTCGGTGCGCGGGCTGAGTGAAAAATCCTTTCCCACCGAACTGAGCGTGGCCAGGATCAGATCGCAGGCTTGCGAGCGAATGGCTTCGCTGGCCCCGGGCAGCAACTCGACCATGAATGTCGCAAAGATCCGCTTGCCCGCCGCCCGCACTTCATGGGCCTGCGGCGCATCGCGATAAAGCGGCGCCGCATCACTCAACGCGCCACGCATCTGCGCCTCCTCGCATTCCGAACGGAGAAAAGGGGACAGATTTATTTTCTGAAAAAATAAATCTGTCCCCATTTTCACTGAGTCCCCGTTTTTTCCTAGATTCGAGGTCGTTGCAGCTTGACCCACTCTTGCACCGTCGGGCGTTGCCATTGGCGCTGCGCGTAATCCTCCAGTTGAGCCGGCACCGTGTCCCCGTTGAGTATCAACCGGTTCAGCATCAATGCCAGATCAACATCGGCGATCGACCACTCACCAAAAAGGTAATCCGGATTGTCGGTCAGCAGCCATTGAGCGACATCAACCAACTTTTGCCTGGCAGCCTCAGCCGACGCTGACAACGGGCCGTATTTGACGCCGTAGAACACGACAAGCGTAGAGCGCTCCTGTCGGATCGGTAGAAGATCACTCCGAAGCCACGCTTGAACTTGTCTCGCCGCTGCGCGTTTCTGTGGGGCCTCAGGGTAAACAGGTGTCTGGGGGAACACGTCTTCCAGGTATTCCGTGATCGCCGATGACTCCGACAACGCAAAGTCGCCCCGCACGAGGGAGGGCACCCGTTGAGTCAGCGAAAGGCGGGCGTAATCGCTGGCCTGGTTCTCCAGTTTGTCCAGATCCAGGGTACTCATTTCGAAGTCGATTCCCTTTTCTCGAAGGGCCACAAAGCACGACATTGCGTAGGGACTGGTGAATTGAGCATCGACGTAAAGGCGCAGGCTTGAATCATTCATAGCGTCATCTCCATATGCGGAGTGGCCACGCTAAAAGATTGGGCGCCCTAAATAAAATTCATGTTTTTTATGGGGGCATTCCTGTCAGGAATGCGGTTCCGTCACAACCCGACGAGCATCGCGCCGCACCGCTTGCGGAGGCACGCCGAAGCCTCGGATGAAGGCTTCACGCATATGCCGGCGATCACGAAAACCCGATTCGCTGGCGATGACATCGAGGGAATGCCGGCTCTGTTCAATCATCAAACGAGCGGCCTCCAATCGCAGGCCTTCGATGGCCTTGGCGGGCGACTGACCGGTTTCCGCGCTGAAAATGCGGGTGAATTGGCGCGGGCTCAGGTGTGCTACGCCGGCCAGTTCTTCGACACTGAGCGCGCGATTCAAATGTTTTCGCGCATAGTTCAGAGCGCTCTGGATACGGTCGGACTTGGGCGCGAGGTCGAGCATTTCCGAGTGCTGCGACTGCCCGCCGGACCGGTGCTGGTGCATCACCAGTTTGTGTGCCACCGAGCGGGCGACCTCGGCCCCCAGATCCTTTTCCACCATGCCGACCGCAAGGTCCAGGCCTGCGGTCATGCCCGCTGACGTCCAGAAAGGGCCGTCGACGATATAGATGCGGTCGACCTCGACGCTGATTTCGGGATGGCGCTTCTGCAAGGTCTGGGCGTAGGCCCAGTGGGTTGTCGCACGCCTGCCGTTCAACAGGCCTGTTTCGGCGAGGATAAATCCGCCTGTGCAGATACCGACAGTGCGCCTGGCCTGGCTGCCGGCCTTGCGTACGAAATCGAGCACCGCCGTGGGCGTCTCATTTTTTACGGGGTCGTTGACCCCGACCACGATCCACGTATCGGCCAGCCCGGGCGCCTGAAGCGGACGCGTTTCCAGGGCCAGCCCCAGCGAGGATCGCACCATGCCGCCGTCCGGCGAGAAATTCTCGACGCTGTAGAAGGGCTCCTCGGCGACCTGATTGGCGAACTCGAAAACAGCCTGGGTTGCCAGCGAGAGCACCTGAAAGCCGTCAGTGAGCAAATAGCCAATGCGATGCATGGTTTTATCTCGAATGTCCTGAATCACTACCTTATACGTCATTTGAGATATCGCCTAGCCGTCGCATGCTGTCGTCCAGTGCTTCCCATCACCCTGGAGACTCGACATGACTCAATCCCGCCTCGGTACTGCCCTCATCACCGGCGCCTCGTCCGGCATCGGTGCCGTTTATGCCGAACGCCTGGCCCGACGTGGCCACGACCTGATCCTGGTCGCGCGAAATCGCGAACGCCTCAATGCCCTCGCCAAACGACTGAGTGACGAAACCGGTCGCAACATAGAAGTTTTGGCCGCTGACCTGTCCGACCGTGCCGATCTGGCACGGGTCGAGGAGCGGCTGAAGACCGATGCCAGCATTTCTCTGCTGGTAAACAACGCCGGGATTGGCGCGACTCAGTCGCTGCTGGAATCGAACGTCGACACACTCGAAGACCTGCTCACGCTCAACGTGAACGTGCTGATGCGACTGACCTACGCGGCTGTTCCGGGGTTTGTCACCCGTGGCGGCGGCACACTGATCAACATCGCCTCGATCGTGGGCATTGCTCCGGAGTTGTTGAACGGCGTTTACGGCGGCTCCAAGGCCTTCGTTCTGGCGTTCAGCCAATCCTTGCGTCATGAACTGGCGGACAAGAATGTGCGCGTTCAGGCAGTCCTGCCCGGCGCGACGGCCACCGAGTTCTGGGGCGCGGCCGGCACACCGCTGGAGCATCTGCCGGAAGCCATCGTGATGCGCGCGGAAGACATGGTGGACGCGGCATTGTCCGGCCTCGATCAGGGCGAGTTCGTCACCATTCCGGCGCTTCCGGACATTGCCGATCTGGATGCCTATGAGGCTGCGCGTCAGAAGCTCATGCCCAATTTGTCGTTGAGTAAGGCGGCTGCACGTTATCGCACTGAAGACTGAGGCAGGCATTAACGCAAAAAATGAGGCAGACCTTTTATCCCGTCACCGGATAACAGATCTGCCTCATTTCATTGCCGATTTTGAGGCCGGCACGATATCCCGTGCCGGCCTCAGTCGCACTTGTTCCAGTCACAATACGGACCGCGATGATTCGCTGTAGAAGTAGCCAAGGACTGCTCCTGCAGCCATCGTGAGATTACGCGGCCTCGACGTGATCCAGCGCCTGATTCACCGCCAGCTCGGCAATCATCACCACCTGCGCAATACCGATCGCCATCTTGCGATGGGACGGATCGAGCGTTGCCGCGAAATTGCTCAGCATCTCACTGGCCGCCCCAAGGTTTTCGCTGGCGTTGGCCAGCAAGCATTCGGTGTTGTACTTCGGATTGGCCAAGTACATCCGCTCGGGTTCGTTGCAGGACGACATGATCCCGGCGGCGGGGCAGAGGTAGTGATCCAGCGCGCGCTCTGCGGCGTCGTGGAGTTTTTTGGAGTTGGGGGATTCGTAGGGAGAGGTGGTGTCGGTTTCGGGTGGGTTGGGTGTTGGTTTGATCATGGTGAAACTCCTTGTGTCGTCATCAGGAGCCATCACCCACACGCTACCAAACGTTGGGTGGTGGCCATACGCAGGTTGGTAGACCGGGACACAAGGAAGACCGGCGCGCCCGAAGACGCCCTGTGCATGGCCACCATAAAACCGAGGCGATTGACCGCCGCGATGGTGTGCTCTGCATCTTGTGTTTGTCTCGGGCTACCAAACCCGATCACTGCTTTTCAGTGACCCGGAAACGATAAAACCCGCAGTGTAGACACACAAGCCGGCGGATTCTGGCGTAGTCGTAGGCAATGACGCAAGGCGTTGTAGCCTCGAGGAAGTTACGGCGGGTTGCTTTAAACGAACCTGTTTAAGCGCTCAAAGCCTTGAGGAAATCTCTTTCCAGATGTAGCCGTAGTTGTATTGCAGCCAGCGAACCAACGCCTTATCAAACTGCCTGCGAAACCAGCTGTTCTCCCTGGCAGCCAGCCTTTCCTCGATCATTGCCCTGAGCGAGTCTGGATCAAAGCCAGTCCACACCGGAGGCACAGCGGCCACAAGGTTGGTGAAGCACACCGGCGCGACCTCTGAATAAAGGATTTCGTAGAGCACAACTGGATCGATGCCTCTGACCACCGCCGCTACATAATCGTATTCGACCGGCAAATCGTTGAAAGGCCATGAGAGTGCAGCTCTGACGTTAGTCAGCTGAGGCTCGGTCAGAAGATGTCCCAAAACCAGAACTCCTTTAGTTCGCCACTCAGTAAATGAGGACAAGGGACGGGGATATTTCTTGAAAGATAGTACTGGGCTTTATTGGCAGAAAGGGAACGGCGGGATTTTCAGGATTTCGGAAAATGCGGGATTTTTGCAAGCCATTCGCAGTGGGCGAGAGCGCTTGGCACGGAACCAAGCGCTCAGGGTAGGGCGGGGCAATTACGGCTCCGCCCTGATGTTTCAGTTTTTGCTGGCGTTCAGCTTGCGCAGTTCTTCGTAGGTCGCCGACTGGACGAACCAGAAGCCGGAAATGATGCACCAGCACAGGGTGCCGGCCACGAAGATACCCAGCGCAGGCAAGAACCCGCTGGTGAAAATCGCGACGATAGCGACCAGCCAGATGAATGCCAAGGAGAGATAGAGGACGGTGTTATTGACGCTGATGACGAAGTCTTTCACGGGGCATATTCCTTGCGGGATGTAGAAAAAATCCCCCTCTCCGGGGGGAACGGACGAATGCTATCACAATGCCTTCAACGATCAACAAAAGCGAAGCGGACTAATGATCTGAGGATATATCTATCCACCTTTCTCAAGTCCTAAAGCCTCGCGAGACTACTGCATAGAGTCACGGGTGGGTTGTAGGACGTTTCTGTATTTATATGGTTCGAATTCTTTTTTCGAGAAATTGTTGTTATTTAAGCTCGTGAGCAAAGTGTTGGCTGTTCAAGTCGTCGAGCTGTAGATAATAATGCGAACGCGTTGGGCGTGATTACAATATTTATCTGAAAGGTTAAAAATGAAAGGCGCGAAACTTAAAGTCGGGTTGCATGGTTTTTGTGTGTGGATTTTTCTACTGTTGTTTGTAGTGGCTACCAATTGTTTGGTTTACTTGGCGTCGCTGCTGGATTTTAGTGAGGGCTGGCAACTGATTTTTGTATTTAGTTTTTATTTGATTAGTTATCTTGGTGTGTTGACTTTGTTAGCGTCGGCGTGGAAATTTCTGCAAAAATTTTTAGTTGTGAAGGATTGGCCAGGGCAAAAAATTTTGGTTACGTACGAAGTGACGTTTGATGAGTATGAAAAGATAAAGTGTTTCTTGAATGATATTCGTGCTTAAGTGAAAGGTGACAGAGTCTGTCACCTTTGTACGCGGTCGGTAAATAAGTATCCTTGGTTTATTAGTTTGTGCTTTCTTATTGGCGGTATTTGCCCATTGATATGGATTATATGTCCGCCAAGATTCGGTTCTAAAAAATATTCTGCCTTGCGCCTGGTTCATTAAAAGATCAACCAGAAAAGAACCAGAAAAGCCGTCCCCTTTTTTGGGTCCCCTTTTTTGATGCTGTTTTCTAAAGCCAATAAAACCCCTGATCATTGATAATGTTCTAAATAAAGTATTTATTCTGGCAAGGGGTAGGTGGTTAGGAAAAGGGGACTGATTTATTATAAAAAATAAATCTGCCCTTTGATTTCTTCATCTAAAAATAAATCCGTCAACTATTTTCGGTCCCCTATTTTCCGTACATGGGTTTGCGATCAAAACTTTATAGAAACCCGTCTCGCTGTAGGTCCCTTCATTGTGAAGGCGAGTGTAAACTCGACGTCGACATTCGCTTTGATACCTTCTGAAGGAAGATTGGAGAAGCGGAATGCACTTGCAAATATACTATCATTAAGTTCCGTCGACTTAATAAAGCAAAAGCTTACATGCTCTTGTGTGATGTGTCCGGTGTATATCTTTGGCATCCCGTTGTTGCCGATCACGTCACCTTGAATAAGATTTTTTTGACTAGGAGAAATTCTGGCTGTTTTAAGGAAGGAAAATATTTCTTTTGACTTGCTTCTGCTGCCGTGAAGATATTGATGTCGCGCATACCAGAATTGAGCATCATAATTAGAGTCTGAAGGTGAAAAGCTACGTTTTAGGTGGTGGTCAATCTCATCGTTCTTGTTTGAGTCCTTTTGTCCAATTAATAGTTTTGCGAGTTCTAGGTGTAGGGGCTTGCTGTTCGGGTTCTGGGATATTCCGTCGCGTAATATTTTTTCCGCATCGATTATGTTGCTATTCTGTGAGCGTTGTCGTGCAAGTCGGATTGATATGAATTCACTTGAGCTGTGTGATTTGTACGCTTCTTCCAGAATTGCTTTTGCTTTGATGTCGTCATTAAGTTTTATTGCAAGTTGTTCTTGTCGGGTCTGAAGATACTCATCGCCTGGGAATTTCTGAAGTCCATTATGGATTGTTGTTTCGATTCGCTTTACAAACTCTAGAAAGGATCTTTTTGTAAGTTCGTCATTCGGATTTGAGTTTATATCTCTAACTCGATCATCGAGTTCGTCGAGTTGTAATTCGGCTAGGCCATTTGATGCCCTGGAGTCTTTCTGGCTTAGGATGAGGCGTTCAAATATTGCTCGTGATTCAGCACGATATTTGTCAGTTTCTAAGTCGGTGCGCGATTCTCTTGCAAGGCGCTTGTAGATCATTGCTTTTGTATGGAGGATTGCTTTATCGGTACGATTCTCGGGAAGCATTTTTTCTGCTTGAAGAATGATGCTAAGAGCTGCTTTTGTATCGCACCCTGGATGATTAAGTTCAAAGACAGCTTTTTGATGGAGGACGTAGTGAGCGGATGCTCCGGTTTGCTCTGCTGCTTCGTAAATTCTGCCTACCAAAGCTTTGTCACCGAACAGTTCTGCAAGCAATTTTCCTTTTATTAAGTGAGTGAATGCTTCGTTGTCTGCGCTATATTCTAGATTTAAGTGTTCAAGTACGCGCACAATTTGAGTCGCTTTCTCCTCGGAGGTTTGAAGTGCGTGCTCGAATACGAATCTGGCTATTAAGGGGTGCCTCGCAACATATGCATAATCTCGAGATGCGTGATCTAGATAAACCTTTACAACATGTTCTAATGGTGCAAGAAAGCGCTTCCGAAACTCTTCAATCCCAATGCCTGATATACGAGATATCAGACCAACTCGTACTGGCACGTTTAGCCGGTTTAATGTGCATACATCCATGTACAAAATTTGCGCTTCTGAAGGCGTAATGTGCCTGTATTCGTCAAGTACGATTTCCTCGAAAGGTTTTCCCGCAGTGGCCTCGTGGAGAGCTACTAAGAGTTGTCGATCAGCCGTAAGGGAGAAATGCTCTCTAATACGATCAGCGTGCTCTGCTCTGAAGTTCCCAAGACAATTATGTTTTGACAGATTCTCAATTAATTCTGAGATTTCTTTTTCAGAAAGTGTTGAGATTTCGTACTCTGATTTAACGTATTGCTCTATGTCCCCAGCAAATCTATTCCATTCGTTATTTCTAGCGCTAGTGATAATTGATATGTTGGCTGGTTCATATTCAAAGGTTCGATATAGCTTAAGCAATTCAGTAACGTTTGCTATTGCATCGTCAATTATTAGTATTAGCCTGTTTTCGCACTTTAAAGCTAGTTCTTTGATTAGTGACGGCCTAAGCATGGCGCCGTCGCGTAGTCTTACAACCGTGCTCTCTAATTCATTTGCGGCATACCAGGCTATTCTTTTAAGAAGTATCGTTTTTCCACTCCCAGCGTATCCTTTGAGGAGGAACGTGTTGACTCCTTTTAGATCGCTGTCTATCACTGCATCCATTATTATTGTGTCTCCTACCCTCCGCTTTATGTCGAGCTTCTGCTGTATTCCACCCCAGTCAGTGTCAAGTCCTTTGTAAAAGTCGATGGGTGAAATGCCTTTTGTTGTTAGTCCGGGGTAAATGTGTTCAAGCTCCATGCTTAGATAAGTATTAAGCTCGGCGGAGATTTGAGCATCGTTTTTTAGATGCCTGAATATCGGGCTTCTTTCTGCAAGCTTAAGGCTTGATAGAATTCTAGTGCTACGTTCAATTTTGTGGTCGATATATGAAAGGAAGTCTTCTAAGGTTAATTTTATTGGTGTTATACGCCTGCCTGACCACATTTTCATGTCGTACTTTCCCAGGCCTGGGTCAACTAAAGCATAAGATGGTCTGTTTATCCCCATGTCGTTTAGGTCAAACAAAATCTGTTGTATATTTGGATCGCTAAGCTGATACCCGCAAAATATTATTGGGTGTTCGAGTCCGTACTCAGATAAGTGCCCAAAAAGCCGTTTTCGGCCATTTTTGTATTTTGCATATTCTTCGCTAGCAAGAATAAGCGGAAGAAGTGGGTCGTTGATTGTGTTTATACATCCGTGAAGCTTGAAATAGGGTAGGTCGTTTAGGCTGCTAATTACTTCGCTGAAGTTGTCGCCGTCTCTAATTATTGGGGCAATATTTTGTAAGCGTGCAGGTGAAGACTCATAAGCGCGTTCAATTATCAAATCGTAGTTTGTTGTGAATATTGAATGCCAGCGAAAAGTGGGTATTATTTTATGAAATTCGGCAGGCTGGAGAGGAATGAATAGTTTTTTTATGTATTGCTGAACTTCTAATAGCCCAGCCTCATTTTTTGCATAGTCCGACACCTGTACCAGCGTTTTCTTCTTTTCATCACCGCCAAGAAATTGATCTGAAATTTTATCTCTAAGCCCTTCACCCGATAGGGGACTTTCATTTTCTGGACCACGTGCGCCGAAAGCAGCTCCTGCGCCTAGAAAAAGTATCGCCTTACCTTTAGCGATTTTTTCCAGCATCCAAGCCCCAAGATATTCTTCCATAATCCGAAAGTCTCCTTCTTGTGGTGCTGATGAGGCGCCTAGATGCAAGCGGCCTTGATACTCCGATAATGTCTAGCTGCGCTAATTTTCGCTCTGTCGTACGGTGGGACTAAGATCAAAATAACCTAAAGCCTGACCCACCGCCCCCGCCCCCAACCACTCAACCAATCC